>JBHJNU010000042.1:0-12537 GCA_050330515.1 Flavobacteriaceae bacterium | reverse complement strand
GAACTCCCACAATATAGATTACCAGAGCTACAGTTTGGCATGGATGCAAACCAAGGAACTAAGTTCTATCTGCAGGATGTGCTGAACAGTATTCTCCAAAAACACAAAGTGCGGAATTTCGAGGAATTGGCCAAGCTGGTCATGCCTTATCATATTGAGATAAAACAAAGCAAAAGCAAGAATGGAAGCATTGGGGTGTCCTATGGACTGAACAATCAAAAAGGATACCGAACAAGGTTCATTAACGGATCCGTAGTACACCGAAGCTTGAGCGGCCCAAAACTGCAAAAAGTATTCGAAGTCAATTCAAAGTCCAAGCTACTCCCAATGCATCGCAAACGGCTCTTGAAACAAATAGAAACCACCTATGGTCTTTTCAAGACCATTCGCCCCCAAGACCTCGCACAGGTATTGAAGCAATATCAGGGCATAGATATAAAATTGAACAGAAAAGGAGACACCATAACAGGATTTACCATCTATGATAAATCAAGCTATGTGTTTACAGATAAAGAAATCAGTCAGAAAATCAAGATAGAACAGCGAATCAACATTTTCGGAAACAGGGACGAACCCTCAGAAATTGATATCCATAGCAAACAGTTCCTCCTTGAAATCCGAAAACTGATACAAGAAGCCTCCTATAGATCCCACTTGAAATCAACAAAACAAGCAGTCTTATTTTCGGAGTGGATAATGAAAGAGAAATTGAATACTATCCTTCCTACCTTAACATCCTTGGAGGGTTACCACTTCTTGAAAACGTACCTCCCAAACGACCCAAAAGAAATCTTGGAAAAGGCATTTGAACAGCAGTTTCAAACCATTAAGGAAGAACTGTACCATTCGGAAAATAAAAAGGAAAGGGAGAACTTTGATAAAAAGGTGGAACTGATAAAGGGCATCCTTGAAAACCATGTTTTCAATTTCTCCAAGGAGAAAGGGGCCATCCATCACCTATTTCAGTCCTTGGGGCTCGAATACGCAGACAATAGATTGACCATTGTAGGTTCTGACAGGTTCATATTCAATGTTTCCTTAGGTGATATGCCGTTGCCGAGAACCATGATCGATTATGTATCCCCGGGCTTTGTCCGGCAGAACTACCTAATATTGGAACAGCTTTTAGCCCAAGATCCCAAAGAGAAAAAGAAATTAGCACCATCAGCTATCTTTCTGCCTATGATTTTTCCAAAGCTGTTTGAAACCATGGAGACCACCTACCGACAAAAGTTTGATAAAGTGGCATTGGGCTCCTACCTGAAACATGCTGAATGGACACATGCCCCTTTTGAGAAGTCTCCAAAAGACTATATAAAATTGTTCAATGCCAAGGGGTTCTACTTTGAAAAAGGAAAGACAGGTCTCGAAATGAAATCCGTTTATACCCACGAAGAAGTAAGTTTTCCCATACCAAGAAAAACAAACGCCTATCTGAACTCATCCCCAAACTTGGACACAACCTTGAAGGAGCAACATATCGAGATTAAGGAAATAGTGGACAAGGGCAGTAACGACCTAAAGAACCTATGGGCGGGTCATCTAATGGAGAAAGGACTTTATGATAAGGTAGCCTTTATGCTGATAAATGAAGGAGCGCACCCCAACCTACACAGAGAGATCATTGAACAGCATATGGATAACGGTCTACGAAAAAGTATATCCGACTTAGCCGAGCGAAAGGCAAATTTCCAACAAGGCCACTTACTTAGAAAAAGTGTCTATGCTATGAATTCCCTTTTGAGCAGTAGTACTGAACAAGAAGAGGTTTACAACGGTTTCAAGGACGAGCTTACCGATTATTCCAAGCACAAGAACAGTGGGCTATCGGTATAAATTTCAATCATATATCTTGGTCAGAGAATTTAGCACCCTGAAGGGTACTTTTTGTGGATAGGGAGAAAAAAGTTATGAAAACTGAACTCTTTTGCAGTAAATCAATACATATTAGCACATAAGAATACAATATTTGAGTGCAAACTGAGTGCAAATAAAAAAGTCTTTGAAGTATAATTCTCCAAAGACCCTTATTTTACTGGTGATCGCGACAGGATTCGAACCTGTGACCGTCTGCTTAGAAGGCAGATGCTCTATCCAGCTGAGCTACGCGACCTGCACAAAATTGCTTTGCCAACTTTGAGGGTGCAAATATAACAATGTAAAGTGATGTAAAAAATTAAAATTAAGATAGAATACGCTTTCCGAACCTCTTGCCCTAACTTAAGATTATTTCGCCCTGCCCAAGCAATCGATTTCATATTGCTTGTTTTGATTTGGCCTTTCTTTTTTTGAACCCATTTCGAAGCTCGTGGAAAATTTATAAAATGATTCGACATACTGGTGAGTGCCAAAATTGAGTGATTTTTTTCTTGCAGTAGGCGCATAAGTATTCTCATCCGGTAGCGTAATGAACTGCGAAATGTAACTGTATTTTTCATATATATTTTATACTTTGTACGCCTAAAACATTAACCACGATGTATCCCTTAACAATGAAACACATTTGCTGTAAAAATTTTGTTATTTTATCGATTTTGGTCGTATTCCCATTTCACCTTGCACAGGGCAAATCTCCAAGACCTGAAGGTAACGCGTATGCCGACCTGGTTTCATTTTTTAGGGAATGGAGAAGCTTCGAAAATCCACCGCTTAATAGTGGAGCGCCCGACTATACTGCGGCCACTTTTCAAAGTCGGCTTCCTGAATTTGAAAGGCTAAGGGCAAGGTTCACCGCCATTGATACCGTGGGCATGACCATTGCCCAACAGGTAGATTGGTATGTAGTTCGGGCAGAAATGAACGGATTCGACTTCAACTTTCGCGTACTGAAGCCTTGGGAACGTGATCCGGCCTTTTATAAATCACTTTGGTTAGACAGAAGTGACGTACCTGCCCACGAAGGACCTACCCATCACGGAACTACCGAATTATGGACCTATACCTTCCCTTTGGAAAAAGCGGAACGTGCCAGACTTCTAGCTGATATCAGTGTTATCCCTCCACTTAATGCACAGGCAAAAGTGAACTTGACGGGCAATGCCAAAGAACTATGGATCGCAGGCATTCGAACGGTACGCACGCAGAGTGAAGAATTGAAGTCCCTTTTTGGGTTAGAGGGCGTAAGAAAAGACAAAAAATTGGTCAAGGCGATCGAAGCGGCGATCACGTCTACTGATGATTTGGTGTTGTGGCTTGAACAAGAGGCCAAAACCAAAACAGGTCAATCAGGAATCGGCAAGGAAAACTATACCTGGTATTTACAAAATGTACACTTAGTACCTCTGACTTGGGAAGATGAAGTGATGATTTTAAAACGCGAAATTGCTCGGGCATGGGCTTCCTTAAAACTGGAAGAACATCGCAATCGAAATTTACCGGAATTGACCGATGCGGATTCACCTGAAGCATATGATATGCGGGCGGACGAAGCTGCAAAAAGCCTGATTAGGTTCTTGGATGAAAACGAAATTGTAACAGTAAAAGACTATTTTGATACCGCTTTGCGTGAGCATTTAGGCGGTTTTGTACCAAAAGAAAAACGTAATTTTTTCTGGATCACGGCGCACTACGATCAAAGACCACTTTACTCTCATTTCTATCATTGGTTCGAATTGGCACGAATGGATTTGGAGCCACATACAAGCCAGATCAGAAGAGGCCCGCTGTTATACAATATTTTTGATTCCCGAAATGAAGGGACTGCTACTGCTGTTGAGGAGACGTTCATGCAGGCTGGCCTATATGATGACAACCCAAGAGTGCGTGAAATTGTCTATATCATGATAGCCCAACGGGCAGCACGCGGACTCGGGTCGCTTTATGCCCATGCCAACGAAATGACCATGGAAGAAGCGGGCGGCATTCATTCAGAATATACACCAAGAGGCTGGATGAAAACAGAAAAAGAACTCTTGTTGTTCGAACAGCATTTGTATATGCGCCAGCCTGGTTATGGGTCAAGTTATATCACCGGAAAACATCTTCTCGAAAGTGCTATGATGGATTTCGCGAAAATGAAGGAAACAAAAAACGAAGATTTTCATCTTAAGGATTTTTTCGATCAGTTGAATTCAATCGGTAACATTCCAATATCATTGGGCCATTGGCAGATGACGGGCAATAAAGATCATCTTGGAAATATAAAAGAGTAAGAGGAGAATTGTTGCAACTTTTATTCGGAATGAACCAACCCAATCCAACAAGACTAAAAAGGCAGATGGGCCTACTTGCCCTCACGGCAACAGGGGTATGCTCTATGCTGGGCGCGTCGATCAATGTTGTGCCCTTTATGATCCAGCGCAATGTTGCCGGTATCGGGCCCTATGTTTTACCGGCTTTTGCATTTGCCGCGTTACCTGCGTTGTTCGCAGCTCTTGCATATGCGATTTTAGCATCGGCGATGCCTCGTGCCGGGGGAAGTTATCTATACGCCAGTCGTGGGTTGAATCCTTATCTGGGCTTCGTCGCCAGTTTCTCACAATGGTTCGGACTCTCCATAGTCATCGGGGTAATTGCCTACATAACCGTACCTTTTATTCGTGATGTTACCTCGGGTCTCGGCTTGAACTCCATTTCTGCCGCACTTGAAGTGGCGTGGATAAGGGTCGGTCTTGCGTTGGGGTTGGTTTGGACCTTCGTTTTGATCAATATAAGAGGGGCGAAATCGTACGAACGCACGCTCCTTCCGATGATGTTCTTAATGTTCGCCCTAGGGGCTATCGTTATTGTAGCAGGATTCAGTTTTGATGCAACAGATTTTTTAACTGCCCTGAAAGAAAAAGAAGGACGTGATTTTGTGCCCCTTCCTTCAGTTGAATTTAATTGGCGTATTTTTCTATCTGCCGCCGCGTTACTTTTTTCAAGCTTTATAGGCTTTGATTCGATCGCGCAGGCTGGGGGAGAGGCCAAGGATCCCACTACATCGTTACCACGCGCGATCTTAATGGCAATTATCAGTGTTGGCCTTTTTTACTTCTTGTTCGCTGCAGCGGTATACCATACCGTGCCCTGGAGTTTTATAGCCGAAGAGGCGTTGGTTAAGGATATTTCAGCTCCGGGGCTTTTGAGCTATGTGCTTCCGTCAGGTTTGGGAGTGGCGGTACTTACCGGTGCGGCCATCGCCTTGATCAATGATTTACCGGCCATGTTGTTGTCCGTTTCAAGGTTAATGTTCGCTTGGGCGGAAGATGGTATTTTTCCCAAGCAAATTTCAAAAGTGCATCCAACACGGCACACTCCCCATGTCGCTTTGATCGTGGCCGGTATAATGGCCAGTTTGGGCGTTTTGGGCTCACATTTTGCGGGCGATTTTTTCTTGGGAATCGATATTATGGTCACCTCTATGATGGTGAACTTCTTATTGATGTGCATTACCTTATTGGCGCTGCCCAAAAGAAATCCTGAATTGGCAGGGGAAATAAAGGTCGTTAAAAATAGGAATGTACAAGTGGCCATAGGTGTTTTAGGTACTATTTTGTTGCTCGCCTTTTTGGGCATCCATACCTACAAAGACCTGAGCTCCAATGTGAGTGCATGGTATTTTCATTCCACCCCGATCTGGCTGATCGTAATGGCTTTGGCGAGTATTTTATTTGCCTTTAAGTGGCACCAACTGAAGTCCCGGGATAAAAATATTGCCCAACTTTTTAAAAAACTACCAAAAGAATAGCACATGCAGATGACGACCACGTTGGCCCCAGGCCTGGAAATATCACGGATTATTACAGGCTTATGGCAAATAGCCGATATAGAGCGAAATGGAGAAATATTGGATCCTATTGTCACGGCAAAATTCATGGAAGACTATGCGGCTGCCGGTTTTACTTCGTTCGATATGGCGGATCATTATGGATCAAGCGAAATCATTTCGGGTACATTTAAAAATTCATATGCACTTGGCGATCAAGTACAATTGTTTACCAAATGGGTACCACAACCTGGCAAAATAGATAGGCAGGATGTTCGGAATGCGGTGTCATTGGCCCTTGAACGGATGCAGCAGAATGCTATAGATCTTATGCAATTTCATGCATGGCACTATCCTGATCCAAGCTGGTTAGACGGACTCTTCTACCTCAATGAGCTCAAGGAGGAAGGTATGATTAGGCATATCGGAGTTACCAATTTTGACGCTGCGCATTTGCGTATTGCGTTAGCAAGTGGTATTCCCATTGTTAGCAACCAGGTATGCCATTCGCTGATCGACCAAAGGGCCAACGGAAAAATGGTCGATGTTTGTAACACATATGGGGTTAAAATTTTGGCCTTTGGAACCTTGGCCGGTGGATTCTTGACGGAAAAGTGGTTGGGCAGGTCAGAACCAAAAATGGAAGAATTACAGACCTGGTCGCAAATGAAGTACAAGCGTTTTATCGATGCCGCAGGGGGGTGGGAGCCTTATCAAAATCTGTTGCGAACGGTTAAGCAGGTAGCCGACAGGCATGGGGTTTCTATCGCGAATATTGCGAGCCGCTCTATTTTAGATAATGACAGCGTTGCGGCGGTGATCGTAGGTGCCCGATTGGGCGAAAGCGAACATATTGGCGATAACAAAAAAATCATTTCAATAGCGTTGCAAGAAGAGGATATCGCAGCCATTGCACAGGCCCAAAGTCTTTTGACCCCAATTTCCGGTGATTGTGGCGATGAATATCGAAAACCCCCTTTTTTGACGGCTTCCGGTGATCTGAGCCATCATTTGAAGAGCATTCCCAGAACATTTTCACCAGTACGAAGAAGGGAAAAACAATATCAGGTTTTTAGTGGTACCGTTTGGGAGGATTTTGCCGGGTATTGTCGCGCTATTCGCGATGGCAACAGGATCCATGTTTCAGGCACCACCGCCACCCATGGTGATTTAATGATCGGAGGAACAGATCCAGCGGCCCAGACCCATTTTATAATCGATAAGATCGGAGCGGCGATCGAAAGTTTAGGCGGTACCTTGGCCGATGTGGTGCGTACGCGCATTTTTGTCAATTCGATACAGGATTGGGAGCCCGTTGCCCGTGCCCATGGTGAACGCTTTGCCGGGATCAACCCCGCAAATACCCTGGTGGAAGCCAAATTGGTGGGCGAGGGTTATTTGGTAGAGATCGAGGCGGAGGCGGTTGTTGAGGAATAAGTTTAAATTATGGGTTTTCTGGGCAGTCGTGTTTTTTTAAAAAAGTTTCATCTGATCTTCCACTTTAGGATGAAAAGTTCCAATAATCATAAAAGGATTATGTGATACGTAGTGATGGACTTGGGAAGTTCCTAAAAATAAATAAAGATCTTTGGTTAAAGCAAAATCGTCAAAATATTTTTTTCGTACATCTGCAACAGCTTTGGCCTCATTACCCTCATGCTTCTGTAAGACTCTCCAATAAAGTGCTCCAATTTCCCAATCTTCAATCATCATCCTACTTTCTTTTCCTTCGTTATCTTCAAGTACATAAGTGAATTTGTAAGGCAATTTATTTACTACCTCAAATGGATCTTCAGGATGTTCAAATAAGTTGCCTTGATCTCTTTGGGATTTTAGTTTAGCTATTTTCTTTTTATCCCATTCTCGATCAACTGGCTTTACCACGAAATCTCTAATTCTTGTAGGTTTGAAGACAGCTAGAGATGTACAAATATTTTTGTTTTTGGCTTCAGTTATTAATTCCGAAAGATTCTCGAAAACTCTATTTAAAACCGCTTTTTTTCGTAAGTGCCAATTACCAGCTGTATCAATATATTTAAGGATTTTTATTTCACTATCCATTGAATATGGCCTATAACTTTCAGGTCTGAAATCACTTGTATTTTTGACCAAATCCAATTCTATCCATTCATATTTTCGATATTGTTCTGAGTATGCCTTTTTTCGGAATGGAACAGGATAAATTCTAATCCAATTACCATCTTCTGTGAAGCCTGCTGTGCATACTAACTCGTCGTATTTTCCGGAAATTGCTGGATAGGTTTTTACAGTAATAAGAACTTTCGTTTTAGCCATAAATTAAATATGTTCAACAACTAAATCATTTATTAAAGTTTTAAGTGATTCGGTTAATGGCAACCTATGACATTGACAAATGTTTGATTCGAAACAGGTAAGTGCAATTCTATTATACTCGATTAATAGATTTATGATTTCTTGTTGTTCTGTTGCTGTTTCCAGTAACGTAGTGTTTTTATAGTTCTCGAAAAGCAGGTCATAGTCTTCTTGTTTTTCAAGAGTTTGTCGTTGATTCGAGTTTATGCCTACCTCAGGTAGATGAATGTATTTAATTCCCAGACTTTCACAAAATCTTTTAAGCAATGTTTTACTAAACCCATACTTCATACTTAATGGGTTCTTGCGAACGTCAATTAAAAGATTAATGTTATTTTTCACTAGTTTGTTTAGATATGTTTCTAAGCTAATTCCTTCATAACCTATTGTGAAAACGATCCTTTCATTTTGATTCGGGATTGTTTTTAAAACTATGTGATAATAATCTTCGTTTAAAATTCTTTCTGCTATAATACTGTTAATAGCATAATATGGATAATTAATATATGTATGTCGTATTAAAGATTCATTTGACATATTACCATAATTATTAACTGTATCAATCAATAATTCTTTATCTTTTAAGCTAAGAGTTGGTAAGTAGTCTTTTGGATCAATCTTTGTGTATCCCTTTTCTGATTCTGATAGATATTGTTTTTTTACCATTGTAAAAAGGTCAGCATTAGCTGAATACGAGAAACAACCGTATTTATATGGAACAAAATCATATTCCGGTTCTAACTTTCTTTGGGAATATAAAAACAACAACTTTTGTAGTTTTGTTTTTTCAATCTTTCCCTTACAAAGCTGGAATAATGATAAAATAATTTTTCTTCTATAAAACATTTTACAAAGTTAATATTTTAAAATTTCCTTTCTATTTAATTACGACTTTACCCGAGTGTCAACGGAAATATAATTAATCCCATTCATCCGACCATTGAAGATCACTTTTCTGGATTTCTTTTTTAAATACCATCCAATCTTTGGTTAAGAAGGTGTCGACTTCATTACTGTATTTACCAATGACCCTTTTCAATTCCTCGAAAATTTCTCGGTGTTGGTCAGAGATAAGGGTTGTTCTGGCATCGGCGACTAACAACAAATCGGTCAACATCGAAAACGGGGTGGTCTCAAAAGACATCCATGCCCCTACCTGGCGTTTTGGTTTGGGGGTTTGGCCTTTGGCGCGAAGTGCGTTCAGCCGAGCCTCCATGTCTTTTATCACCTTCATAGCTTTCTTGGTTGGGTTGGGGTCGGCATTTCCGGCAAGCGCGGTTAGCTCTTTCAGCACGGTTAAGTGTTTGTCAATGGCCGTCAGGGGCTGTGATAGGGCCACCACTTGGCCATCCAGTTTTTTACGGAAGGCATACAGGTCTTCTTCTACTTCGGGCGTGAGATCAAATCGGGGATCGGGGATCACTTTTACCGAGGTGCTGTCAATGGCCCCTGCATAATCGATGGCCACTGTATAGGTTCCGGGAAGCACGGCGATCTTCTGGGAAGCGCCGGGCAGGCTCGCCGATTTTTCATCCAAATGCCAGGTCAAGTAGTTCAGGCCAACAACCAAAGAATCGCCTGCGATGGTGTTGATCCGTTCCTTTTTTTCATTATAAATTGTGGCCGTGACCGTGGCGGTCGAATCTTTAAGTTCTGCCAGGTAATACGGTATCCGGGTTTTTTGAAAAACCCTATTTTCGCCTTCAAAGGTAGTGTGAAAGCCAGTCCATATATTTCCCGGCGGGTTGATGAACAGTCCTTTGACTTGTACGGCATCGTTGACGGGCAGCGCGGTAATTGCGCCTTTGAGTCTGTTCGCCGCGATTTCCCTTAAACTTAAAAGGTCATCCAAAACCCAGATCGCACGACCAAAAGTGCCAATGATCAAGGCCGATTCGGGTTCTTGGATGGTCAGATCCATGGTGGAGACCGATGGGAATCCGTTTTTTAAGGGTGACCAGGTATTGCCTTTATCTATACTGACCCATAACCCGTGCTCGGTACCTAAAAACACCAAATTGGGTTCTTCCGGATCTTGGATCACCGAAAGGGCATAACCCTTTACCTTTGTTTCATCGATTATACGCTGCCACGTTTGCCCGAAATCTTCTGTTTTGAAAAGGTAGGGCGCATAGTCGCCTTTACGGTAATTGTTGGCCACTACCCAAGCGCTGGAAGCATTTTTTGGTGAAGATTGAATTTGGGCGATCCACGAACGATCTGGTAATCCGTTGATATTTTTGGTCACGTTTTGCCATGTTGCCCCGCCATCTCTGCTAAGCTGAATTTGACCATCGTCAGTGCCTACCCAAATCACGTTTTGATCCGTTTTGCTTGGCGCAATGGTCAAAATACTATTGTAAATTTCCGCCCCCGATACGTCAAGGGTGAGTCCGCCGTAATCGGGCTTCTGGTGCTCAGGGTTATCTGTGGTCAGGTCTGGGGAAATAATACTCCATGTTGCTCCCTTATCGGTAGTCTTATGAACAAATTGTGATCCGTAATAGGCCGTGCTTGAATGATGCAAATCCCTTGCAAAACCCGCATTCCAATTAAAGCGCAAACGAGTTCTCGCATCTGGTGCCGGGGGTTTGATACTAACATAATAGCCCGTAAGTTTATCATAACGGTACAGGTAGCCGTTTTGGGAAGTGCCATAACCAAACCGCGAATCATCAAGATCGGGCGAGATGAAAAAACCATCGCCACCCACCAGGTACTGCCAGTAAAGCGTACGGATACCGCCCCTTTTCCAGGTATAGCCAGGTCCGGACCAGTTGCCGTTGTCTTGCATTCCACCATAAACATTATAAGGCTTGTCATGATCCACATTGATGTGATAAAATTGGGCAACGGGAATGGTCTCTGGAAAGTACCAGCTTTTGCCATGGTCATAGGTTATGCCCAATCCGCCATCGCCGCCAATGATAAAATGTCGAGCATCGGCCGGATTTACCCAAAACGCGTGAAAATCGGCATGGATGCCTTTGGTTTCATCGGCAGGGATCATAGGGGTGGGGTCAAAGGTCTTTCCGCCGTCATAACTTACCGATAAAGGTTGGTAAATATTATAAAGTCGATCGGGATCTTCTGAATCGACGGCAATATCTTGAAAATAGAAAGGGCGGTTATTGGTGAATTTGGGATCCTCATTGATGACCGTCCAATTTTTACCCCCATCATCGCTACGGTATAGTTTGTTTTCTACGGCCTCTATTTTTGCATAGACCCGGTTAGCATCGCTTGGTGCGATCGCAATGCCAATACGCCCCAATTCACCTGCCGGTAATCCTTCTTTTTCGCCAAGCTTCAGCCATGTCTTGCCAGCATCATGGGTCAGGTAAAGTCCGGATCCTGAGCCTCCGGATGTAAAATAATATGGGGTTCTTCGATGTTCATAAAGCGCTACAAAAATTTTATCGGGATTGCTTTTGTCCACGACCATATCGGCAATGCCCGATTGGTTATTGGTATACAGTATTTTTTGCCACGTACTACCTCCATCAATGGTTTTGTAGAGTCCGCGATGTTCGTTAGGGGTAAAGGGGTCTCCCATGGCGCCAACAAAAACAGTATTGCCATCTCTAGGGTCAACATGTATGCGATGAATGGTTTTGGTATCGGTCAACCCCATATGTGTCCAAGTTTTTCCGGCATCGGTGCTCTTGAATAGGCCTGCGCCGAGGTTCATCGAGTTTCTGGGGTTTCCTTCGCCCGTTCCTACCCAAATAATTTCAGGGTTGTTTTGGTCAATGGCCAAAGCCCCTATATTCTGGGTGGGCTGCTCATCGAAAATAGGAACCCAGGCACTGCCGCCGTTTTCTGATTTCCAAACACCCCCCGAAGCGGCTCCTACGTACATGACTTTGGTATTTTTTTCGACAACATCGATCGCCGTTATCCGCCCGCTCATGTTAGCAGGGCCCACGTTTCTAATGTTCAGGTTTTGCAATTTGCTAAAATCAAGTGACTGTGCAGAAACCTGTAAAAAGAAGAGCGCAAAGAGTACCGAAATGCAAGGTTTAAAGAACATAAAATAAAATTAGGATGGTTGCAGAAATATACAATTTAAAGATAGAACTGATTTAAGGTTTTTCCAAAGGCCCAAAAAATTGCCCTTTTTAAACCACTTTTAGTCATTTTTTATCATTCGTGGTTCTGCATTTCGATCAAATGGAGTCTTCAATTGCGAAAAAATAGATTTGTTTTCGCTTACATGCGAAAGTTTAATTGACAGTATGGCCTAGAAGGAGAATTCACGTGCTGTAAGGTAGAAAAACGAATGTTACCGGCATAAAAGGGTAAGTTGTTAGTCTTTTCGCCGTTCGGCCTTGATCACCTTTTCAAGGGTATTGCCCTCGGAATCTAAATAATACTCCTCAAAATCACTGTCATCACCCCATCCGGCACTTGGCTTGGCACCCGCCATGAACGCCTCGTAAAAACCTTTGCCATTGGCCAAGGGGTATTGTTCATAAAGATGGCCATAGCCTTTCATACGAAGGTCATTTTGACTG
>JBHJNU010000041.1:0-52755 GCA_050330515.1 Flavobacteriaceae bacterium | reverse complement strand
AGATCGAGGCCGTGATCGGGTATTGGATGTCAATACACTCAATGTCGGCATCGGCGATGTTTTCGCCGGCACAGTTTGCGGTTATCGCATTTAGTTGGGTTTGGTCGACGACCATTACTTCGGTAAAATCGCTTAGGATCACCATAACCGGAAATGCGATCACCAGTAAGTCGACATCCGTTTGTGACGCCTCGAAAATGGCCTCAACATTGGCATAGTCCGCCTGATCGTCGATCAAAATATCCGTGCCATTGGCGTTGACAATGTAGGGCAGCTTCACCGTGGTGCAGTTCGAGCGGTCAATGATATTGTCGATCGAACCATCGTTAAGCGCCGTATTTTCAAGTAGGCCGGCCACTGGTGATCCGGCCAAAGTTTGTTGTGCGGGGTCCGGTATCAATTCGAACTCTTCTTTTCGGCAACCCAGAAGGGCCAAAATTGCCAAGAGGGTGGTGAAGGGTATTTTTAATAACTTTCTCATGGTTCAAGTGTATTATTTGGGTATGTTCGTTACTAAAACAACCGTCTTTTAAAATCTCCTGAAAAAATCTTAAAATTTTATTTCTATTTTTAGCGATCTAAATTTTGGGGGTTTGTCAAAAGAACTTTTTGAAAACATTTGCGACAGGCAGATTTTTTCGGGCATTTATAACAAATACGCGAAAAGCCTGCATGATTACCTGTATTATAAATATGGTGAAAGGCTAAACCCCAATGACAAGGCACAAGAGGCCTTTATAAAACTTTGGCAGCATTGCCAAGAGGTTTCTTTGGCGAAGGCCAAGTCATTTTTATATACCGTGGCCAACAATATGATGCTGAATGAGGTAAAACACCAAAACGTGGTGTTGAAGTACCAAAAACTTAAACCTGACGAAAGCAGCAACGAATCGCCCGAATTTTTGATGGAAAAGGAAGAATACCTCCAAAAGTACCAAAAGGCACTTGCGAAGCTTACCGAAGAACAACGCGCCGCTTTTATGCTGAACAAGGTGGAAGGCAAAAAACATGAGGAAATTGCCGAAATGTTGGGGGTGACCCGCAAAGTGGTCGAGTACCGGATCTATACCGCTTTTGGCATCTTAAAAAAAGAATTGGAAAATTTTAATATAAAATAATCAGGAGTTTGGGCAATTTGATTGTTATAAGGTAATAGACCGTATCGATGGAAAAGGAACAACTGATACAGAAATGGTTGAACGATACACTTTCCGAACAAGAATTGGAAAGTTTCAAACAGCTAAACGATTATGCCGAAATTACCGGGATAGTCGAAAATGCGCGCTATTTTAAAGCCTCGCGGGTATCAACAGTCGATGATTTTGACACTTTTGCCGCCCGGTACGAAAAAGAGCCGGGCAAGGTCAAGAAGATCAATTGGGTCAGGCCGTTCATGCGCATTGCCAGCGTACTTGTGGTAGGGGCTTTGTTATCTTACTTCTTCCTAGCCAATAAAAATGTTGAAATAAGTACCCTGGCCGGTGAAAAAACCACCATAACATTGCCAGATTCGTCGACCGTGGTAGTAAACGCCTTGACTGAAATTAGCTATTCAAAAAACAAATGGGCCTCAAAACGCGAGGTACAATTAAAGGGGGAAGCGTTTTTCAAGGTTGCCAAAGGGGCTACTTTTGACGTGGTGACCCCTGCCGGTGTGGTGCGCGTGGTAGGTACACAGTTCAATGTAAGGCAGCGTGCCGATTTTTTTGAGGTGGAATGTTTCGAGGGCATTGTGCAAGTAATTGGTACCAATGTGAACCAAAGGCTCGAGGCCGGTGATCGGTATCGGCTGGCCAACGGGGAATCCATCCTTGGTAAAACCGCTTACCAAAATCCGCAGTGGGTCAAAAACGTGAGCAGCTTTGAGCGCGTAGCACTTGCTGAGGTTATCGCCGAACTTGAACGTCAGTACAATATAAAGGTAACCGGGGAAAATATAGGTACCAGCACGCTCTTTACAGGTGGTTTTGTGCATGATAACCTTAGCAATGCCTTACAATCTATAACGGAACCCCTTGGGTTGAAATACCGGATCGAGAGTACTTCCGAGGTGCAAATTTATAGGTAGGTAAAGCCATAGTGGCAATTTCGCTTTATTGCAAAGGTTTTAAGCAATCCGCCAACCAGTACCTGAAACAACCGACCGGCTGCCTGTGTTTTTGTTTTGCTTTGTAGTCAACCAAGCGCGGCTCAATGACTACCTGGGCGTTGATATTTCGGCATTATATCAAATCAATTTCAAGGTAGCCGCCAGGGCAAACATAGGACTATCTGTTTGGAACATTTTGGATAAAGAAAAGACCATCAATACATTTTACAGGGTAGGGGCACCGGGCACTGCCGAACAGGGTGATCAAAATTCACTGGGCATTACGCCCAATGCGGTTTTTAGGGTTTATTTATGATCGCCATTAGGGGTTACTATGGCAAATGAAACCACCGGTTACTTTACCAAAATCTATGAAAATCGATTTGGGCGCCACCCAACGGAGTATTGAAGGTTGGGGAGCATTTCACATGCCGGGCCATCTGATCAGATACCGTTTAGCGAAGTACTTGCCAATACCTATTTTTTGTGACCACTACCGTTTGGCCCAAATCTCGTACAAAGGTTCGCCCTTGCTATTTTTCCCGGTATGGTGCCAATCAGTGCCCTTTACCTCATAATTGAAATTCAATAAGGCGCCAACCCGGGTATTGTCCCTTGAAAAGTATTCTATTTGTTCAGTGTAAACTCCATCTTTAGCGGTATACGTGCCCCCTCCGGTGCCTGAAAAATCAAAAGTTTCCGTATGGTATGCGATCCATTGAAAACGGCCATCGATCAAAAACTTGAGGGTTTTTCTCGGGTTTTCGTCACCGCGCCGTTCTTGGCCCTCGTCCGGCCCCCGGGTCGCGAAAAGCCACTGACCGTCTAGGTCTTGCGCTACTTTTTCTATTCTCGAAAAGATCCTGGGCACATCGGTTTGTAGGGTCAGTTTATCGTTCTCACTAGAAAATGAAATTAACAACTGCCTGACACCATCATGCTCAAAGTTGGAGTTGAATTCCAAATCTACCTTAATGGCCCCATCTTGAACGGTATAATAACCACCTTGAGTTTTAATGAATTCTGCGGGCTTGTTCGAATAAACGGAATAAATTAAATAATTAGCACTGATCTTTAGTTCATGGTGGTTGTTTTCTAGTACCGAAAGGTAGGTTCCTGGGGCTATTTGCCCGTTAAGATAGGTTGAAAATGCTAAACTTATCAATAAAATAATGCTGCCCAAGCATTTTCTTAAATTCTGAACCCTGTATACCATGTTTATAATTAATTAAAGATGAACAACTTGTTTAAAATTACACTATTTATTTTTTGGTTTGGAAACTTTTTTGGTGCACTAGGCTTAATTTCCAAGAAAACAGTTGATTTTAATTTTTTTTTGTTTTCATTTGTTCTAGCTTATGTGAAAATAAAAACATGGGTACTATGAGTATTTAGCTGAACATCATGCATTGTGTTTCTAAGTTCGGGTTATGGGAGATTTGGAAGTCAATACCCATACCACCTTTTAAGACAGGTAGCCGAATTTTAAAGCTAACTTCCGTCCTTAATTCTAAGATTGTGCGAAGTCAGCACGTCTACTTCTTCATGCCTACTACTCAAGAACAGATTTTAATTTGATACCATCGGTAACCGTTATACATTTCTATAATAACCCGGAGCTATAATTTTTATCGATTTTCATCATTTTAAGACCTAAGTTAATGAACACAAAATATATTGATCTAATAGACCAAACCTATTTTTTTCCTCAGGAGGAGTTTACCCTTGATGGCGAGTATTTAAAATATCATGGCATTCCATTACAAGAACTGATTGAGAAGTATGGTAGTCCGTTGAAGTTTACCTATTTGCCCAGAATTTCCGAGAACATTGCCAGAGCCAGAAATTGGTTCAAGAATGGCATAGAAAAGAACAGGTACAAGGGTAAATATCATTATTGCTATTGCACGAAGAGTTCTCATTTTCACCATGTTCTGAACGAGGCCCTAAAAAATGATATACATATTGAAACTTCTTCGGCTTTTGATATCAATATCGTTGAAGACCTAAAGGCGAGCGGTAAGCTTAAAAATGACGCTTATGTTATCTGTAACGGATTCAAACGTGATGAATATATAGAGAACATAGCACGGTTGATCAATGGGGGGCATACTAATTGCATTCCAATAATTGATAATTACGAAGAAATAGATTTACTCTCCGAGGCAATCGATGGTAAATTCAACATAGGTATTCGCATTGCTTCTGAAGAAGAACCTAAATTCGAGTTCTATACCTCTCGTTTGGGAATCGGATACAAGAACATCGTACCCTTTTTCAGAAACCAGGTAAAGGGCAACAAGAAGGTGAAACTGAAAATGCTGCATTTCTTCATTAATACGGGTATTCGTGACAATGCCTATTACTGGAATGAATTGGTAAAATGTCTCAAGGTATACACGCAGTTAAAAAAAATCTGCCCGTCATTAGACAGCCTGAATATTGGTGGCGGCTTTCCTATCAAGAATTCCTTGGCATTTGAATTTGATTACCAGTATATGGTAGATGAGATTTTGAACCAGATCAACATTACCTGCGAGGAAGCCGAGGTGCGCGTACCTAATATTTTTACCGAGTTCGGAAGCTTTACCGTAGGTGAGAGTGGGGGCGCCATTTATGAAATTTTATATCAAAAGCAACAGAACGATCGTGAAAAGTGGAATATGATCGACTCCTCTTTCATTACCACGCTACCCGACACCTGGGCGATCAACAAACGTTTTATCATGTTGCCCATCAATCGTTGGAACGACCAATACGAACGTGTTTTGTTAGGAGGTCTGACCTGTGATAGTGATGACTATTATAACAGCGAGCAGAATATGAATGCCATTTACCTTCCTAAATATAGAAAGGACAAGCCCCTATACATCGGCTTTTTCAATACGGGTGCCTACCAAGAAACTATTGGCGGGTTTGGCGGTTTGCAACACTGCCTGATTCCGCAACCGAAGCAGATTCTTATCGATAAGGATGCAGATGGAAATTTCACCTACGAGCTTTTTAGTGAGCAACAAAAAGCAGAGGATCTGTTGAAGATTCTCGGGTACGGTGCAAAGAAACAGAAAGCGGAAAAAAAAGTGAACGTTAAGGTACAAGTAGAAAGTTAATTGTATAAATTCCATCTTTAAAATGGCTATGTGGCGTTTTACTGACAGGGAATCAAGTTTGTGAAGGGTGTGCAACCATTGGAAAAAGGGAAATTAAAAAACAACAAAAAGTAAATTTTATAAAATGAGTATGAGAAGGAATTATGGGGGTATACCCGATAAATTCGCGCAACTGGAAACAGCAAAAGTAGTGCTGATTCCTGTTCCTTATGACGGAACCAGTACGTGGGGAAAAGGGGCCGATAAGGGCCCTGAGGCCTTTTTGAATGCCACCGATAATATGGAACTCTATGACATTGAAACCGGTACTGAAGTATACCAACAGGGTATTTACGTTGCGGAACCGATAACAGAGAAAACCTCGCCTGAGGCCATGGTATCGGTAGTTCATAAAACTACCAAAGAGTATATCAAACGAAACAAATTCGTAACCCTCTTCGGGGGCGAACATTCGATCTCGATCGGCACAATACGGGCCTTTAATGAATGTTTCGATAATTTGACGGTCTTGCACATTGATGCCCATGCCGACCTTCGCGAAACTTATATGGGCAGTAAATGTAACCATGCCTGCTCTTTACACGAGGCGAGTAAGACTACGAACCTGGTACAGGTTGGGATCCGTTCGATGGATACCATAGAAAGAACATTTATGGACGAGGAAAAGACTTTCTTTGCCCGCGAAATGGTCAATGACGAATATTGGGTAGATAAGGTTATCGCCGCGATGGGTGATACCGTTTTCATCACTTTTGATCTAGACGCTTTAGACCCGTCAATCATGCCGTCAACAGGAACACCTGAACCCGGAGGCCTTTTTTGGTACGAAACCCTTGATTTTTTAAAGCAGGTATTCGAAGAAAAGAACGTGGTAGGTTTCGATATTGTCGAACTTTGCCCCAATGGCGATAGAGCGGCCGATTTTCTTGCCGCAAAATTGTACTATAAAATGTTGAGCTATAAATTTATGGGTGAAGCTGTCGAAGACAACTATGACAATACCTACGACGTAGATTATAAAGGGGGCAGTAAAAATTCAAAATTCGAGGATGACGAAGACTAAGGGAGCGATTTCAAATTTTATAGAAAAGTACTATTTACATTTCAATGCCGCGGCTTTGGTCGATGCCGCAAAAGGCTACGAGGCGCAATTGGCCAATGGCTCCAAAATGCTGGTTTCGTTGGCGGGCGCCATGAGTACCGCCGAATTGGGAAAGATTTTCGCCGAGATTATACGTCAAGATAAAGTACAGATTGTTTCGTGTACCGGGGCCAATTTGGAAGAGGATATCATGAATTTAGTGGCACATTCGCATTATAAACGTGTGCCGAATTATCGAGATCTTACCCCGCAAGACGAATGGGACCTGTTGGAAAAAGGGCTCAATAGGGTTACCGATACCTGTATACCTGAGCATGAAGCGTTCCGAAGGTTACAAAAACATATTTTCAAGATCTGGAAAGATGCTGAGGATGCCGGTAAAAGGTACCTTCCTCATGAGTTCATGTACAAAATGTTACTTTCGGGCGTTCTGGAAGAGCACTATGAGATCGACGTGAAAGATTCGTGGATGTATGCTGCCGCTGAGAAAAACCTTCCAATTATTTGTCCGGGTTGGGAAGATAGCACCATGGGCAATATTTTTGCTTCCTATGTACTGAAAGGAGAATTGAAGGCAAGTACGATGAAATCTGGCATCGAATACATGACCTTTTTAGCCGATTGGTATACTGATAACTGCCAGAACGGAATCGGTTTCTTTCAGATCGGTGGTGGTATCGCGGGCGATTTCCCAATCTGTGTAGTGCCTATGCTGTATCAAGATATGGAGCGTACCGACACACCTTTCTGGAGCTATTTTTGCCAGATCAGTGATTCAACGACCAGTTACGGATCCTATTCCGGCGCCGTCCCAAATGAAAAGATAACTTGGGGCAAACTGGATATCAATACCCCAAAATTTATCATAGAGAGTGATGCAACAATTGTTGCTCCTTTAATTTTTGCTTACCTTTTAGACATGTAATCATGGACAAAAACGCACATTTAAAAAGAGTAATCGTAGATTTCAAAAAATTAACGCCCGAGGTGTTGCGCCTTCTGGTCGAGAAATATCCTGATGGGTACGATGATAGAAATATCGTATCGTTCAAGAACGCCCAGAATGAGCGCATCGAAGCGGTGGAAGTGTTAACCGAAGACACCAAGTACCTGGTCAAGATCAGCGCAAAGTTGGAACGCACCATGGAGAATTATGACGAAAGTGATTATGATGACTTCGACGATGACGACCCAACTGCGGTTGTTGAGCCCGATCATGAAGATATGGTCGATGGCGATACTGACGAAGATTAGCCTAGGGCAAGCCCACCTGCCAAATATCCGTTAAAGGAAGATCGTCTTCTGGTCAATTTTCTGCTATTCTTTTCCAAGTTCTGAATTGTTAGCGAAAAAATACGAGCGTATTTAATGATATTCAAGAAGAAATGAAGGTAAAGGAGATCGATACTATTGAGCTGAAATTTCTTGATCTTGATGATTATAAGGAGTTGAAGGAAGTAATGCTTTCATCATATGTCAATATGCCCGGATCTTATTGGCGAGAGGCGCAAATAGCTTCCTTGATTGACAAATTTCCTGATGGGCAAGTGGTGATCAAGATAAACGGACAGTGAGCTGGCTGCGCCCTATCGATTATTGTTGAGTACTATAATTATGAAGACAATCACACCTATGAAGAAATTACTTGCTCAATCAATGGTATTCACACCCTGCGATTTTTCTTTTCCGACAAATGGCATAAAGGCAGAGGCCACGCCAAATACCGAAATGATATTGATTGCCGATGTCGATATAGACCTGTTGCGCGAATTGAACCAGTTCGGCGCGGTCAGAAATTTAAAGGATAGAAGAACGGATATTTTCGAATTAAGAAAAAAATAAGGTAGTATCTTGGACAATGAAATTAGAAAGCACGATTATTTTTTAAATTAGAGAAAGATTTCAAAAAGTAATAAATATGGAAAAAGCACCATTTCACATGTCATTGCCCTGCACAAGTATTAGTAAGACCCAAGATTTTTATATTGATGTCATCGGAGCAAATTTAGGAAGACATTCTTCACGCTGGCTAGACATTGATCTATTTGGTAACCAGATTACCTTTACAAAAGCCGGCGAGTTCAATTTTACGTACCGCTCATATAAGTTTGAAGATTCGGTGTTGCCCGCCTTTCATTTTGGGGTAATCATTGACCGGGTTACGTGGAATGGCGTATACCAAAAGTTGATATCATCGCAATACGAGATTACGACCGAGGTAACTTTTCTGGTGGGCAAGACAGGTGAACATGTATCCTTTTTTATTCAAGACCCGAATGGCCACATGGTAGAGTTCAAAAGTTTCAAGAATGCTAATGAGATGTTCAACAGTTAAACCACTTTTCGACACAGATAAGTTGTAGTAAACCTAACCCACGATTTCATTGGAAAGAAAACCAAAACAGCAACAGCTGCAAATCATAGGCAGTGAAGAATGGTGCATATTCGACACCCTGAGAATACCCGCTATAAAGGCACGTGTAGACTCAGGTGCGAAGACATCTTCTATTCAGGCGACCAACATTAAATTATTCAGTAAAGGGGCACAAGAATGGGTGAAGTTCGAAGTGAACCCGTTGCAGGAGAACCGCAGTATTGCCATCAATTGTGAGGCACGCTTGGTTGATCGTCGAATGGTAAAAAGTTCCTCGGGTATATCAGAAGAACGGTTGGTGGTCAAAACACCCGTAACCCTTGGTGGAGATACTTTTGATATTGAATTGACCTTGGCCAACCGCGATACCATGGAATTTCGCATGCTTCTCGGCCGGGAGGCCATCACGGGGCGCTATATGGTAAACCCTGCCTTAAACTACCAGGTCAAGCACTTTTCAGATGAGGAGATCAACAAAATTTATGCACCCTACTTCAAAGATAAGAGCGGACTAAAAATTGCTCTTTTGGCCAGTAATCCTGAATTGTACAGTAATAAACGTTTGATAGAGGCCGCTGAGGCCAGGGGCCATGAAATTGTCTTTCTCAACGTGGAACTGGCGTACATGAAATTAGACGCCCATTCACCAGAAATACGCTATAGGGGCGGTAATATTCTTTCCGAGTTCGATGCGGTCATTCCTAGAATTAAACCTTCGGTTACTTTCTATGCCTGTGCCCTGATACGCCAGTTCGATTATTTGGGGGTCTATTGTCAAAATTCGGCCGAAGCCATATCCCAATCGAGAGATAAACTTTTTGCTTCACAATTGTTCTCTAAAAACGATATCCATATTCCTATTACTGGTTTTGCAAAATCACCAATGGATACCAAAGACCTTATCAAAATGGTCAACGGGGCTCCACTTATTATTAAATTGTTGGAAAGTACCCAAGGTAAGGGAGTAGTGCTCGCAGAAACCAATAAGGCAGCGGAAAGTGTGATCAACGCTTTTAAAAGTGTGAATACCAACATCTTGGTGCAAGAGTTCATCAAAGAAGCCAATGGGCAAGACATTCGTTGTTTCGTTGTTAACGGCAAGGTAGTGGCATCGATGCAACGCCAGGCCCAAAAAGGCGAGTTCAGGGCAAACATCCATCAAGGCGGAACCGCATCGATCATCAAAATTACCCCCGACGAAAAAAAGTTGGCACTTAAGGCTGCAAAAGTATTGAACCTGGCCGTTGCGGGGGTTGATATCATTCGGTCGAACAAAGGACCGCTTTTGTTGGAAGTGAATTCATCTCCCGGTCTTGAAGGTATTGAAAATGCCACGGGCAAGGATATCGCAAATGCGATGATCGTTGCAATCGAGAAGAAGTTGAGGTTTGGTGCCTAACGTGGTTTTCTCAGATTAACGAGCATCTCTGACGTTGTTTTGTCCAAATCAAACTCCGCTTTCCAGCCCCAATCTTCGGTGGCTTTCGAATCATCGATGCTACTGGGCCAAGAATCGGCGATTTCTTGCCTTGAATCAGGTTGGTAAGCTATTTTGAAATCGGGTATTTGTATCTTAATACGTTCCGCAACCTCAGCAGGAGTAAAACTCATTGCGGCAAGGTTGTAAGAAGAACGGATCTTGATTTGATCCTCGTCACATTGCATGATCTCAAGGGTAGCACGAATGGCATCGTCCATGAACATCATAGGAAGCTCGGTACCTTCCTTCAAAAAACAGGTATAAGCTTTATCGGCCAAGGCTCTGTGATAGATTTCTACGGCGTAGTCGGTAGTACCGCCACCTGGCATAGTTTTCCAACTTATCAATCCGGGGTATCGTATACTTCTGACATCAACCCCATATTTGTTATGGTAGTATTCGCACCAACGTTCACCGGTCTGTTTGCTGATTCCGTAAACCGTGCTGGGCTCCATGATCGTGTTTTGTGGGGTATTCTTGTTGGGCGTCGTGGGCCCGAAAACGGCAATACTAGAGGGCCAAAAGACCTTGCTTATCTTCTTTTCCTTGGCTAGGTTCAGTACGTTAAAAAGCGAGTTCATGTTCAAGTTCCAGGCCCGCATAGGAAATTTTTCTGCCGTGGCACTTAACATGGCGGCCATAAGATATACCTCATCAATTTCATAGTAGGCTACCACCTCTTCAAGGGCATCATAATCCGTAGCATCTAGCAGTTCAAAAGATCCGCTACGCATTAAATCTTCGTTTCCTTCGCGTATATCGCTGGCGATGACATGTTCATTACCAAAGGTTTCACGAAGGGCATAGGTGAGTTCAGTACCTATTTGGCCGCATGCGCCAATGATAAGTATGTTCTTTTGCATTAAAATGAAGTTAAATTGAATTGCGGTCTAAAGATAGCTTTTATTAAAATTTGTACCTTCGCCCAATGGTCAAAACATTTTTCTTCGGTGCAGTTTTGGTATTGTTCATAGGTTGTAAACAGGGCAATGAGTCGGCTTCCCAAGAGGTGACCACCTTTGATATTTCAACCGAAAAATGGATGAAAAAATCCAATATTAACGGCAAGGCAACCGAGCAATTAAAAGATTGGGCCGAGTTCAATACAATGGAAAAGACCTTTGACGGACTTTACACCGTGGCCAATACCGAAGATCTTAGCCTTATTATCGAAGATTTGATAGAACAGCAGAAACTGCTGGAAGATTCCGTATTTCCAGAAACTTTTGACAAACCCCAAATTAAAAGTCGTTTACGGGTTTTTCAAACTTTTGTTTTGAAAACCAAAGGCCATCTTGAATATCGCATAGATCCCGAAGAACCTGTTTTGGAAATGATAAATGCGTATAATTCACTTCGAAACCAATTCAACGTAATCGCGAACAATACGGTTGATATCAAGACCCTTTTACAGGAGAACTAGTCTTTTTTCTCTGCGGCCTCAGGTTGATTTTTTCGAGATTCCAAAGCCTGCTTGGTCAAGCTTGCCAAATTGAAATTGGGATCCAGGGCCAAGGCTTCATCAATAAGGGCCAAGGCACCATCGATGTCATTTTTGTCGGCGTTGTATTTCATCAGTCCCTTTAAATGAATGAAGGCTGCTTTCAGCAGTACCTCATAAGGTTGCTGCCTCTCGTAAAACGCATATTTCATGTCGTCTTTTGCATTGACTATGCCATATTCAATATTCGCGACCGCACCTGAATTATCACCGGTCTGAATTTTCAGATCTGCCAGTTCATAGGCCAGGTACGCATTAGGGGATCTCTGATTAAGAACCTCGAAATGTTCCAAAGCCCTTTTCGGTTGATTCAATGCCTTCAGTGAAATGGCTTTAACCTGCACCGCCAGATCGGAATCGGAATCTTCCCTCTCAATACCAATGGTGTTCAAGGCCTGCATGTGCTGACCTTCGTTCGCATAGATATAGGCAAGGGTATCGCGCCGTTCTTTAGAGGGCGCGAGCACATTGAGATGGGTCATTGCATTGATAACGCCGTTCACGTCGCCCTGTAACCTCATTTCATTATAGAAGGCCTCATAATGTTTTTTAAGTTCACTTGTGGTCTGTGCTGAACCTAGAAAGCCGATTGCTAGTAATAGCGTAAAAATCATTTTTTTCATACGTCTCTGTTTATTGATTTTTTGGTGCGCTAAACTATAAAATTTATCCGTAGCATGTTGTTAACGAAAACAATAAAAGCGATTAAGGGGCTGGTGCATTGACCATTATCTTGTGAATTTGTGTATAGGGCAAACTAAAAAGATGCCCGAAGGCATCTTTACTATGGTAGGTTGGTTATTTTCAAATTCACGCCGTTAGCAAAGGGGTATCCTTTTTTTCATGGGAATTCAGAAGCCCGGCATAAAAAGCTAAACTTCTGGTGTCATAATCTAGGCATGATTTTAAAAAGTCACAAAGATTTCTGAACCAAAGATTTACCCGTAAGGTGCGCATGTGTAGATTAACGGTCTTCGGATCGTAATCTTGTTCGTTCATCACAACGTCCATAACCACCCTTCTTCGGTGGTAGTCGATAGAAACTTCAGTGGCGTTATAGTGTTTTTTTATAATCGCGACGTGAAGGTTTTCAAAATGTTGCTCAACTTTTTGCTGAGGACAACTTTGGGCAATTAAATTTTCCATTTCCATTAGAATGCGCCCGCCAAGTTTTGAATTTTCCATGGCAAAATGATTTAAGTTACTATAGTAAAGTTACGGGTTACCCTATGAAAAGGATGTTGTGTTAACAGTGATCACGCCACTTTGTTGTGAACTGTCAAAAATGTGTGGCGAAGCGCAATTACAATGTTGTGGTAAAACGGAAATTTTTAACATTTAAAAGCACCATGGGCACTATAATCTTACTATCCTCAGTATTATCTTCTTTGTAATCAGGCAATTGTAAACCTTGTTCCTTAGCTTTTGAAGTGTAATACGACTTTTTTAAAGGATGCTCAGGGTAGACACCGTTTAGTATTTCACCCCACCACCCAAATTTTAAAACCGACTGAATTATGGCGATACAGTCGTTTAAATGGATAAGGTTTACCCGAGCATTGCCGTTGGCTAGATTGCGCCGACCAGATAACATGGTAACAGGATGACGGTCAGGGCCGATCAATCCGCCAAAACGGATGATCGTCGTTTTGAGGGTAGTATCGTTTTGGAAAATTCGTTCCGAGACTAGCAATTGTTTTCCAGATTCGGTTGCCGGTTCTGGTTCCGTCGCCTCGGTAACCACGCCTTGGGCATCGCCATAAACGGAAGTACTGCTAACAAAGATTACCTGGCGCACCCCAGCTTTCAAAATCGCTTGATGCAACAAATGCATTTTTTTTATATAGTTTTCATTGCCGCCACCTCTTAATTTCGGAGGAATATTGATGATAATGGTATCCACTTCCGCCAGAAACGAATCCACATGACCAATTAGTTCTTCTTCTAATAAAGAAATCAAATAGGGTTGTATTCCTTTGTTTTCAAGAAGTACCATTTTTTCTTGGGAAGTAGTGCTGCCCTTAACTTGATACCCGGCCTCAATAAGGGATACGGCCAAAGGGAGGCCTAGCCAACCACAGCCCATAACTGCTATAGATTTACTCAAACCGTACCGTTTTAGTGACCAAAATGGCATCGTTTAGCACAAAAGGCATGGGGATGTTGTCATCGGGTCTTGCAGGAATACTGAATTGCGGATTGCTTAAAAGATCGTTTGAAGCTTCATACAGGGTTAGTTCCAAAACCGAATCCTTAGCAATGCTCAATTCTAGCTCGGTGTATTCATTATTGCTTATGTAGTGGGTAAGCAGTCTGCCACCTCTTCTATTTGCCAAATAATAATCGGATAACGCAATAGTGTTGACCGATGCTTTTTCAATAGTAACATCATTGGTGAAGACCTCCAAACGGTTTACACTGCGTTGCGGGGTAATGCAGATTTCAAGTAGTCGGGTTTCTCCAATAATGGTATCTCTTGTCTTTTCGATGGTCATAGGCGAAATTTCCTTTTTCGGAGCAGCGGAAACATAGGTGAATGCTGAACCATACTTACTGCTTATGGTGGTACTGGAGCCTTTTTCAGGCTCTTTCTTATCATTGCCTACATATTGCGCCGTCCATTTTGAAAGCGAGTTTTCGTAAGTAGCCCATTGGGCCGAATTGGTATCGGCATTAAGTACATAGAGAAGACTGGTTGGTTTTGCGTTCTTAACAGAAAAACCTGAATTAAAATGCGCAACGACCAAACAGCCTAAGAACAGTAGTAAGCTGAGGTAGGCCAAGGTGTTTTTCCTTCTGAAGAAACTGAAGACCGGCAATAACAATACAAAAGTCAATGCGGTCAGAAGACTACTGGCAACCATCATTTTAAGTCCCAAGCCAATAGGGAGCATTTTTATGAGCGGGGCGAATATCGCGATCGCAGGGAAGGCCAAAAATACCATCAGATAAGGGTTGGGCACTTCTTGGTTCAAAACAACCATAAAAGACGCCAGTAAAGCAAAAACAGGAATTACGAAAAAGCTCGCGCCTTGCAAATAGCCCGCTACCAAACCGCATATGATCATCCATAAGACAATAGGGGCGACCAGTAGGTTGCGGGGATCTAATTTCTTGAATAGGGCATAGCAGAAGAAGCAAATACTAACGGTTAGCGACACGAAGGCGGCGATATAGGTATGGCCGTTATAGGTAAACCCGTGAAGCATGTCTTGGTACTGTGGGTACACCCATGTCAACAATGGCCAGCCATAAAAGCCTATTAGACCCGTTAGAAGCAGGGCCAATAGCATAGGGGCAAAGCCTTTTATTATTTCTTTACTGTTCAAGACTCTTTTTCGAAACCCATTGATTACCAATAATAAGAACAAAAGGATCGCAATACCGAACATGGGCCAGATCCATTCGAACGGATAGGATACTAGGCGGAAGAACGGCACATTGAAATAGATTGAATCGTTCAAACTTTTGAGATCGTTTAGATCTGACCCGCTAAAATAGTTTAGCAGTGGCATTAAATAGCTACCCTGATGTGCCAGGGTGTTCCGATCCAGGCGCTCATAACTGTCTTGTACGGTATGGTAGTCATAGTGGTCGTCGATAAATGCAAAGTTGAATCCATCTATGTCCGCATCTTCCCTGAAAACGGTCAGATCGGTATCATTAGGCAACATTTTGTAAAGACTGTATACAAGGGAATTTGCAACCGCAAAATCGGGATCGGCCTTTGTAAACTCTTCGATCAACCGTGCATTACCTCGATTGGTCTCAATAAGCATATAACTTGGGCCACCGCTTCCGCGTGCTTCAAAATTGAGTACTAGGCCCACGTCTTTTATCCACGGATGTTTATCTACAAAAAGATCGGCCCCGTTCAGACCTAATTCTTCCGCATCGGAAATGAGCACGATAATATCGTTCTTGGGTTTTTTGTTTTTGGCCAAAAAAGCGCGTAGCCCCTCTAAGATCGTGGCGACCCCACTACCGGCATCACTGGCCCCAAGCGATGAATGCGGGCTACTGTCATAATGGGATAGCAGCATCAGTGCCTTGCCAGAATCGTAGCCTTTAATGCGTGCCAGAATATTGGTGGCCTTGCTAAGGTTGCCCCAGTCACCGGCCGTGTAGCCTTCTTGCAAGGAAGTTTCCAGACCCAATTTTTGCAGTTCGGAAACGATATAGGCACGAACTTCTTTATGGGCAGCAAAACCTACTGCATGTGGTTTTTGAGAAATCTGCTGTACATGTAGCAATGCCTTGTCTGTGGAGAAAGAAGTGAGATCGGCTAGGGCATCTTTGGTATAGGTGGGCATTGAAGAACGGAACGTCCAATAAATGGCAAGAAGCACAAAAAAGACGGAAAGTATCGAAGAAGATTTTTTCATTTTACCAGGTTCTATGGTTAAATGTATGAAATTCCAAAATCATATGTTGACGTGTGTGGTTCGAATTGTATGAAGAATAGCAGCTTATTTTTTGCCAACAGACAGAGGTTGTTATGAAATCATCAAGTTACACATCGAAAATTTGAATTTCGCATTGTTTTTTTAACTAACTTTAGTGATTAACCTAAAAAAGTAACGGTATGGGAATCAAGAGTTTTCAGGGTCAGAGGGCCAAAGTGGTCACAAAGAAGGAGTATAAGGCGCCCATTATGGTTACGGACTATATGTCAAAGAAGTTAGTGACGTTTACTCCCCAGCAGTCTATTCTTGAGGTTATGGAGTTGTTTACAAAGCATAATATTTCAGGGGGTCCGGTTTTGGATGACAATGGGTTTTTAGTGGGTATCATCTCTGAAGCGGATTGTATGAAGCAGATTTCTGAAAGTCGTTATTTTAATCAGCCTATCTTAGATAAAAGTGTGGAACGCTATATGTCTAAAAATGTGGAGACCATTCCTCACGACATTAGTATTTTTGATGCGGCCGCGGTTTTTGACAAGGGAAACCGAAGAAGACTTCCTGTAATGAAAGATGGCTTACTGGTAGGTCAGATCAGCAGAAAGGACGTCGTCATCGCCGCGCTGAGGTTGAGTGGTCAGAATTGGTGATTCACCTGGCATCCGAAACGGTGACTTTTATGGTAAAAAGCAATGCCTTTCAGAATGGGGGCATTTTATTTGACCAAAAATACGGGGTTACTCCCGTTTCACGATCATATAAAAATCATTGTCGAGGGGCAAATAGCCCAAATCATAGATAAAGAAATAGGTCGTACCTTTTTTAGTGGTATAAACAGAGGTAAGGTAATCAAAGTCGAAATTTTTGTCAAGTAGCCGTGTTTTTGTGGTACGGGTCTTGCCATCGGTCAGCTTGAAACTATCAAGTACTTTATAGTTTTTGCGTAGGCGGTTGTTAATGTTGCGTATAAGGTTCTTACTTTCTGGTTTCGTTTTGTTGTGGTATGCGTTACGGCAGCCGTCAGAGCAGAATTTTTTGTCGACCCGCCCCATAATCTCGGAACCACAATCCAAACATTTTTTCTTGCCACTCATTGTCTTATGTAATTGAATCGTACTTCCTCATGACTACCATCTTCGTTACCGATTACAACATATAGGTTGATTTCGTCTGTATTGATTCTTTCAAAGGTAAATTCATCAAAATAAATACGATTCCCATCCAATTTTACCAATTTGAAATTTTCCATTTCATCTTTCTCTTCCCATCCTTTCAGATCGCCTCCAAAGTGTTTGAGTTGTAGCAGAAGCGTTTCGCCTTGTTGTTGAATATGACCAATTTCATAAAAACTTACCTTACTGTCTACCACGAGTTTGAATGAGAACATCATAGAATCGCCCAAAGGCGGACTCCATATTTCCTCGGTAATACCACCGAATGCCTCGCCTTTCCAATGACCTTGTATCCAAGAAACATCACTTAAACTGGCTTTGGGCGAGCGGTTTCCTTCGGTAAAGGCGATTGTGTTCTGCGCCCGGCTAACAAAGGAAATCAATAAAAAGAGAGGTAATAGTTTTTTCATGAGGGTACAATATTAGGTCTAACAAGATACAAATTATCCGTTTTTGGAAGACGTTCGATTAAAAATCTGGCAATCTTTGAAGATTCTTTCAGATTTTTTGGACTTGAAAGTAAGACTAAAGTATTTGTAAGGCCATTATCAAAGGGGAAAGGCAGAATAAAAAGATCTTACATTTCGTAAAATTCTATGGGCAGATTATCGGGATCGGCAATAAACGTAAATCGCTTGTTGGTGGTTTCATCAATACGGATGGCCTCCGCTTCAACCTGATATTTTTCGCAATGGGTAACGATGTTCACTAGATTTTCCACCTCAAAAGCGAGATGCCTCAGGCCGGCGGCCTCTGGTCTAGAGGTGCGTTCAGGTGGGTTGGGGAAGGAGAACAGCTCGATAATGTAATGGCCGTTAAGGGCAAGGTCCAATTTATATGATTGTCTTTCTTCGCGAAAGGTTTCATTAATGATATCAAGCCCAAGAACCTCGGTATAAAAAAATTTCGATTTTTGATAATCGGAACAGATAATGGCGATATGGTGAACGTTTTTCAATAGGCTCATACTGTTATGATCTGGTGTTTAATCAATAATCCGGCCAATCCGTCTTTAGAAAAACGTGCCTTTTTAATTCGGTTTTGTTCAGGATCGATGTTGAAGTTCAGGGCCGTTGTGAAATCTGCCCTTTCCAGAACGGTCTGTGCGAAAATGGCCCTGCTCAAATCGCAGTTATCGAATATTGCTCCGTTCAAAACAGCTTCGGTAAAATCTAACTCTATCAGTTTACAGATGCTGAACAATTGGTTTTTCAGTGTTAATCGATAGAAGGAAGAATGGTTCAACGTGCAGTTTTGAAACTCAAGATCCATCAAAAAATGATTACAGGTTTCGAATTTGAGCCCTATCATCTTACACCTACTGAACCTAACTTCTTTAAAGATGGTATTCGAGATATTGGTGTTGCTTAAATTACAATCTGCAAATTCGCAATCCATAAAATTTTGGTTGTCGAGATAGCCATTTGAAAAATCGCACCCTTCAAAAGTGCAGGTTTCATACTCCCCTTTGGGCAGGCGGATCTGCGTAAAGTTTTGATTTTTGAAGGTTTGGTCTAAGATGAAGTTCATGGTATTGGGTAATGACAAGATAAACATTTGACAAGATAGGGGGTTTTGAAAAGTTCTTTGCAGAGAGGCTAAAGTAATGCCTATTCATAAAGTTGCTTCATTACCCCTAATATTGCGGGTCAATCAAGATGTGATCAATTTCAAAATGACCGTTGATATAACTATTCTGGTATTATGATCGCTGGTAGGTCAAGCGCCTTAAAAGCAGCATTATATGCCACCATCTCCCGATCCACTATCGCATTGCGTTCGTTTTCAAAGGTTTTCCATTGTGCCAGTAGATCTTGCAAACGCTCTTTGGCGCCCTTGGTCACCTTGGGTTCTGCAACATCAACGTACCCTTTTAGATCCATCAACTGCGCATTGAGTTTATTATTGAAATTAATGACATCTTGAAAGGTTTTTTGCTTGGGCTGTATCAGGTTTTCCTCCCAGGAGGTGATTCGTTTCGCAAGCGTTTTGCCTTTCTCGAGGAGGTCTTTGGCGGTATCGTTGTCTTTCAACAATTGGGCATAACCTTCTAGTTGCGATTTCGCTGTCCGCATCTGATTCACAGATTCATGAATAGATTTTATAGTTCCTTCAATTTGCGCCAACACTTCTTGCTGTTCTTGATAGTCTGCCGTTGTCGCCTGAATCTTAGGGTTGGCAAGTAGGGTCACCTCTGTCTCAGAACTGTTCTCGTTCAAGGTCATTCTCAAGGTATATGTTCCGGGAGCGACGCGCGATCCACCGTAATCACCGTATACGAAGACCTTGTCAATGGCCGGTAATTCTTGCTTGCCGAAATCCCAGGTGAAACGATTGAACCCTTTTTTCGAAGGCAATACTTGGGGTTTCGACGGGCCACCTGGCCACGATTTGAAATCCTTTGGTTTTTTGTTGGTCACTGTTCGTAACAGTTTTCCGTTTTGCAGTACTTCTAATTTGAGGTCAAGGCTATCGGCATCCTTATCTATATAATAATCGAAGGTCACTCCACTTTTAGGATTATCGCCCAAACCCGGAACCGGTTTTTCAGAACTGCCCCCTACCAGTAAATAGGTGTCTTTGGGCTGAAAAATGGTTATCGATTGTTTTGTGGCATCTATATTTTGAATTGCCGCCAAGTCATCGAGGATCCAAAACGACCGACCGGCGGTCGCGGCGACCAGATCATTGGTTTGTATATAAAGGTCGTTGATGGGCACCACTGGAAGGTTCAATTGAAACGGATGCCAGTTCAGACCGTCATCCAGTGATATAAAAAGTCCGGTTTCCGTGCCTGCATAGAGCAAACCTTTGCGTTTTTGGTCTTCACGTACTACTCGGGCAAACGTATGCTCGCCGTTTAGTCCTGTGGTGATTTTGGCCCATGTTTTGCCGTAATCGGTGGTTTTGAAAATATAAGAGTTCAGGTCCATGGCCTTGTAGCGCATTGCAACAATGTAAGCTGTTGCCGGGTTATGTGGGGAAACTTCTATGCTATTGATAATCGCTTCGCCCAAACTTGGCGGAGTTATATTTTCCCAATTCTCGCCGCCGTCTTTGGTGATGTGCAATAGACCGTCATCACTGCCGGCCCATAGGACACCTTGTTCGTGAGGTGATTCAACCAATGACATTAAGGTGTTGTAATTTTCTCCACCCGCGGCCTCGTTCGTGTAGGGGCCACCGCCAGGGCCTTGTTTGCTCTTGTCGTTGCGTGTTAGGTCGGTACTTATTACCGTCCAGCTATTGCCCGCATCCCGAGAACGGAAGACGACGTTTCCAGCATGGTAAATAGTGCTTCGGTCATGTGGTGAAGTGATAATCGGCGCGTTCCAATTATAACGGAACTTAAAGTCTTTAGGGGCGATACTGAGGCCAAGTTCTGGGTATTCCTGTATCGGTTTTGCTGTCTGGGCCGCCCGCACCCATTTTTCGATAATGCCCTGGTAGCATCCGCCGAAAACAATTTCGGGGTTATCGGGATCGAAGGCTAAGAAGGCACTTTCACAACCGGCCACGGAGTACCAATCTTTCCAATCTATGCCATAATCGTTGGTGCGGCTGGCAATGGCAATGGCGGAATTATCTTGTTGCCCCCCGTATACATTGTACGGCACAAGGTTATCGGTAATTACCCGATAGAACTGTGCAGTGGGCTGATTTTCTTGGGTACTCCAACTCGCGCCCCCGTTGTTCGAAATGTTGGCACCCCCATCATTGGAGTTGATCATACGTTGGTTGTTGTGCGGGTCGATCCACAAATGATGGTTGTCGCCATGGGGGGTTGAAAGCGGGGCGAACGACTTGCCGCCGTCAATAGATTTGGTGACGGGCGCATTCAGCACATATACGATGTTTTCGTTTTGGGGATCGGCAACAATTTCCATATAGTACCAAGAACGGGCGATATTGATCCGGTCTTTGTTTACTTGGGTCCATTTTTTACCGGCATCGTCAGAACGGTAAACACCGCCTTTCTCGCCTTCGGCCTCGATGACGGCAAAGACAAGTTCGTTATTAGCTCTCGAAACCGAGATACCCGCTTTACCGAATTCTTCGGGCAAGCCTTCCTTCATTTTATCCCAAGTAGTTCCCCCGTCGGTAGATTTATAGAGGCCAGAGGCCTTTCCGCCCGACTCCATTGTCCAAGGAAATCGCTGGTGCTCCCACATTGCCGCGTAGAGGATCGATGGATTCTTCATATCCATGGATAGGGATGAGGCCCCTGTTTTGTTATTAAGAAATAGTACGTTCTCCCAGGTCAAACCTCCATCTGTGGAGCGGTAAACACCGCGTTCCGGGGTAGGGCCGTACTGTGCGCCTTGGGCGGCTACGAAAATTATATCGGCGTTTGAGGGATGAATGATAACATCGGAAATATGCCGGGTATTGTCGAGTCCGATATGTTTCCATGTCTTGCCCGCATCGGTTGATTTGTAAACGCCATCACCCATTGAGGTCATTACGCCACGTGCCGCATGCTCACCCATACCTGCAATGACTATATTCGGATTGTTTTCAGAAACGGCTATGGAACCTACCGTGCCGGTTTTCAGAAATCCGTCAGAAATATTTTTCCAAGTAATGCCGTCGTCTTCCGTCTTCCATATTCCACCGCCCGTACTACCCATATAATACGTCAAAGGTTGGCCTACCACACCAGACGAGGTGACGCTACGGCCGCCACGAAAAGGGCCAATATTGCGCCATTTGAGCGCGTGGAACATCGAGTCTTGAACGGCTACCATTGGTGTTGCGGTTTTCTTTTTCCGACTTTGTTATTCGACAGTGAAAGGAATGATCAATAAAGCGATCAAGAGTAATTTGATGTTTTTCATTTGGAATGGTATTATTTGGCTAAGATGGAAGTAAATATATTCATTTATGTTACAGTTTGAGCGGGTTGATTTCAAAGTGAATCAACATTGGATCAGGCCGGTGCGATTGGTATAACCCTTTGGTATCGTGATCAATTCTTGAATGCGTTAAAAAAAACGGTGACACCTATTTGGGCTGCACTATTTAAGGGGCATTCACCATTATTTTACCTGCTTACCCGCGCTTTTTAAAAGTTTGTCTAGTGTTGCCCTATCCATTAGTTTGCCCTGTTTGATGACCGCATTGATTTGTTTCGTATGCTCGATATTTTCTAAGGGATTGGCATCAAGAATGACCATGTCGGCCCACCTATTTTCTTTAATCGACCCCAGTTCGTCTTCAAGGTTGAAGTATTTCGCCGGATTAAACGTGGCTGTCTTCAAGGCCTCTAAAGGGGTTAATCCTGACCTGACCAGAACGGCCAGTTCTTCGTGTAAGCTAAGACCGGGAGTTAAAAAGAAAATAGGGCAGTCGGTACCTGCCATCAGTTCAATTTTTGCTTGGTGCATTTTACCCACCATTTTCAATTTCCACTGGGTATATTGAAGGTCAAATTCAGAAAGTTCCCTATCCCTGACCATTGCGATACCTTTTTTCCATTCGCTTTCAATGGCCTCGGGCAAATAGGCTAGGCTTTTTTTCCAATCTTCCTTTGTAAAATACTGCTCGGTAAGCATTGTGTTCAAGGCCATGGTCGGAATTTGCCAAGTTTGGTTTTTCGACAATACCTTCAGTACCTCATCTGCCTTATGTTCATCGTAGTTTTCAACTGCACTTTTTCGCTGTAGATCATGAATTTTAGTTCGTCTTTGACTTCCTGTTTCGCCCAGGTCCTGTGCGAGAACGTTCTGCCGTTCGTTGAATAGTTCCTCGCTGTTCGAAGCGCATGATAGCTCTAGGTTGCGCATGTGTTCCATACTGTTCAGGCCGGCGTTGGAAGCGCTGATGACGTTCATACTTAAGGGTACATGCCCCGTAACCTTCAGACCCTTTTCTTTGCCCAGTTGAGTGATTTTCATGAACTGTTCCGGACTAAGCATTTCATACGCTTTCAAAAGGTCTACGCCAAGGCTATCAAGTTCGTTTACTTTTTGGGTTACTTCTTCTACAGAAGAAAGGTCAACCGAAAGTGGGGGATGATCTGCGTCACTACCGTCGTACACATTCGGATGGCCATCTAAAAGTGGGCCTGCGATCATTACCCGGGGTGCTTCTGTTGGGTTCGCCAGTGCCCTGTCTTTCCAATTTTTAACGAACTCCATCCTACCGCCGGTATCTCTAACACTGGTAATACCGTAGCCAAGAAATAGATCGAACATGCTCGGGGCCAACGCTTCAATGTAGGCAAAATGTACATGGGCATCCCAAAGGCCTGGAATCAAAAACTTGCCCTTTCCATCAACAATAGTATTCTCGGAAGCTAGCTTCAATTCTACGGACGGACTTACTTTAAAGATCTTTCCATCCTTAATGATTACTGTTTGATCGGGTATTAACCCGACCTCAGGGTCAATTATGGAGATGTTTTCAATACACAGGGCGTTTTCAAATAGGACCCCTTTCGGTTGACAACCGATGGCGAATAAAAGCGAAAAAAACAGGAGCTGTTTTGAAATTTTCATGTGGTTCAGGTTTTGTTTAGGCTTCACTAATCCAATCCGCCATTGCGTTCGGCCGATCTTGGGTCAGGCCAAACACCTTTTTCACCAGTTCTTGGGTTGATACCTAAAATCGCTTTTTCGCGCGAAGTTTTTTCGGGATCCTCGCTCGCCATATAGGCCATGATCGCGGTCAGGATCGCATTGTTCCTCACATCATCGAAAACTATTTTGTCATACGTGTCTAGATTCGTGTGCCATGTATAGTTCCAATAGCTCCAGCTTAATGAACTTAACGAAAACGCCGGGGCCCCTACGGCGACAAAAGAGGCATAGTCCGATCCGCCGCGGGCCGGAGTACCTGGGAAATTGGTTTCGATATGTTTGCTAATATCTTCCGGTACGGCTTCAAGCCAACGCCCTATATAGTCATAGGCGTGCAAAAAACCTTGACCTGAGATATTGACCACGCGACCCGTACCATTATCTTGGTTGAAGGCCGCTTGCAGTCCGGCTACAATTTCTGGATGATCTTCCACAAAAGCTCTTGAACCGTTCAAACCTTGTTCCTCGCTGCCCCACAGCCCTATAAGTATAGTGCGTTTTGGGTTTGGATATACTTTTTTCAGGATGCGTGCCGCCTCCATCATCGTGATCGTACCCGTTCCGTTGTCGGTTGCACCGGTACCGCCATCCCAAGAATCGAAATGGGCGGATAGGATAACGTATTCGTTAGGCAGTTCTTTTCCGGGGATGGTGGCTATGGTATTAAAGGTGGGCACCGTACCGAGCTCTTTTGATTCCGCCACGATATTCAACTGTGGATTTTCACCATGTTGCACCATACGGTACAACATGCCGTAGTCTTCCAGTGAAATGTCGACAACAGGAATTTTTTTAGTACCCGCGCTGAATATCTTGTTTGCCCCGAAAGCCTTTGACCAGTATGATTGTAAGATACCAACCGCACCAGCCGATTCTAAGGCGGCATTTATGGTACGGCTCGTATAACCCATATTTTTCAGGTTCTCTTGCCATGCTTTTTCTTGGGCATCACGTGCCGTCTTCATTTTTTCTAAAGATTCCGGGGTGGCGAATTCTTCCCAATTGTAATCGGGCCTGCCGGTAGGTTGCAACATAGAGACCAGCACCAATTTGCCTTTCACAGAAGGCAACCATCTTACAAAAGCTAGTGAATCTGCCACTTCGGGAAGGGTTGTCAACCCTGCGGTCACCCCTTTTTTAGACGTACCGGGGTTCCATGCCAATTGGGTGCCACGTAGTGAAACCACCCTTGGCGACACCATATCGATATGGGTAATACCACGCTCCCAGCCGCGCCATTTGCCCCATTCTTGGTTCTCAGCGGGAATGCCCCAACCGGTATATTTTTTTACTGCCCAGTCATTGGCCTGTTTCATCTGGGGGGTGCCCACCAAGCGGGGCCCGATGACATCTATTAGTTCATGTGCCAACTGTTCTAACTGCGAATTTTCATTCGCTTCCTTTTGAATTGCCTCGACAATTTCTACTGTTGTTTGGGCATTTAGAGTAGCGCCAAAAAGAATTGGCAATAGGTACGTGAGTAGTCTTTTTTTCATCTGGATTTCGTAATTATTCTTTAATTGTTAAGTAGCATTTGGCGCTTCGCAATAGCGTTAGGATAAACTTACCGGTTCGGGCCCATTTCATTATTATGTGTTCTTCGGGGCACCGAAATATAAGGAAAAGCCTGCATTTAAAGCCTATCATCTATGGCCAAAATGGTCTGCAAAAGCACATTGGCGCCATTGGCCATATCTTCTGCCGAGCTAAATTCTTTAGGCGAATGACTAATGCCGCCTTTACTAGGTATAAAGATCATTCCCGTTGGGGCTATTAGTGCCATATCTTGGGCATCATGCCCCGCACCACTGGGCATATAGGTATAGCTCAGCCCTAAAGCTCTTGTAGTTTTTTCTATTTCTTGTTGAATGGATGCATCCATAATAGCCGGGTCTGCGGTGGTATCTAGTGCTGAAAAAGTGATGGCGACGCCGGTATCTTTACTAATTTCCGAGGCTCTTTCTTGAATGGCCTTGTACACTTTTTCGATGACCTCTAATGCTAGATCTCGAATCTCGAGGCTAGCGGTTACCTTACCAGGAATTACATTGGGCGCACCGGGCGCGGCAGAAATTTTACCTACCGTGGCTACTTGGGCGCCTTCAAAACCAGTGGCCACTTCGTTTACGGCAATAATGAATCTTGCCGCTGCCAATAGGGCATCTTGTCTCGCATTCATTGGGGTGGTACCGGCATGGTTCGCAAAGCCGTTGAACGCTACTTGCCACCATTTCAGGCCTACGATACCCTCAACAATGCCAATATTTAAATGCCGCTTTTCAAGAATACCGCCTTGCTCTATGTGAAGTTCTAAAAATGCGGCGATGTCTCCTTTTTTTCGAGCTACTTCGGCAATTCGCGTGGTGTCACCACCTAGGCGCATGATGCCCTCGCCCATGGTATAACCCGTGGAATTTTTAATGGATAACGCCGATTTTCCTAAATGACCCGCAATTGCCCTGCTGCCCATGACGCCCCCTTCTTCATTTGAAAAAATAATGATTTCTAAAGGATGTTTTGTTTTGATCTTGTTTTCGTTGAGCACTTCTAGTACCTCAAGGGCCGACATGGAGCCTACGCAACCGTCGTAATTTCCACCATTGGGTACCCTGTCTATATGTGAACCGAAGGAAATAGGCTTCTTGGTAGGATTTGTTCCCTTTCTCAATCCGATAATATTTCCTGCGAAATCGATATGGGTTTCCAAGCCCATTTCCTTTAGTAGTGAAACTACCCATTGCTGAGCCTCGATATCTGCATCACTAAAGGCTACCCGTTCGGTTTCACCATTATTCTGAAGGCCGAATTTTGCAAGTTCAATGATCCGGTTTTCAAGTCGGTCTTGGTCTATTCTGGGTCCTTGTCCCTGTGCAAAGCTATAGGCACAACCTAGAAAAAAAAGAAGTCTCAAAATACGTATGGTCATCGGTTGGCAATTTTGCCCTTAAAATATGAAATAATGGGGCAACCCTGGTAATTACTTCCTATTTCCGCTTAATTATTCACTAATTACCACTCATATGCCCAATTTATGTTAAGTATAATCAGTTGTTACGACCTAACATCGAAATTTCATATCTTGGAACTTTCTCAATTTACCTTCTTTTTCATGTTTCAAAAGTGCAGCGGATCGCCACCCTTTTTTCTATATCTAACGCGACTTTGCATTCTTCTTTTGTCACCTACCTTTTTAGCATCACAAGATAAAGACCAGCAGTTCGAATTCATAGTGAGCAACGACAAGTTCGCTAATCAAGACAGGTATTTTACCAGCGGGCTTTATCTTTCGTATCAAAAATTGCTCCATAAGAAATTTATCCTTCCCAAAACAACGGAGAACAAGCTGCAATTTAAACTTTCGATCGGTGATGAGATATACTCGCCTACCAGCATTTCCTCTTTTGATACCAAAGATTTTGATAGACCTTTTGCCGGCTGGCTTTTCGGAAAGATGGAGGTTGCATCGATTAAAGAAAGATCTGCTTTGTTTCTTGCCCTTGAAACAGGCATAACCGGCGAAGAATCGCTGGCAGGAAGTCTGCAGACCGGCCTGCATGAGGTTTTCGGAATCGATAGCCGCCCTACTTGGGTAGAAGAGATCGAATTCAAATGGCTTGTCAACATAAAGCTGAATCATAGCACGAACTGGTCGGTGAACAACAAGAATGCTTTTCAGTATACCATAGGTTCAAGCTTGGGTACCAAGGATATCAATCTTGAGAATGATCTTGGCTATTTCTTCGGAAAATTCAACAAGCTACAGCATTCGGCTAGAATAGGGGCTTTGGACGAAACGCTATCCAATGAATTTTTTGGTTTTGTAGCTATGGGATACAAATATGTAGCCCATAATACCTTGATTCAAGGAAGCCTTTTTAAAGACGATGTGTTGTTTACTACTGCCATTACCCACCACGTTTTGAAAGCCCGGGCCGGCGTAGTTTTGAAGATAAAGAGAAACATGTTCAAGGTGGTGTATGATTTTAATACCAGTGAAACACCCTTGGCAACGGCTCACGTTTATGGTTCCTTGGCTTATGCGAGGACTTTTTAAAACGTGTGAAATAAGTTTGCTATTCGCTACCTAGGTCAGTAATCTTTTTCTCGTACAATTTCTTGCTCTCCATAACGGCGATATTCAATTCTGCCATTATACCGTCAACACGGCCAGCGATACTTTTCATTTGATCGTTGATATTGTCAAAAGAGTTTAATGCGGCAGCGACTTCCAAAGCCTTTACCACTTCAACGGCATCACCGTGCAACAGGCGTAGTTTGTCAATTGCCTTAGAAGTATTGGCCAAAGTGCCGTTGTATTTGGTCTTTGCTTTATCAATTGCAGCGAGTAAGGTCTTTTTTGCCGTGGCATCGCTAAGGCTATTGGTCTGCGTTTCCATTGCGGTAAAGAGGTTTGCGGCTTTGGTCTTGAGGTCTTCGTATTCTTTGTTCAGGTTTTCTACACGTTTATTGACCGTTTCCCAATCCCCGTATACTTTCGCGAATTCCTTGTCCTCATTTTTGGTGTCTTCCAAGGCACTTTTAAGGGCATTCAATGACTCTAGACCTTTGTTTACATTTTTATTGGCGGTCTCTTTTTTATTTTCGAAGGAAGAAACCTGCGATTTGAATTTTTCCTTGAGTCTGATGAGGTCTTCAGGACTTTTATCTTTCCAGCAAGAAATAAAGAGCACTGTGAAGAGGGCAAGGGCCAATGTTTTTTTAGCGGTCATGGTAGGTGTTTCTGATTTTTTGCGCCAAAATAGGGTTTTTCCTGTACTTGTTCAAATGCATCAGTTGCTATTAGGGCGTTGGTATTCAGACAATTTTTGGGGCCCTTCTAGAAGCACGCGGGTAATTTTCAAAACACCTTCTTCATTGGTGGCGATATGCCATTTGATCAGTGCTATTTGTCCGTTTTCTATTTCAAGTCCGGTAATGCTTCGCGGATGTACACAACTGCCATCATTGAACAAGGGGATATCGCCAGGCTCAGGAAACCGGGGCCTATGCGTGTGGCCGACTATGGTTGCCATTAAATTATTGGCCAAGATCCATTTTTTCAAACGTCTTTCCACTTTTTGAAGTTCCATATAGTTTTTCGCCGGACTAGTAGGATCGGCGATGCCCCAAACTTGCAGGGGTTTCCAGAGTACCCTTACCAAAAAGCGGCCCCATCGCCAAAAAGTATAGTTCCACCAGTCGGCCTGATGGCCGTGGGTCAAGAAAATTTCTTGTTGGGTTACCGTATGTTTTAGAATTACCCCCTCATAATAGGTAATACCTGTAAAAAGGTCCTGCTCGCACTCTTCCACACGGTCAAAATAGCGCCAGAGGTACTTTTTTACATAATCGGGGTCTTTGTACACCATATCATGGTTGCCCCAGATCATGTGCAACCTGTTTTCAAGGTGATATTGGCGAAGCAGCATGAAAACATCCTTATGGGCCTCAAAAACCGATTTAAAGTTCAGGTTTTCCCAAAGCTCGTCGCCATCCCCTAGTTCACAATAGGTATAACCTTCCCTGAAATAATGTTTAAGTGCATGAAAATAGATGTTGCGGTTATTGGCGAAATCATCGGCGTAACTATTGTCTCCCCTATGGCAATCACTAAATAGGATGAACTTGGAGCTATCGTCAAATGGGACCGTCTTGGCTTCCTTGAATGCTTTTGATAACCGGTAACTTGACGACATAGCTTAAATTTCCTTAAATATCTGAAAAATTAGTAATTAAACACCCTGGCTGTCAAAGGTAATTGAACCCCCAACAGCCCAACGGCCGGTATAGGCTCAGGGTGATGGCAGGTTCAGATTAAAAGTGTAAAGATTACAGCCTTTGCCGCTAATGGTGCGTTCATCTGAAATAAGTAGGGTACTGTCGTTTAGAAAACACAGTGATTCCAGTTGCGCACGCGTTCCCAAATCAATAATTTCTTTTTTACCGTTTGAAAAATCCTCTCCCACGAAATCGGTATAAATGAATAATTTTCCGTAGCTGAGGGCAATTACTTTTTTTCCGTTCGTTGAGATATCTACGGCAGTTATTTGGCAGCTACCGAGGTCATCACAAATATCGATTTTCGCAATTAATTCTGCCTTGTAGTTGCCTGGAACATCTGGTATCTTATAAAGAAAAGCATCGCCTGTAAACGGGTTGGACCTATTCTTGGTAATGATATAAAGGGCATGGTTCCAATGGAATATTGCTTCCGCATCAAAAAACTTGAAGGGGTCTTTTGGGGGGAACTCTTTTTGCTCTGGATAATTGAACTCGATTTTTTTTGCAACAATTTGATTGCCGGTTTCATGCCTTGGGTTGGGCAGTTTATAAATGACCAGATCTTTTCGGGTGTTTCCGTTATTACCGAAATCGGCGATATAGATGTTGCCTAAAGTATCTTTTGTAAGGTCTTCCCAGTCTGCGTTGTCGGCGTTTTTTACGTGAAGCGATTTTAAAACATCACCATTGAGATCTAAGTTATAGAGGGTCTCTTTGTTGCCATTATCCTCTATCAACCAAAAAGAGCCTTCATGTAAGGAAATTATACCAGAGTTTTCTTCCAGGTAAAAAGGTAAATCTGCCTTAAAATTCAGGTTTCCATAATGGGTGGTGCATGAAAGGAAAACCGGTAAGAAGATTCCACTAAGGGAGGCCCAAAAAAAACGATAAGTTTTTTTTTGCATGTAACTTGACTTTATTTTGAGGTTACCTTCAGGTTGGCATCTACAAAGTTACCTAGGTCCCTGCCTTGCTTTACCCCCCTTTCAACCGCTGCCCTGTAGTGAATTCCACCGTACATTCTGCTCATAGCCGCTTCATCAGCTGCTTGCTCAAAAGACGTAAAGCTTCGAATGGGCAGGCCGAATGGCACCTCCGTATCGTCGTCAAAGGAAAAATCATCTCCAAAAATGCCGGTCAATATCGTGGAGGCCGCCCCGGAGACCACACTATGCCCACTTGAGTATTCTGGAAAGGGAGGCGTTTGCAAAACGGGCTTCCAGTTTTCATCGATATAAGTGTTGATCAGCGTTTCAGGCCGTATCAGGTTACTTCTATATTTTTCATCCCAACAACTAATAAAAGCATCCATTATAGCAATCGAAGTTTTGGTATAGGCGTAAACGGTTTTAGAAAAGTCGCTATTTGTTTTTTTAGTCGCGATCTTCACAATTCCGATCCAATGGGCGCCTGGTGTGATTTTTTTGGTAGCGAACATCAAATGCCCTCTGGTAACGGAAACATATGGGTTGCAATCCCAGAATCGCGCCATGGCTATTTCTTCAGAGGTGTCACCTTTCTCTGTAATTTTATTGCTAATGTCATAGACCTCTTTTACCTCCTTGTAAAAATCACTGCTCTCATCCATAGAAAAAGCGTGGGGAGGCTCGGGTTTGAACTGGCTTGCCGAATCGAGAACGAAGGGTCTTATCTTGTTCCAATGCGGCTCAATACCACCCATATACGCTGGGGGCGTTGGCTGCCATCTAGAGGGGTCATCGGTATTTACAGAGAACTGGGGCATTGTACGTGTTTGGGCATAATTGTCAGTGCTCATCCAATTTGCTATGTGCTCCGCTACCACTAGGCCATATTCTTTAGAATTATTGAATACCTTTTTATTTTTTGCTTCCCAAAGGGTATAGAGACTGTCACGATAGGGAGTAAGTTTTTCCTCGGAAAAGATCAATCTTCTGCTTAAATCCATATGCGCGACCATGGCCGCTACCTTATAGTTGACAGGTTTGATCGAATCTGGTTTCGGTATTGCGGTAAGTTCGGAAACCTGACCTTCTAAAGAAGAATAGTTTGTATCCTCTAAAGCCATAATTTCGTATGCCGCAATATTCGGGTACGCAAAAATTCTGCTCGCGACGGGGGGCGAAAAAATATCGTGAATCATTATTTCTGTAACCTTATCTATCGATTGGTGAAGTACTTCTGGGGTCACATCAATTGGCTCTTCTGACGTATTGCATGCCGCTACAAACAGAATAGCCATTACGATAATAGATTTTTTCATTTCTACCTTAATTTTTTTCTCAGTACGCGAATTTACGAACAAATTGTTGGGAAAGATAAGAATTCCATGACTAAGTTTTGGGTTCTAGCAGTCAATGTTTTCAAGGTCACGCTTGTTTTTAAAATAGATTAGGCAATAAATGTGCCCAATAATTCCAATAACTTTTAAAAAGTCCTGTTTCTTTGCGAATTTTCCAATATATTTATCCGAAGCGTTGGCTAATTAAAAGCTATTTAACCATTGGCTTGGTAAAACGAAATTAAATCTTAAAATTAAAAGGATTATGAATTCATTAGATCGAAGGAATTTCATCAAAAAGTCTTCTTTATCTGCTGCTGCCCTGGTAACAGCTCCACTAATGGCGAACAGCGCTAATTTTGAGTTAGTGCGTCCGCCCATGGGGCAGTATATGGGTGATTTCGCGGCGCCTAAGCTTGAAACGGTCAGGGCCGCGTTCATTGGAGTGGGCAATAGGGGCCCCGGACACCTTGAGTTTTTCGCTTCACTGCCCGGAACGGAGGTTGTTGCCATTAGCGACCTATATGAAGACCTAGCCAAAAAATGGGGAGCCAAAGCCAAAGAAATAGGAAACGCCAAAAGGCACAATAAAATAAAGCTTTATTACGGTGAGGAAAGCAAATGGAGAGTGATGCTCGATGAGGTAAAACCCGATGTTGTTTTCATAGCAACAAATTGGGAAACCCATGCCCCTATGGCCATTGAGGCAATGAAAAAAGGCGCACATGCCTTTGTTGAGGTGCCCATCGCCCTGACCTTGGATGAAATGTGGTCCATTGTCGATACTTCAGAGAGTACGGGCAAACATTGCATGATGATGGAAAATGTGAACTATAATCGCGAAGAATTAATGTTCCTCAATATGTGCAGGCAAGATGTTATCGGTGAGCCAATGCATGCAGAGGCAGCCTACATTCATGAGTTGCGTGGCCAAATGGAAGAACAGGAACGGGGCACGGGCTCATGGAGAACATACCACTATGCGAACCGAAACGGCAATCTTTACCCAACACACGGCCTTGGGCCTGTTGCGCAATACATGAATTTGGCCAGAAGGGATGATACCTTTGGCAGTCTGGTCTCATTCTCCACTCCTGCCATGGGGCGAAAATTATACGCTTCAAAGAATTATTCCCCTGAGCATAAATGGAATAAGCTTGACTTTAAAGGGGGTGATCTGAACACCTCGATCATAAAAACCGCAATGGGAAAAACGATTATGGTACAATGGGATGAGACTAGTCCGCGGCCATATAATCGTTTGAATTTGATTCAGGGTACCAAAGGTGCCTTGGCGGGGTTTCCTACCCGCGTGGCCTTGGAGGGCGGTATACCCGGGGTGACAAAGAGCCACCACGAGTGGGCTGAAGGAGAACAACTAGCTAGTCTTTATGAAAAGTATGACCATCCACTTTATAAAAGGCTGAACCAAGCGACCAAAGATACGGGCCATGGTGGTATGGATGGTATGATGATGTACCGGATCGTCGAGTGTTTGCAGAAAGGCCTCCCGCTTGATCAAAATGTCTATGAAGGCTGTTTATGGAGTGCCGTCAGCCCATTGAGCGAACGATCCGTCGCAAGTGGCGGCGCACCTCAGCTATTTCCTGATTTCACAAGGGGAAATTGGAAGAATACACAACCCTTAGGGATTATTAGTTAATTTAAATTACGATTCGATGAGAAGAATTTGCTCGATCTTAGCTTCGACTTTGCTTATGTATTCTTGCAAAACGGAACCAAAGAAAGAAACGGAAAACCCTGAAGAAACAACATCTATAGTTGCCGTGGAGGACGATGGATGGATTGCCCTTTTCGACGGCACCAGTACCGAAGGATGGCGTGCCTATAATGGAGAATCATTACCGCCGCAATGGGTCATCAAAGATGGCGCCCTTACCTTTGATTCAGAATTGCGTACCGAGGCCAATAGAAAAGGGGGAAATGACATTATATATGCCGCGGAGGAGTTCGACAATTTTGAGTTGTATCTCGAATGGAAAATACCCGAGGGAGGAAACAGTGGTGTACTATATCATTTAAAGGAAGGTTATAATAGTCCGCCCGAAGTGAGTCCGGAGTACCAATTACTCGATGATTTGAAATGGGAGGAAATGAATAATGCGAAATTGGAAGAATGGCAGAAGACAGGATCCGATTATGCCATGTACGCCGCCGATCCTGAACAAAAAATCATCAAACCCGCAGGGGAATGGAACACGACCAAGATCATCTTCACCCCCGAAAAGGTGGAACATTGGTTAAATGGTAAAAGGGTAGTATCTTTTGTGCCTTGGTCAGAAGACTGGCATGACCGAAAAAGTAAAGGTAAATGGAAAGATTCACCCGATTATGGGAAGTATAAGACCGGCTTTATCGGACTACAAGATCATGACAGCCCACTCTGGTTCAAGAACATAAAAATAAAGAGATTGTAGGCGTTTAAAGTACTTTTTTTGCCTAACTGATAAGATTAATCTACCATAGAAAATAAACAACCAGTAAAAATGAAAAGAAGAAATTTTGTTAAGAATACCGCCGCATTGGCATCGACCAGTTTACTCCCTTCATCCATGTGGGCACTTGCTAAGGACAAAAAGCTTAGAACGGCCCACATTGGTGTGGGCAACATGGGGGGCGAAGATTTGAAGGCCATTTCGTCGCATGCTATGGTAGAAGTAACCGCGTTATGCGATGTTGACGCCAACAACCTTGCCGCAGCTTCGAAACTACATCCGAAGGCCAAACTCTTTTCCGATTACAGAAAAATGCTCGCTGAGATGAGCAAACAAATCGATGCGGTGATCGTTTCTACACCCGATCACACCCATGCGCCGGCCTCAATGGCCGCCATGAATATGGGCAAGCCGGTATACTGTCAAAAACCCTTGACACATTATGTTTCAGAATCGCGTGCCATGAAAAAATTGGCCGAAGAGAAAGGCCTGATAACCCAAATGGGCATTCAGGTGCATTCCTTTTACGATTATAAACTGGCCACCTTGTTGATCCAGTCTGGTATTATTGGCAAGGTCAGCACGGTTAGGGCGTGGTCTCCCAAAAACTGGGGCTTTGATGGGCCTGCACCTGAAGGTTCCGATGCGGTTCCGGAAACTTTAGATTGGAATCTTTGGTTGGGTACGTCTAAAGAGCGATCCTACAAGAACGAAGTTTATCATCCTGGTAATTGGAGAAAATTGATGGACTATGGTTGCGGTACCTTGGGCGATATGGGGGTTCATATCTTTGATACGCCCTATAATGCCTTGGCTCTAGATGTGCCAAAAACGATTAAGAATAACTGCAGGAACCCTACAGGTTTTGGATATCCTGAAAACAATATGGTCACCTATGAATTTCCGGGTACCGACTATACTACCGAAGACTTCAAATGGGTATGGTATGATGGCCCCTGTGCCCCCGATAACCACGATGATCTTATACTGCCCGGTAACGAACAATTACATGATCAAGGCGCCATGTTTATCGGTGAAAAAGGTAGGCTATATCTCCCTCATTTTCAAAAACTGCCGCAATTGATCGTCGATGGTGAATACCAAGAAATAGATATAGCCCAATTTGGCCTGGGCGGTCCGGTGAGGGATTATGAATCAGAAAGTAAAAAGCATTACCATCAATTTGTTGACGCTTGTTTAGGGAAAGCCGAATGTTCGGCACCTTTTTCCTATGCGTCAAGATTAACGGAGACCATACTTCTAGGGGTGATCGCCGGCCGTTTTCCAAACCAGACTTTGCATTGGGACAGTGCGAACGCAAAATTTGCCGAAGAAGAGGCCAACCAATATTTAGATGGGGGCTATAGGAAGTTTTAGGAGCGCCGTCTATTTAACATAACTAAGTCACCACCTAAACCAAGATCAAATGTTAGGACTATTTTCTTTTGTCGGCTTTACCCTATTGGTAGCCGTTATCGCCTATTTGGCCACACGTAAAACTGACGAAAAAACCTCGGATGGTTACTTTCTTGGCGGTAGAAGTTTGACGGCAGGGGTCATCGCCGGGTCACTGCTCCTAACAAATCTTTCTACTGAACAACTGGTTGGCCTAAACGGAAGTGCCTATAAAGACGGACTTTCTGTTATGGCTTGGGAGACCTTGGCTGCCATTGCCATGGTGGTCACGGCTATTTTCTTGTTACCGCGCTATCTGAAAAGCGGGTTGACCACGGTTCCGCAATTTTTGGCGGACCGTTTCGATGTGACCACAAAGACGTTTACCTCGGTATTGTTCTTGTCGGGCTATGTCATTGTATTGCTGCCCGTAATACTCTATTCCGGGGCAGTGGCGTTAAAGGGAATGTTCGATGTACCAACGTTGTTGGGCGTATCTGACAGTGCCGCTGTTACCATTTGTATTTGGGGGATAGGCATCATCGGTTCGATCTATGCCGTTTTTGGAGGGCTCAAGGCCGTGGCCGTATCTGACAGTATCAATGCCATTGGTTTGACAATAGGTGGCATCTTGATTCCTGTGTTCGGGTTGATGGCCATAGGCGACGGTAATATGTTCACCGGATTGGAAAATTTGTACAATGCCGATCCGGATCGATTCGATTCTACCGGAAACAAGGGGCAGGAAGTTCCATTTCATACCATTTTTACCGGAATGATGTTGGTTCAGCTATTTTATTGGGGGACCAACCAACAGATTATACAACGGGCCTTGGGGGCAAAGAATTTGGCTGAAGGGCAAAAAGGTTTATTGTTGGCCTCTTTCTTGAAGATATTGGGGCCATTGATCTTGGTATTGCCCGGTATGATAGCCTACCATTATTTTGAAGGAAAAATCGATTCAAATTCTGCATATGGTGAATTGGTCCGTGCCGTTCTGCCAAAGGCCTGGGTAGGTTTTTTTGCAGCGGTCCTGTTCGGGGCGATCCTGAGTTCCTTCAATAGTGTCCTGAACAGTTCGGTAACCTTGTTCGGGTTGGATATATACAAGCAGCACATGAATAAGGAGGCTTCTGAAAAGGTGGTGGTGAGGTATGGAAAGATATTCGGGATCTGTTTGGCTTTGGCCTCTATGTTCATCGCACCAATGATCGCCAATGCCGGAAGTCTGTTCGATTATTTACAGAAAATAAACGGCATTTACAGCATCCCTATCCTTACCATAATTGTTGTCGGGTACCTGACAAGGTATGTTCCTGCGATAGCCGCCAAGATCGGTATTGTTTCGGGGTCGGTACTATATATCCTCAGTCAATTTGTACTTCCTGATTTTGGTATCGATTTGAACGAAAAATACAATCTTCACTATCTCGATGTGATGGCACTCTTATTCGTCTTGAATACCGCTATTATGTTGGCGATCGGGTACTTCAGGCCCCGTGCCGTACCTTATGAACAGACGTATACCCGACAGGTCTCGATTGCGCCCTACAAATACGTAAACCAGGTAGGCCTTTTGGTCTGCGTGATCGTAATCGCCATCTATGTTATATTTGCCAAGTAAACTCTTGTAAAGGTTAATAGAAAAAGCCTGTACGGTTCTGGCGTACAGGCTTTTTCAATGATGGGCACAGGATCTAAATATATTGGTTGATTATATTTTCGAACAGTTCTTGTTTTCCGCTCTGAAGATCAAGTTCACCGTTCTCCTTTGCGATTTCGTACAGATCTTTGAAATCAAGCTTTCCATTTTCAAAATCTTTCCCTTTACCTGAATCGAAAGAACTGTAACGTTTTTTACGAAGCGCATCATAAGGTGAAGAAGTTATGATTTTATCTGCGATCAACAATGCCCTGGCAAAAGTATCGGCTCCGCCGATGTGTGCATGGAATACGTCTTCCATATCCGTAGAATTCCTCCTGATCTTCGCATCGAAGTTAATCCCCCCACCTTGCAGTCCGCCTGCTTTTAAGAAAACCAGCATGGCCTCTGTAACTTCGTTGATGTTGTTTGGAAATTGATCGGTATCCCATCCATTTTGGTAATCGCCCCTATTGGCATCAACGCTTCCTAGCATTCCGTGGGCCGCTGCGACCTCTAGTTCGTGCTGCATGGTATGGCTTGCCAAAGTGGCATGGTTGACCTCGATATTGATTTTGAAATCATCTTGTAATCCATATTGGTGCAAGAACCCAACAACCGTGGCACAATCGAAGTCATATTGGTGTTTCATAGGCTCCATCGGTTTGGGCTCAATGAAGAAATTCCCCTTAAAACCTTGTGCCCTGGCATAATCGCGCGCCATGGCTAAGAACCTGCCCATGTGGTCGATTTCACGTTTCATATCGGTATTCAATAATGACATATACCCTTCGCGACCACCCCAAAAAACGTAGTTTTCACCATCTAAGGCCATTGTTGCATCTAAGGCCAGCTTTATTTGTCCGCCTGCCCGTGCCAAAACGTTGAAATCAGGGTTTGTTGCCGCGCCGTTCATATACCTGGGGTTCGAGAAACAGTTGGCCGTACCCCATAATAGTTTTACACCGGAGGCGGCTTTTTTGCCTTTTAGATATTCAACTATGGTGGCCAATCTTTTTTCCGACTCATTAAAGGTCGGACCCTCTTGGATCAAATCAAAATCATGGAAACAGAAATAATCGAAGCCCATTTTGGTAATGAACTCAAAAGCGGCATCGGCCTTTGCTTTTGCCGCATCAACGGCATCAGAAGGTCGATCCCATGCGAAATTCTGGGTTCCTGGCCCGAAGGGGTCTGACCCTTGGCCACAGAAGGTATGCCAGTAAGCGATAGCGAATTTGAAGTGATCGCGCATGGTCTTACCGGCGACAACTTGTTCAGGGTTATACCATTTGAATGACAACGGATTATCCGATTCTTTACCTTCAAATTTAATTTCGCCTATACCTTTAAAATATTCTTTGTCTCCTATCAGTGCCATTTTAGTTGATTTTTAAAAGTTGATGTAATTCATTTTTCCATTCTTGATAGGCCTTTTGATAGGCCGTTTTATCTAAAGCTGGGGTAAACCCCATGATATAGTCATTTTCTATGATCTGTTTACCAAAAGCATCGAAATCGCCTTTGTGGAGTTCACAGGCCCGGGCGGCACCGATGGCTCCTGTGGTATTATAAATTTCTATTTCTTGCCCGATGAGTGATGCAATTGTATTGGAAAAAATATCGGAGCGGAAAAGATTATCGTTTCCGGCCCGGATCACTTTTGGTTCGATGCCATCAGAGGTCATGATTTCCATGCCGTATACAAAGGAGAAGGCAATACCCTCCAGCGCAGCGCGACAAAGATGGGCCTTGGTGTGATTGTTAAGATTAATATGCGACATTTGGGTACCCAAGGTCTTATTGTTCAACATGCGTTCAGCGCCATTGCCGAACGGATGTATCATTACACCATCGGAACCTATAGGTACCGAAGCGGCCAAGGTATTCATTTGGTCGTAGTCGGTAACGTCTAAATTATTCATCAACCAGCGATATTGAATTCCAGCTCCGTTGATGCATAGTAATTTTCCGATACTGGTCTTCGAGGTCGCGTAATTGACGTGCGCAAAATTATTGACACGTGTACTTTCTTTACTTGACAGACTATCTGTAACCGCGTAAACAACGCCTGAAGTTCCACCTGTTGCGGCTACTTCCCCTACATTGAAGACATTTAACGAAAGTGCATTATTGGGCTGGTCGCCAGCGCGGTATAGTATTGGGGTACCTAATGCAAGACCTGATTGCTCCGCACCTTGTTGGGATACCCTCCCTTGAACCGAAAATGTAGCTGCGATTTCAGGCACCAACTGTTCATCGATACCATAATAATCTAAAAGCCACTTAGCAAGCGTGTTTGTTTTAAAATCCCAAAAAATACCTTCTGACAGCCCAGAAATGGTAGAGCAAATGGTACCACTAAGTTTATAGGCTATGTAATCACCAGGAAGCATGAACTTAGCAATACGCTTATAGGTTTCGGGTTCATTTTCTTTGACCCATTTAAGTTTGGATGCAGTAAAATTGGCTGGGGAGTTCAGTAGATGTGTCGCGCATTTTTCATGGCCCAGTTCGTCAAAAGCTTTTTGCCCTATTTCCACGGCCCTGCTATCACACCAGATGATGGAATCTCGTAATGGATTGCCATTTTTATCTACAACTACCAAACCGTGCATTTGGTAGGAAATACCGATTCCTTTGATATCTTTTGGTTCAATGCCATTTTCTTTAAGCAGCCTTTTGGTAGCGTTGCAAACATGTAACCACCAGTCTTCAGGGTTTTGTTCCGCCCATCCATTAGTTAAGGCCAACATGGCCATTTCGGTTTTGGGCTCACTAACAACGGCTATGCTTTTGCCAGATACGCTATTGACAAGTGCCGCTTTAACGGAAGAGCTTCCGAGGTCATAACCGATTGAATACATAGAAGGGATTTACTAAAACGATTTCGATGGAAAGGTATTATTTTTAATTTTTTGTAACAAATCTCTTGCTCTTAAAATCATGAAACTTGTGAAGTTGAGGAAATTTCTTTCGAGCATTTAATTCGGTGTTGTTTAATTTATATAAATTTCTATTTTAGGTTTCGAATCGATCTAGGGTCATTCTTTCTTTAAAGTATTATTGGATAGGAAGGGATATTATATAAGACCTGTCATTATTAGGAATAACCAAGATCTTTGTATCTGAAATCTTTACAATTCGTCTAGAATTGAGCCCTTTGGGCAAAGGTAATCTTTCCCCTGAAACAATATTATTTTGTTCATTGATTGATAATTGCCCCCCAGAATTTGAACTACTTTGGCCTAATTCGGTAGTATAGTCCAAATAATTTCCGACATAGAGAACAGTACCTTTATCGATAATTTCAAAGTCTTCTATTGTGCTCATTTGAGCTTCCTTAGGCAAGGGTATTGCCTTCATATTTGCACCTAAATTGAGATACGCCATGGAACGTAGTTCTTCGACTATTCTTGTTTCAAGTATTTCATTCTCTTTTTTACCCGTTAAATCTTCAATTCCGTTTATTTTCGAGAAATCGGAATAGGTCAAAAACTTTTTCCTTAAATGGGGTAGCTGAGCTGTAATTTTTTCAACGGATGCGAAAGGTACCTGTTGCCCAAAAAAAGTGTAGAAAATAATAGGGTCTGGCTGACCATTTTCATCAAAATCATCAATGTACAATCTCATTGGCTGTTCAATGCTGGCTTTAAGCTTAAAATTCAAGCCCGCATTGCCTACGAGTAGGTCCGCCTCACCGTTATTATCTAAATCGGTCACCCGCAAAGTATTCCACATACCGCTTGTATGTTCAAGACCGAATTTTTTAGTTTCGTTCAAAAACTTTGAATTACCTTGATTGATGAGAATGGTAACGGGCATCCAATCACCTACGATCACTAGATCCAATAGCGTATCGTTGTTGACATCGGCCCACTCGCTATCCGTTACCATACCTACCCTTTCTTGTTGCAAGACTGCAAAATTTCCTTTTCCATCATTCCTTAAAATGTAGCTGAAAGGGGAAAGGCCGTAACCGCCGGGTATAGACCTGTTTCCTATAAACAGGTCGTCATAGCCGTCGCCGTCAAAATCTGCGGCAGACACACTTCCGCCATTGGTTTTTATCAAAGGAATATTTAAACGTTCGAAATTGCCTAGACCATCATTAATATAGATCCTATCCTCTAAATTGGCATGTCCTTCTGTAAATTCGTTGCCGCCACTCATAACATAAAGATCTAGGTCACCGTCATTATCGATATCAAATGCGGTGGCATCTACATCTTCATAAATTAAATCTTTTCGAATGTTGCTGGTTTTGTCCTCTTCAAATTCGCCGTTGCTTTTTCCAAAAAATAAAGAAGGCGACTGATACTTGGCCCCTCCAATGAATAGATCGTCCATTCCGTCATTATTGAAGTCGGCTTTTACCAAGGCAGGCCCCTCGGAGGATAATTTTTCAGGCATGAGTACTTCGCGCTCGTAGTCGCGATAGGTATTTTCTAAATGGTTGAACTTGAAATACTCGTAATCTTCTGGATTACTATTTAAATTTTGGCGAGTTTTTGCTAGGTTCGATTTTTTGAAAATAATATGGTTGGTGTTCACCAAAAAATCATATTCCATTTGAGTTTGACCGCCAAGCCAATTGATCTGAACCGAATCTAGTTTTGTAATTGTACCAAGGCCGAAATGCAATAAGTGCGTAGAAGAAGACTGAAATCCCCTTACAACGGTCAATTCTTTTACAAAACTTTGCCCATTGGCGTAGACAAATACTTTTGCGCCATTTGGGTTTCTAAGTTCATTGTTGCCTTTTAAGGTAAAGGATACGTAGTTGTTCGCTCTTTTTTGGTCGCTAGTGTTCTCCAATAATGATGTTGGTTCGTTAATATTGTTTACCACTAAATCTAGGTCACCATCATTGTCAAGATCAGCATATGCGGCACCATTGGAGTAGGATGGTGCGAAACCAGAAGTTTGACTTAAACGTTCAAATTCGTAGTTGCCCATATTCTTAAAAACGATGTTCGGGATATTTACCGTGGGCATCTGATCGATAAGTTTTTTTTCTATGGCATTTTGTTTCTCTTTTTCATACTTAGAAAAATCGATGGTACTGATGTAATTGATATAGTCGAGATCATTTGGTCTTTTGTAAATACCGTTCGTTATGAATATATCGTTCAGACCATCATTATCATAATCTTGAATTAACGGAGACCAACTCCAATCAGTGGCATACGTACCGGTCATTAGGGCAACTTCAGAAAAAAATCCCTTTCCTGAATTTAATTGAAAGGTATTTCGCGCATATTGGTCTTCAAAACCAAAGCTTTTTTTGATTTGACTAATCTTATCGGAATCTTCACCGCCAGATTTCAAGAATATTTCGGCGCTGAACGGCATCATATCTAAGGAAAAAATATCGGGGTTCAGGTCGTTGTTAAGATCCGCTATATCTACCCCCATTGTAAAGCGGCTTGAGTGAGATAGCCATGTCTTACCCGATTCTTCAAATGTCACTTTTCCTGTGCTTGCTGAACGCCCTTGATTAATGTATACATAGTCATTTTCATGAAAATCGTTTCCTACATAGATATCCAATAAACCGTCATTATTGATGTCTGAGATGGCAAGGGCCAGCCCATAGCCCAACGCACTGCTGTAAATACCTGAATTTTCGGTTACGTCTTCGAAGAAGGCCAAACCTTGATCCATTTTATTTTCGTATAATCTATCTCCTGATATAGAATCACTTTTCTGACGCTGGTCTATACTACCATAGCTTCTTGGGGTGTGTACTGAGTGGTTTAAAAGATACATATCCATATCTCCGTCATTGTCGTAGTCAAAAAACGCAGATTGTGTAGATAGACCTGAAAAATTCAGACCGTAGGTTTCTGATGACTCAATGAATGTGTTATTGCCTTTATTGATGTATAGCAGGTTATGGGCAGCCAAGCCCTTGTACTTGCCAACTTTGCTGACATATATATCAAGCAAACCATCATTATTAATATCTTCCATGGTCACCCCCGTTGACCAGGTAGAGTCCATTTTTAAACCAGCTTCTTCTGTAATATCCCTGAATTTTAAATTGCCCAAGTTCAGGTAGAGTCGATCAGGAGTCTGATTGGCAGTTAAATATATATCGTCAAGCCCGTCATTGTTGATATCGCCCAAGGCCACGCCTCCACCATTGTAGTAGTATAGGTATTCTATAATATTAAGGTCGCCAGTATGATGTAGATTGTTCGAAAAGTGAATACCACTGCTATCGGCTGGAACAGATTTAAAAAAGATGGCTCCTTTTTCAGGAGAGTAAATCTCTTTTTTATCCGAACATCCGATTAGTATCGATAATGTTGTACAAACGACTGCTATGACTTGTTTCATGTTATCAAAATTTGAATAGCACCAATGAATCACTATTTCTGGCTACTAAAACGGTATTGCCATTGATGCTAATATCCCGGATCTGCCCCTTTATTTTAAAGCCGTTTCCTTTTTTGTGAGTTTTGAATTTCATATTTCCTAAATTCTCAAGGTAAAGTCCATAGGATGCGTCGTATCGGCCTACCTCCGGCTTTACGCTGTAGAGATTTCCGCCCATCAAAATGTCCAAATCCCCATCTTTATCAAAATCATGCGTTGCAATAGCATAGATTGTTGAGAACTGCGCCTCAATAGGAAGTTCCACAACCTTGAATGAAAAGTTGCCTTCGTTCAGAAGAACAACGGTCGATAAGGTATTGGCGAAAAGAGTATTTGCGCCCAAAAGTTCTTCCTGTGTAAAAATATCGGTTATGCTCGCATTTTTGAACGACGCGTAATCGGGAAATCTTTTTGCTAAAAATTTCATTTGATCGACCAGATTATGGCGTAAGGCATATGGATAATCTTTGCCATTATCTCCCTTGAATGCCAGTACGGGGTCAATAAAGCCATTACTGTCGAAATCTTTTGAAAACAGGGTTATGGGATGTTCTTCGTTAGCCTTAAACCGACTGTTTAGCCCGTGATTACCAATGATAAAATCTTGGTCACCATCGTTGTCAAGATCAGCTTTATGAATAGTATTCCACCAACCTTTCTTTTCGGAAAGTGAACTATTAACTCTCCTTTTGAATTTCCCATCTTCATTTACGAACAATTCAATACCCATAAATTCTCCGACAACCATTAAATCTTCGTCACCATCACCGTCGAGATCTTGAAAATTTGCGTCGGTCACCATGCCCAAACCTTTAAGTTCATGGGCAATTTCAGCGGTGACATCTTTGAAATTGCCTTGGCCGTCATTCTCAAGAATGAAACCAGAACAAGGCATTCCATATTTTAAGGGCACCATACGTTCACCTACGAAAAGATCCAAGTCGCCATCGCCGTCAATATCAGAAGCTATCACTGTAGAAGTACTATGTAGGGTATTTATAGCAGGTAGTTTTTGGTTTGAAAGTGTGAAGTTGCCCTTGCCGTCATTAAAGTAAAGCCTATCTAAAAAATCGGTTGAGTATTGAGAGTATTCCACGCCACCGCTGCACACGTAAAGATCCAGGTCGCCATCGTTATCTGCATCGAAAAAAAGACTCTGTTGGTCTTCAGAATTGCTATTTTCGGCAAAATCATCAACTTGTATAGTGAATGTGCCATTTGCATTGCCCATCAACAATGTAGCAGGATTACCCTTTGAACCGCCCACCAAAAAGTCTTGGAAACCATCATTATTGACGTCTGCCCCTGAAATTTTTGGTCCTTCGGTGCTGAACATATGGTTCAACAAACGATCACGTTCAAAATCAACGAAACGATTCTCTTTGTGGGTATAGTTAAAAGAGTAATCCATCTTTTGAAATAAATCTATGGTTTGACTCGAAGCGGGTTCTTCATTTTTCGCATCTTTTTCAAAAAGTTCCAATGTTTGGTCAACAGCAACGTTGGCCATCTCCGTAACGGCTCCTGACGGCCATGAAACTTTTATCGAAACTGGATCAGCGGTCTTCAAACCTATATTAGGGCGTACATCCATGCTCGACTGAAAACCTCTTGCGGGTTGATTTTCTAAGGTAATGGTATATGGTATTATTTCAATTTTCGACCCAATAGCTTGGGTATTTAGACCTTTGCCGTGTAAAATGAATTTTAAATAATGCCCTTTGCGTAATTCTATAGCGTTATTCTTATAGACGAAGGAAGGCGAATTAAGATTGTTTACCACCAAATCCAAATCGCCATCATTATCCAAATCGCCATAGGCGGATCCATTAGAAAAACTTTCCATAAGAAGACCTGAAGTCTCAAATTTTTCGAATTTGAGTTCACCAAAATTTTTATAAGCGTGATTAGCAACTTTATTTGATGGAATGATATCGATCAATTTGGAGTAGTTGATGGTATCATTTTGTATCATTGAATTTAAAATTTCGGCGTTCGAGAGATAGGTAAGATAATCTTGATCGGTAAGGTCTTGATAAGCACCATTGGCGATGAAAAGATCTTTGAGCCCATCAAGGTCCATATCAAAAATTAGGGCCCCCCAACTCCAATCCGATGCTTCTACACCACTCAACCTACCTATTTCGCTAAAGGTATTGTCACCATTGTTAAGTTGAAAGGTATTGCGGGTAAATTGATGATAATAGCCGCTGTTGAGGTTTAGTTGATATTTATTCCAATCTTCAAAAGTGGTCACGGTTTTTAATCTACTATACTCTGATGGCAACATTTCGGTAACAAAAATATCATTGTAACCATCATTGTTGATATCGGCCATATCGGCGCCCATAGAGGCAATGCTTGTGGCTGTTATTTGATCTTCAAGCTCTTCCGAAAAAGTACCATTTTGATTGTTGATGTACAGGTAGTCACGCTCAAAAAAATCATTCGAAACATAGATATCTTCCCATCCGTCATTATTGACATCGCCCACGGTAACCCCTAGTCCAAACCCTATAACACTGCCATATATGCCCGCTTTTTCACTAACATCGACAAATTTACCATTCACGTTTTCCATGAGCTTGTCACCACCAAGAACATCTCTTTTGTTTCGTTGGTTCAATTTAAGGTCGAATCCGCCGATAGCCTGGTAAGAATTATTTAGAATGTACACATCTAGATCTCCGTCCTTATCAAAGTCAAAGAAAGATGCATGTGTAGAGAACCCCTTGTCATCAAGGTTGTAAGTTTTAGCTTGCTCGGTAAAGGTTAGATCTCCGTTATTAATAAAAAGTTCATTCTGCTTGTTCTCGCCTTTTAGGTCTCCAGAATTACAAACGTAAATATCAAGATGTCCATCCCCGTTTATATCTACCATAGTTACCCCTGTAGACCAAGGTTTGTCGCCACCTACCCCTGCTTTTTCAGTAATGTCTTCAAAAGTAAAATCTCCCTTGTTCAAATACAATCTATTCTTTTGTTGATTTGCCGTAAAGTAGATGTCGGGCAAATTGTCATTGTTTATGTCTCCAATAGCCACGCCCCCCCCGTTGTAATAGTTGCGGTATCTATATACATTAAACTCATTGTCATATACCAGTGAATTTTCAAAATCGATACCTGTTTTTTCGTTTGCCTGTAATTCGAACAGTGGTTTTTCGATACTTTCAACGATGTTCTCAACTTTAGTGGTACAGCAGACATAGGTGACCGCCACCGAAGTTAAAACGAGGGTTCGCCAAATTATTTTCAGCCAATGGAACACTTTAGTCTCTTTCAAGTACATATCTGAGATCATCTATTTTAGCCTTTATTGTTTTTTCGTGATCTATGGGTTTTATCGTAATTCTTCGGTTGCCATCTACCTTAACATATATTTCAAGGGAGTCATTTTTAAGGGGTACCCTTATAAAGTCGTTACCGGGATACCATTTTTTCAGTGAATCCATAACTACGGGTAGCAACATATCTGATTGTAACGATTTGTTCCAAAGAGACCAGGCATTATAGTAAAATTCTAGATCCATACCTGTCATAATGTTTTCTTCATTGAAATCTCCAAAGAAAAGTAATGTTATGCTAGTTGCCAAAGGAGCATCTGCATCAATAGGAAGCTCATATTTTACGGACTTGCTTCCCGGGCCTTGAGATACAAGGCCTTTCTGGTTAAGTTGCCAGCAAGATCTAAAAAAGTCTTGTTTGTGTTGGCCAAATTTCAGGTCAAATAAAAGGGAATCATGAATCACACCTTTTGCCATTTCGCGCCTGACAAGTTGCGAATATTCAGAGCCCGAACAGCTAAAAAAGAATGTAATTATAGCAATTGGAACTAGTTTAAAAATTATCTTGAAATTCATAGAAGCTTGTATTCTCATTATTCTTGGCAACGATTAAAATCTTTTTTCCTTGATGCGAAATCCATTTCATTTGGCGAATTTGTCCATTAATGTATAAGGGAAACACCTGTGCTTTATGTTTATCAAATAAATTGGGTCCAAAGATAGCCCATCCTTTTGAGGCATCATACCTTCCGAATTGGGGTTTCACCAAATATTGGTTACCGCCTAGAAAAATATCCTGATGGCCATCATCGTTAATATCAGTAATTGCGATGGCGTAAATGGGGGCGTATTGAGTCTCTCTAGGGAGTTCCCTTGCTACGAATTTGCCATTTTCGTTCATAAAAATTGTACTCCCTACGATGTCAAGTTCTAGCTTTAAAGCACGCATTAACTGTTCTTCGGTGAAAAGGGTTGCCATATGTGCCAAGGCATAATCTTCATAGTAAAGTAATGTTTTTTTAAGGGAAGGGAGTTGTGACACAAGTTCATCTTTATCTGCAATTGGATAATATTTTCCATTTTTTTGCTTGCAAATGATCTGTTCTGGAAACCCGTTATGATCGAAGTCGGCAATGAACATTTTCATTTTTTCTTCATAAAATGCATTATGCCCTATGTTTCCCGCAACGATATCGATATCTCCGTCGTTATCCAAATCGGCTAGCTTCAAGGCGGTCCATATACCTGAACTTTTTGCTAGGCCAAGTAGATCGCTTTGGTCGGTTAGCTTGCCATTTTGGTTAATGAAGACCTTTATTGGCATCCATTCACCAGTAACAATCAGATCGTCCCAGCCATCATTATTGATGTCGGCCCATTGGGCGTCGGTTATCATACCCAAATCGTTAATAACGGTTTCTTCTGTCGCCTTGAAATTTCCCTTGCCGTCATTTTCAAGAAGGAATCCTGATCCTGGTTTTCCATATAAATTTGTTTTGTACCGTTCACCTACAAATAGGTCAAGATCTCCATCGTGATCATAGTCGCTTGATACAACAATCGAAGAGCTTATAGGGTAAGGAAATAAGGGCGATTTAGAGGCTTTGGTGAAGGTGCCGCCATGGTTAACATAGTAAGAGTCGTTCAAAGCGATGGAGTAGGGGGAGAAAGCTTTTCCACCGTGGCACACATAAAGGTCAAGATCGCCATCGCCATCGCCATCAAAAAATAGTGCATCGGTATCTTCAGAAACCGCATCTTCTTTGAAGGGTACCTCATGCTCCTCAAAGCCCATTGAATTCGATAAAAAAAGTTTTCCGATCTGGTTTTTTGCGCCTCCAAGGAAAAAATCGACTTTACCATCATTGTTGATATCATCGATGGCCATTGCAGGCCCTTCATTACTGCTCATACTGCTCAATAAACGTTCATTGTCGAAGTCGATATATCTATTTTCGATATGTTCGAAACTAAAAAGTGGGTCAATGTTGCTTAGTAATGTTTGTCTTTCAACAACTTTGTTTTTGGAAGTGGTACGGTCGGAATCGGCCTTGGGTTGCGCAAGCGTATAGTTTTTATTGGAAACAAGATTTGCGATAGAAGTATGCGTTCCGTTTGGCCAATATACGGTTAAAGTATCAATTTTACTGCGGTTTCCAACTCCTAAATGAATACCGTAAGGTACACTGCTTTGAAAACCGCGTGACACAAAGTTTTCACCAACTCCTATAATATTTCCATTTGATTTAATTATGGCCTTGGCGCCTATTACTTTGGTATTGTTTTCTTGGTTGATGAGATTGAGTTTTATGCTTCTGTGGCTTAAGGTGTCGGACTTGTTCTCATAAAGAAAGGAAGGCATGTTAACGTTATTAACCACGAGGTCTAGGTCGCCGTCGTTATCTAAATCACCATAGGCACTACCGTTACTGAAACTCGGGGTGCCTAAACCCCAATCTTTAGCCCTGTCCTGAAATTCGAAATTTCCTTTATTTTGAAATGCGGCATTGGGAACGCTTTGAGAAGGCATGGCGTCGATTAAAGCGGTGATGACATTTTTTTCTTGGTTCCTGATCCTACTTTTAATGTTTTCTTCGTTGGCTTCGTAGGTCAAGTAATCGCGATCAAGTAGATCTTTGTAAATTCCATTGCTCACAAATATATCTTTTAGGCCATCGTTGTCCATATCGAAAATCAGCGCGCCCCAACTCCACTCTGTTCCTGAGACCGATGCTTGCCTGCCTACCTCCAAAAAGGTACGGTTTCCCAAATTACGTTGTAATGCGTTACGCGCGTATTGATTGAAATAACCGTTTTTAACAGCCAATTGTTGTTTATCCCAAGATTCGAAAAGTGTCTTGGTTTTTTTTCTTTCCTCCGATGCCGGCAGCATTTCTGTGACGATGAGATCGGGTAAAAGATCATTGTTTAAATCACCTATATCGGCCCCCATAGAACCCATTGAAATGGAGGTAAAGTAGTCTTCCAGATTTTCAGTAAAACCACCATGGGTGTCATTGATGTACAGATAATCTCTCTCAAAAAAGTCGTTAGATACAAAAATGTCGGTCCAATTGTCATTGTTGAAGTCTCCCAGGGTAATGCCGAGGCCAAATCCTATTTTGCTTGAATAGATACCGGCCTCTTCGGTAATATCTATAAATTTACCATTATCGTTACGCAGAAACTTGTTGCCGTTTCCACCTTCATCAGGGATCATTCTAAGATCTTTAACCAAGTCAAAACCACCAATGGACCGCAGTGAATTGTTCAAGATATAAACATCGAGATCACCGTCTTTGTCATAATCAAAAAAGGCCGAGTGAACTGAAAGACCTTCAATATCAAGACCGAATTCCTTAGAAGATTCAGTGAAGGTAAGGTCACCGTTATTTATAAAAAGTTCGTTATGCCGGTTATCTCCTTCAGGTTTTCCGGCCTTACAAACATAAAGGTCTAGAAGGCCATCGTTATTGATATCGGCGAAAGTGGCCCCTGATGACCAAACATTGGAACAGGCTACTCCTGCCAATTCGGTTATATCTTTGAATTTCCAGTTACCCAGGTTGAGATATAGTTTATTGTCTACCATATTACCTGTAAAGTATATGTCTTCTAAACCATCATTGTTAATATCTCCTATTGCTACACCACCGCCATTATAAAAATTGCGATAGATGTAGGGATTGAATTCTTCGTCATAGTCTAGTTCATTTTTAAAGAAGATACCTGTGGTACTATCTTTAAGAATGAATAGGGGAGATTCAGGATCTGTCTCGGTCTTATTTCTAGTACAATTGGTTACAAGCACAAGAACTAGAAGTGCCGGTGTAAATAGTCGAATGAATAGGTAGCGCACTTTCATGCAGTAAAGTTGACCATTTTTAAGAACTTGTTTCGTATTTTAAGGCTTGAGTCTTATTAAAGAAGGGTTGTTCGCTACGAACAACCCTTCTTTTTTAAAAATAAAATTAACTTGTTCTAGTAGCCAGGGTTCTGGGTCAATGCACCATCAGAAGCATTGATTTGTAAAACCGGGATCGGCATCAAGTTTCTGAATGAATCTGAGTTGGTCTTTTCCCACCAAGTATCTTGGAACTTAGCAAACCTAATCAAATCCGTTCTTCTACTAGATTCTTGAAACATTTCTCTACCTCTTTCCGCTAAGAATTCATCTGCATCGATAGAACCAAGAGGAGCAACATTGGCCCGCGCCCTGATTGCGTTCACATCGGGTAGCGAAAGGTTCCAATCACCAGCTGCCCTAGCGCGGGCTTCGCCACGCATTAGGTGCACATCACCTAAACGAACAATCGGGTAATCATTATTCATATCTGGTCTTCCCAATACTTCAAAGCTGAACTTTTTCATACGAGCACCAGCTTGACGAATCGCATTAGGCTCCAACTCATTGATTTGTGGTGTATATTCTACTTGAAGGTCATCGTCGTCAGCGGCGAAATCAATAAGTGGGTTACCAGAGAAATCAGTTTGTGGACCTACTAAAAAGTTCGCTTCTTTTCTTGCATCGCCAGCTTCATAGCTATTGTAGAACTCTTCCAATACCGAGAAACCGTTCCATGGTGCGGCATCTAGGCCATAAGTAAGCTGACTTGGTCCATGCAGGGTCATTTGAGCGAAATTCATACCCCCGCCCCCAATGGAAGCGTATTCGATTGACCAAATAATTTCTGGGTTGTTCTGATTGGTGGGCGCGAATACTGCGGCATATCCTTCCAATGTTTCTGGATCTGTTGCAACTTCAGGTCTCTTCGAAGAATTTACTGTGGTACAACCTTCGGCACAAAGTACGTAAGGGCTGTTATCTATAATATAAGTTGCAGCCCAATCGGCTTCTTGATAACGGGGTGTACCCGTATATACTTCGGCATTCAAATATAACTTGGCAAGAATACCTAAAGCGGCATATTGATTTATCCTATAAGGGTTAATTCCGGTACCTAAAGTGCTTGCAGAGAGATCCATAGTAGCGGTTACCGCTGGTATACCCAAGGCTGCCAGCAATTCACTTTCCACGAAATTGAACACGGCGCTTCGTTCTGACTGAGGGGCACCACCTGCGGTTGAGGTTACAATGGGTACCCTTCCAAAAATATCAAGTAACCTCCAGTGGAAATAGGCGCGTAATGCTCGTATTTGAGCCGTACCATTCGCATCAAGGGCACCACCTTCAAGGGCCGTATTACATTCACCAATTCCTCCGTAGGCATTGTTCCAGACCTCACCGATACGTTCATGGGCAGCATCCCAGGTATGTCTATGTAATTGGATCCATATACCACCGTCGAACCAGTCCCCACCTTTTTGAGGTACTGACATGTCATCACCAGTTACACTCTGGGTAGGGAAAAATCCGGTATGACCGTCACTGCCAGCCCTAAGTCTACCAAAAGCCGATAAAAGTGGTCCACCGTCACCACCACCACCTCCCGTACTAACGCCGGGAATGTTAAATTCTTCAGTTAACCTATCCTCTAGAGGATCATCCAGATCAGTACATGAAAACACGATCAATGCAGTACTGAAAAGGGCTAGTTTAAAATATCGTTTCATAGTTTTTTTTTAAAAATTAATATTTAGACCGACCGTAACGGTTGTAGACGTAAAATAAGCTTCCCTTCGTTCAATACCTGGGATAAGTATATTTGGCCTAGCAACGCGTAGTTCGCCCAAACCGCCACCATCTTGAAGCGCAGGATAAGGATCTACACCATCGTAGC
>JBHJNU010000040.1:0-14963 GCA_050330515.1 Flavobacteriaceae bacterium | reverse complement strand
TTCAAATAACTTATTTAAGGAGGCAGTTTCCATGTCGGTTTGCCATACGGTCAAATAGGATAGCCAAAATGAAATAGTGCTTTCCGCGCCTTGATTCCTGTTTACACTGCGCGCATCAAGACCATCACAACAACCCTTAGATTCTTCATCGAATAATGGAATTAGCAGATCGTTGTTGCCTAAAAACCAACTGAACGCAGTATGCATCTTGTTGTAGTATTTTAATTCTTTGGTAACTTCAAAAGCTTTGCTGAACATCATGACCATTGCCATGGCATCAATGGGCTGCTGGCCTATTGATGGTCTTAACCCGCCCTTGTGGTACCAATCATTGCCAATGAGCGACATATGGTTCTTCACAATGGTTTCACTTTCAAGAAAGGTCGTAGTTTCAAAAGCTACCTGATAGAGTGACTTGTCTCTGGTTATGCCATAAACTTGCCAAAGCGCTAAGGGTATTATGGCGTTGTCATAACAAAGTACGGGTTCAAACCATTTCCATTGCTCGGTCCGTTCATTGTTATATTGTTTTACTAGTTTAGTAGTAAGGCTGTTCATCACATACATCACGTTTTCGTTATCAGGATAACGCTTAAGAAAATGGCAAAGCCCGATAATGGTGTGCGAAATAGCACGAATAGACTGTAGTTTTTCAATATGGTGAAACGACTTGAAGAATACATCTTTTGCGAACTGAAAATGACTGTCATTTGTGGCCAGTCGTATAAGGTAGCCCATGGCCCAAATTGTTCTTCCAAAAGAATCTTCAGAGCCTTTTTCGTCTAAGAACGTTTTGTCAAAGGCCATATCGTTGTGAAAATGGCCATCTTCTTGCTGCATTAGTTTAATATACCGTAAATAGGTATCGGCCAATGTGATGGCGCTCTTGTCCATATCAAGGTCATGTGCCATTAATACCAGGATCAAGGCCCGAGCATTGTCATCTAAACAATAACCCTCTTTGTAGTCAGGGATCGAATAGTTTGCATGTTCAAGAATACCCATGGGATCGGTAAGTCTTTTTATATGGTCCAAGCTGAAACTTGGTAGGGGTCTTGTTTTCTTTTGGGTAATAGTACCTTCATTGGCAACATCCTGGTTGACAAGCTTTGCTAACAGTATGCTATACGCTGCGCCGACTTTGTTCCAGTACATGCCCTTGCCATAATCGAATGAGGCTTTTTTAAAGGCAAGGATCTTTTGCGGGCTATTCAGCAGTTCAGATAGTTTAGCTCCAAGGGCATTATAATCAGAAAATGCGAACGTTTCGCCCCTGCCGTCGGCCAGCAGCTCTTTTGCATGCCAAAACGGAGTTGAGACAATACAGGCACCGGCACCGACCGCATAGGATAGGGTGCCGCTGGTAATTTGGGCTTCGTTCAAGTAAGGGGTAATATAGATGTCAACGTTGAGTAAAAAATTTTTGAGGTCTTCTTCTTTGAAAAACCCGTCTTCAAAAATCACGTGATCGGAAACATTGTTGGTTTTGGCTAAATTCTTAAGGGAATCTCGGTATTCTTCCCCACAATGTTTTTTTACATTCGGATGTGTTTGGCCCATTACAACGTACACAACATTAGGATGTTCTTTCACCAAAATTGGCAGTGCATTGATAACGGTTTCGATACCCTTACTGCGCCCTAAGAACCCAAAGGTACCCAGCACTTTTTTTCCGGGGTACGAAAACTTGGAAATAGCGTTACGAACAGCACCAAAATCTGGTACGCCATGATGTATAACAGCTATTTTATGAGCGGGCACTTCATAAATGTTGGTCAAGAATTCTGTTGCCAGATTACTCATAACCAGTATTTTATGTGACAGTTCACCCATTTTCTTAATGATATGTCTTTCGTGATAGCTAGGTGTACGAAGAACGGTATGTACTGTGCTTACAATAGGCATGTTCAACTGCTGTAACAAACCGAGGACAAAAACTCCACTTTCGCCTCCAAAGATTCCGAATTCATGTTGAACAATACAGATGTCCGCCTTGCTTTCATTTATGAATTTAGCAGCGCTGTCATAGTCGGTTTGTTGTTGTTGAGAAATGGTATGTTTTACTATTTCTGGGTAGTCATGTTCATTGAAACCATCGTTCATTGCCACTACAAAGACTTCATTCGCGTCGTCAGCGGCCAAAATAGATTCGGTTAAATTGGCGGTAAATGTGGCAATACCACATCTTCTAGGTAAATAATTGCCTAGTATTACTATTCTCATTTGGTAGTTATTTGGTAAATAATTTAGTAGGTAAAAACCTACAATTATAAGGTAATATTTACTTCTAACGACGTAATCGAACTATTATTGCCTAGCGGGTAATACGGTTTCGCAAAAAGTGTTCTAGAAGGCCGCACTAAATGGAACTACTCTTCTAAAATGGAAATCACTTGGTTCATTCGCCAAGCTTTGACGAATTTTGAACCCTTCTTAAATGATTCAAAAATAACATTGTCTTCCCATCATCTGAACTATTTGCTATAGGGCTTTTTGATATACATATAGTGATACCAGACATCACGTTGCGCTTGAATACAGGCTAATCCGAATAGGGTAATCCAAAAGCTAGCGGTGCTTAAGGAAGGTATCGTAGACGGCGAACACCAAGCTGGATGCCTAGGTGCGGCTAAAATGAACAAAAAGTGCTAGACCAAAAAGGCCAGTTGATCAGGCGAATTGAAACTTACCGATGCCATTATGGTCTACTAACAGGTACGTTAGTTTGCTTTGCTGCCTGAAAAACCGTTTCGTGCGTTACCCGACTTTCTTCTGTTATTGTTCGACCCCTTAAAATTGGGGTTACCAGTTTTACTTTTGCCTCGGCCATGATTCGATTTTCTTCCTGAATTTTGACCACTGCTGGGTCTTGGGGGTCGAATATCTTCATCCATCTCATCTTCAACATCATCGACAAATTGATGTTCGGGCATTCGTGGCACTTCTTGTTTTATAAGCTTTTCTATATCCCTCAAATAGGGTCTTTCTTCTTTATCACAGAACGAAATTGCGATGCCGCTTGCACTGGCCCGACCTGTTCTACCAATTCGGTGTACATAGGTTTCGGGCACATTGGGCAGGTCATAGTTTAGAACCATCGATAATTCGTCGATATCGATACCACGGGCTGCGATGTCAGTGGCGATTAGAACTTTTATTTTCCCGTCTTTAAAGTCGCCAAGGGCCTTTTGCCGAGCTGCCTGCGATTTATTGCCATGAATGGCTGCAGAGCGAATTTCGGCCTTATCTAATATTTTCACCACTTTATTGGCCCCGTGTTTCGTGCGTGAAAAAACCAGCACAGAATCGTTCGGTCTTTCTTGCAACAAGTGAACAAGTAGTTTTGGTTTATTTTTTTTACTAACAAAATAGAGTCCTTGTTCTACTTTCTCCGCGGTGGCCTGCTCGGGTCGAACGGTTACCTGCTCAAAATCTCCCAAAATTTTCCGCGAAAGTTCTATAATATCTTTTGGCATGGTGGCCGAAAAGAACAATGATTGTCTTTTTGGTGGAAGTTTGGCAATTATTTTTTTAATGTCATGGATGAAGCCCATATCGAGCATTTGGTCGGCTTCGTCCAATACCGCGTATTCTACGTCGCGCAGTGATATGAAACCTTGGTTCATGAGATCCAATAAACGACCTGGAGTAGCGATTAATATATCGACTCCGTTTCTGAGAACATTCACCTGTTTGCCCTGCTTTACACCGCCGAAGATCACCGTGTTGGTCAAACCGGTAAATTTTCCGTAGGCCGTAAAACTTTCTGCAATTTGTATCGCAAGCTCACGCGTAGGGGTAACTACAAGGGCTTTTATTTTTCTTTTGTTATCGCGAAGACTAATTCCTTCGTATAAATGGTGTAAAATTGGAATACCGAAAGCTGCCGTTTTACCAGTGCCTGTCTGGGCTACGCCTAAAAGGTCTTTTCCTTTAAGTAATATGGGTATGGCCTGTTCTTGAATCGGGGTGGGTGTTTCGTAGCCTTCAGCTTGAATGGCCCTTAGTATAGGTTCGGCTATGCCGAGTTCTTTAAATGTCATTTTCTCGAATAAGGCGCGAAGTTACGGCTATTTAAGGTAAAAGTACAAGCTTTGTTGTAAGTGTTCGAATTATGAAAGTCGGATAATACTTTAATTTACAGTTGCGCTTAACTATTTTCATAGGCCAATGATGGCCGCTTCGGCACAACGCTCACCATCCATGGCCGCTGAAACAATTCCACCTGCATAGCCCCCGCCTTCACCACAGGGAAACAATCCTTTGATCTCGGGGTGTTCTAAATGCTCATTTCTTAGGATGCTGACCGGTGATGATGTTCGTGATTCTACGCCGACAATATTGGCTTCTGATGTATAATAACCATGCATTTTTTCTCCGAATACTTTAAATCCCTCGCGCAAACGACCACCTATCAATTTTGGAAGGAGGGAATGTAGGGGTGCAGATTTCAATCCGGGTTGGTACGAAGTCTCATTTAAATCTTGTGAAATTCTTCCTTCAACAAAATCCGTTAGTCGCTGAGAAGGAGCTGTTTGCGTTCGACCACCTGAAGTAAAGGCCAAGCGCTCTAGGTCTTTTTGATATTCCAATCCTTTTAGAACCCCAAAGTGCTCATATTTGGGAATATCTTGATCAACATTGATCTCAACGACGATACCCGAATTGGCATATAAATTATTTCTTTTGGAGGGAGACATGCCGTTCACCACAACCTCGCCAGGGGCTGTAGCCGCAGGAACAATAAAGCCACCCGGACACATACAAAAAGAGTACACTCCACGGCCCTTAACTTGTTCAACCAAACTATAGGCTGCTGCCGGAAGCAGTTCATCGCGCTCGCCAGAACAATGATACTGTATCGAATCTATAATATGCTGCGGATGTTCAACCCGAACCCCCATGGCAAAAGATTTTGCCTTTAAGGCGATCTTCTTCTCATGGAGCAGCTTGAAAATATCGCGGGCCGAATGGCCTGTCGCCAAGATAACACGAGATACATCCATTTCATGGCCATCTTGTAAAATAATGGTTTTTAACGTGTTATCCTTTACTACAAAGTCGATTACTTTGGTATTAAAATGCACTTCTCCCCCAAACTTCAAAATAGTCTCACGCATATTCTGAACTATTTTAGGTAGTTTGTTGGTGCCGATATGGGGGTGTGCATCAACCAATATTTCTTCGGAAGCGCCATGATGTACCAAACTTTCAAAAATTCGCCTTACGTCGCCGCGTTTTAAGCTTCTGGTATAAAGTTTACCATCAGAATAGGTGCCTGCACCACCCTCGCCAAAGCAGTAGTTGGAATCCTCACCAACGATGTGGTCTTGGTTGATGGCCTTTAGATCCCTTCTTCTATCTTGCACATTCTTACCACGTTCAATTACAATGGGTTTGTACCCCAACTCTAAACACCGCAGTGCCGCCCAAATGCCAGCAGGGCCAAAACCTACGATATGCACTGGTTTTGCCTTAGAAACATCTATATAATCGAAGGTGTAGTTTTTCTCGGTTGGCAAGGGTTCGTTGATGTAGACTTCAAGTTTATAGTTGAAGTAAATGCTCGGTTTGCGGGCATCAATGGATCTTCGAAGTACTTTGATTTGAATTTCCTTATCAGAAACGCCTAAATATGCAGCTGTTTTTCCTAGAAGTCCAACTTTGCTTTCTTCCTTTAAGCTTACCCGTAACTGGATGTTTCTGATCATTGTGTAAAATTAATCGAAACCTTGAGAATACCTATTGTGCTGCGTATTCCTTTTTATAGGCAGAAGGTGTTCTTTTGGTGATCGCCCTGAACTGTTTGTTGAAGTTGGACAGGGTTTGAAAGCCGCTTTCATAACAGGCTTTCGAAGCACTCATTTTATTCTCGATCAGCAATTTACATGCGTAACCAATTCGAATATCGCTGAGAAATTCAGAAAACGTCTTGTTCGCATGTACCTTAAAGTAACGGCTGAAAGAGGTTGGGGTCATGTTAACCAGGTTCGCAATATCGGTTAGCGCGATTTTTTCCCTGAAATGTTTCATCACATAGGTATGCACGATATTCATGCGTTCGGTATCACCTTCCTTTAAGGTATTCGTATAACCAGGACTAGCTAAGAGGGTTATTTCGGTACTTTCTGAAATCACGTTTAAGATTTTAAGCAGTTCAATGATGCTTTCTAAACCTTCGAGGGTAGAGAGTTTGAGCAGCATGTTTTTTATGAGTACCGCTGTGTCTCCAGATATGCCTATTCCCCTTAAACTGTTTTGAAACAAACGCTGCAACTTAAAGCCTTCCTCTTTACTAAAGAGATTTTCCCCTATAAAGTCTTCATTGAAATAGATTACAATACCTTCACTTATACTTTCATCGGGGTCACTGCGCCATAAATGCGGTAGATTAGGGCCCGTAAAGGTGATGTTTCCTGAATTGAAGGGCGCCACGTGGTCGCCAATAAAACGCGTTCCCTGGCCCTTCAATACCGCAAAAATTTGGTATTCCGAATGAAAATGCCAATTGGGATCGAAAATGGGTTCCTTCAAATGCCGTACTACAAAGGCATGATTTTTTGGTATCGGTGATTTTTGTAAGGCAGATTTCAATGTTGCTCGATTAGCCTACTAATATATCCTATAAATCATAAAAAACGACATTTTGAGATATAAAACAGTCAGTTTTTGATACAACACAGGATGATTTCCTTAAGGATATTGCTTAATATTGGTCAGGTCAATAAATTCACAATTATGAAAACCAACGGAAAGCTTCTCATAACAACTTTTTTGACACTGCTGCTCTTGGCAAGCTGTGGTTCTGAAACGAAACAGGCAAAAGTAATTCCCGATGATCAGCCAAGGCGTATCGAACTCTTATTTTTAGGTCATGATGCTGAACACCATCCATCGGGCACCTATATGCCTATTTTGGCTTCGGCGCTGACCAAAGAAGGTATAAACATTACCTATACTGAGGACATCAACGATCTAAATGCCAACAATTTGGCGCAGTTTGACGGGGTCATTGTTTACGCCAACTACGAAGAGCAGTCGCCCGTGCATGAAAAAGCGTTGATGGATTATATTGCCGAAGGCCACGCTTTTATTCCCCTGCATTGTGCCAGTTTTTGTTTTAAAGACAGTGACGGCTATATCAACATGGTGGGTGGGCGCTTTATGGAACATGGTACGGGCACCTTTACGGCCCAAATCACCAATAAAGAGCACCCACTGATGCAAGGCGTCACCGAATTCGAGACTTGGGACGAGACCTATAAACATGATAAAATTGCGGAAGACATCACCATATTGATGGAACGAGTGGAAGGCGACCACCGTGAACCGTACACATGGGTTAAAGAGCACGGCAAGGGTAAAGTTTTCTATACCGCTTTGGGCCATGATGAGCGCACTTGGACAAACCCAGGGTTTCAAAACCTGGTGAAAGAGGGCATTCTTTGGGCGGTTGATGCCAATGCTAAAAAGAACTGGACAGATTTTATGGTCGACATGCCTACCTTGGTGTACGAAGAGCGTTCCGGAATACCGAACTATGAAAAGCGGGATCCTGCCCCGAAATTCCAATTGCCACTTAGTCCGCAAGAATCTGAGAAATTAATACAAGTGCCCGCAGGTTTCAAACTGCAACTATTTGCATCCGAGCCCGACATCATCAACCCCATAGCCATGAACTGGGACGAAAAAGGCCGACTTTGGGTCATTGAAACCGTAGATTACCCCAATACCGTGCGCGATGACAAAGGCAAAGGCGATGATAAAGTGAAGATTTTGGAAGATACTGACGGCGATGGCAAGGCCGATAAAGTAACCGTGTTTGCCGATGGATTGAACATACCTACCAGTTTTTCGTTTTATGACGGTGGGATCCTTGTGTCGCAAGCCCCGTATTTTCTTTTCTTGAAAGATACCGATGGTGATGACAAGGCCGATGTTCGCGAAAATGTGATCGAGGGATGGGGCGTTTCAGACACCCACGCAGGCCCCTCCAACTTACAGTATGGCATTGACAACAATTTGTATGGCGTAGTAGGGTACTCCGGTTTTGAAGGCACCATTTTTGATCAACCTTTCGATTTTAGCCAAGATGTGTACCGTTTCCACCCCAAGAAAAAATATTTTGAAGTTCTAACGGGCACCAGTAACAATACCTGGGGGTTGGGCATCACCGAAGACAATTCGATCTTTGCCTCAACGGCGAACAACACGCACAGCGTGTTCGTGGGCATACCTGATGCCGCAATGAAAGCTTTGGATGGTTTATTGGCCCAGGGCAGTGCCAAGATCGATGGCCATTACGATATGAAGCCCATCACCCAAAACTATAGACAAGTTGACGTTTTTGGTGGCTTTACCGCAGCTGCCGGCCATCATTTTTATACCGCTCGTACCTACCCAAGTGACTACTGGAACAAAGTAGCCTTGGTTTGCGAACCTACGGGCGGATTGGTACATATTGCTAAAATTGAAAAAAACGGTGCCGGTTACATTGAAAAAGATGGTGGCAACCTGTTTGCAAGTGCTGATGAATGGGTATCCCCCGTTGAGGCCAAGGTTGGTCCCGATGGCCATGTGTGGGTGGCCGACTGGTATAATTTCATCGTTCAGCACAATCCTACCCCAACTGAAAGTTTTGGGGGTTTCAAAGGGGAGAACGGGGCTGGCAACGCTTATATCAACCCGCTCCGTGATCGCTCAAGGGGCCGTATTTGGCGGGTAATGCCCAAAACGGCGCAAGATCAAAAACCCATAGTGTTGACGAAAGACAGGCCACAAGAATTGGTAGCCAGCCTGGCGCATGAAAACATGTTTTGGCGCATGACCGCCCAAAGATTGCTGGTTGAGCGCAATACTACCGATGTATTGCCGGCGCTTTACAAACTGGTAAACGATAATAGAGTGGATATGCTAGGGCTAAACCCAGGTGCCCTTCACGCCCTATGGACCATTGCCGGGCTGGGTGTATTGGAAACCTCACAAGAGACTGTTGATATCGTATCGGGGGCATTATACCATCCTTCGCCGGCAGTTAGAAAGGCAGCCTTGCAAATGCTTCCAAAAAGCGATGCCACCGACGCCCAATTGGCCAAATCAAAGGTACTTTTCGATACTGATCCAACGGTGCGTTTGGCAGCATTGCTGTATTATACGGAAAGGCCTGCAACGGAACCCATTGGTGAACAACTTTACGCCGTAAGCAAAGAAAAATCGGTTTCAGAAGATAGTTGGCTGTCCAAAGCGGTCTATGCAGCGGCCAAAGCGCATGGCCCTGGTTTTATGAAAAGTTATTTGGCTGAAAATCCTACCGTAGCATCGGAAGCCATTGCCAAACCCAAGCGACAATCGGTTGATTATGATGATTCCGCTTGGAAAACCATGGTTCTACCCCAATATATTGAAAGTGCGGGCTTACAGATTGATGGGGTAATTTGGTTTCGACGCGAATTCAATTTTACGGCAACAGGCCCCACCCATATTTCTTTAGGGCCCATAGACGATTCTGATATGGTGTATATCAATGGCGAACAGGTAGGGATGACAGAGAATGATTACGCCAAGAACAGGTATTATAACGTGCCGGTAAACTTGCTAAAAAGGGGCAAGAACAAAATTGCCGTTCGAGTCGTGGATACCGGCGGCGGCGGCGGTCTATATGGCGAGGAAAAAAGATTGTACATACGTTCTGGGGAGAAAACCGTTTCCTTGGCCGGCGAATGGAAATACGAGGTGGAGACCGATTTTTCGGAATCGGCTAAGAATACCTTTGGCGGAGGTTCGATCGCTGCCGTATTTGCCGAAAATTATGATAAGCCTTTGGGTGGCGCGGATGAAACCGGAGAAACTTTGCAGCAAGGTACCGTAATCAACCTAAAGACCATTCAAAACCAAATGAAATACGATTTAAGCGAGATCGTGGTCAAAGCGGGCAGCACGGTTTCCATCGTGTTCGAAAATAATGATTTCATGCAGCACAACTTACTGATCTTACAGCCGGGCAGTCTTGAAAAAGTGGGTGCCGCCGCCGATAGATTAGCGCAGGATCCCAAGGGCGCCGAAAACAGTTATGTGCCCAAAATGCCTGAAGTGTTGTTTGCCACTAAAATGGTCGATCCCAATGAAAAGGCCGTTTTAACGTTCACGGTGCCCACCAAACCGGGCGAATACCCCTATATATGCACATTTCCAGGGCATTGGCGAATTATGCAAGGCGTACTTAAAGTTGTGGCGAACCCTGTTTAAGATGAAACAACCGGTCAAGTTTGGCGTAAGTACGTGGTTATGGCAAGCGCCCTTTACCACGGCATCTATTTCTTTGTTTCCTAAAATCAGGCAAATGGGTTTCGATGTTGTGGAGATTCCGGTGGAAGACCCTTCATTGATTGATGCCGAGATAGTTAAAATAGCCTTGAAGGAGAATGGGCTCGAGCCATCGATATGCATTGTTTTTGGTGATGATAAAGATTTGACCTCCGCCGATGCCTCGTTATACCAAAATTGTTTTGAACACGCTGAAAAATGTTTTGCACTTGCTTCGGAACTAGGGGTAAGCTTTGTGGCCGGGCCACTTTATGCGGCCGTTGGAAAAGCAAGATTGGTATCTGAAGCTGAAAAAATAGCAGAGTGGGGTAGGGCGGTCGGTAATTTGAGAACCCTATCGGCAATGGCACGAAAATATAGGTTGGATATTGCTTTGGAACCTTTGAACCGTTTTGAGTCTGATCTGATCAATACGGCGGCCGATGTGGTTCGCCTTTTAGATGACATCGATGAAGATAACATGAAAATTATTTTGGATAGTTTTCACATGACCATTGAAGAGCAAGACATTCGTAAAGCCATACAGACGGCCGGAGAAAGACTCGTTCATATTCAAGTTTCTGAAAACCATAGGGGCATACCCGGAACAGGACTAACACCTTGGAACGAGTTTGCAAAAGGACTAGTAGATGTAAATTATTCGGGTTCCATTGTCATTGAGAGTTTTACGCCTGAAAACAAGGCACTGGCGGCGGCCGTGAATATTTGGAAAAAGCTGGCGCCGAGCCAAGATGAATTTGCACGGCAGGGATTGGAATTTTTAAAACATACGTTTAACGATTAGCATACATAAAATGAGCAAGAACATAAGAGTAGCGATTATAGGTTTGGGTTTTGGGGCGGAGTTTATTCCCATTTATCAAAAGTACCCCCATGCAGATTTGGTGGCACTTTGCCAGCGAAATGAGGCCAAGTTAAATGAAATAGCCGATGCCTTTGGTATCGAAAAAAGATACACATCGTATGAAGACGTGTTGAACGACCCCGATATCGATGCCGTGCATATCAATACCCCCATACCCAATCATGGCGAGCAGTCCATTCAAGCTTTAAAAGCCGGTAAGCATGTGGCTTGTACCGTGCCCATGGCGACAACAGTGGAAGAATGTAGAGAAATTGTTCGCTTGACCGAAGAAACCGGACTCACCTATATGATGATGGAGACGGTGGTTTATGCCCGCGAATTTTTGTTCATGAAAGAGTTATATGAACAGGGCGAACTGGGCAAGGTACAGTTTTTAAAGGCAAGCCACCAGCAAGATATGGACGGTTGGCCTAATTATTGGCCAGGTCTTCCCCCCATGCATTATGCCACCCATTGCGTTGGGCCTGTTTTGGCCCTGACCCGAGATGAAGCGGAGTACGTTTCGTGTTTCGGTTCTGGAACCATTCGTGAAGAACTGATCGGTGAATACAATTCACCCTTCGCCGTAGAGACCACCCACATCAAATTCAGAAACTCCGATCTGAGTGCGCAAGTTTATCGGTCATTATTCGATGTGGCGAGGCAATACCGTGAAAGTTTCGAAGTGTACGGTTCCAAAAAATCGGTAGAATGGCCATTGATCGAGGGGAAACCCTTAGTGGTGCATACCGCCAAAAAACCGGAACCTGAAATTCCTGAAGAAGTGGAGAGTCCTGATTTCGCGAGATTGCTTCCCGAAGAAATTCAACGCTTTACCACCCAAGGTGTTTATGATACCGATGACAACCAGCATTTATCATTTACCCAAGGGGCAGGCCATGGCGGTTCGCACCCGCATTTGGTACATGCCTTCATTGATGCCTTGGTAACCGGTACGTCGCCGTACCCCAATGCCAAACAATCGGCAAATATAACCTGTGTGGGTATTTTGGCGCATGAATCGGCATTAAAGGGTGGTGAGATTATAAAATTACCCGAGTTTACTTTTTCATAACGTATCGGTAGCGAAGTGATCATATTAGTGCCTTTAAACTAGGGTTCTTTACCCGAGGGGTAAAGTAGACTGCCTACTACCATGGCAATGCAACTTGAGACTGTTCCGTAAATAGTGGCCGCAATGGCGGTCTCGAAATAGGTACAAAGCCACCAGACTATGGCACCAAGAATAATTGCTGCCCAAGCGCCTGTACTAGAAGCCTTTTTCCAATAGAGTCCGAAGGTCAACGGTGCAAAAAGGCAGACCATCAAGAGCACTGCCGAAGTCACTACCAAACTATGTATGTTGGCATCGTTGATGGCCACGAAGCATGAAATTATGGCCACGGCGATGACACTGAGCCTTGTATACAAGAGTATTTTTTTGTCGGTGGCGACTTTTAAGTGGGGTTTCAAAAGGTTTTCACCGATAATGGTGGCCGGGGAGAGCATCGCCCCGCTAGACGTGCTAAGAATTGCCGAAATGATCGCTCCGTATAATAGTATTTGCAAAGGAAGACCTGCGTGTCGCCTTACCATTTCAGGAATAAGGTTCTGCCCATCTCCCGCACCGACTAGTTCAGGATGCAATTGAACCGCGCCAAGCGCAATGAGCAAGGGCAGCACACTGATAATAAAAAGTAGGAAAGCGCCAAGAAAGATTCCGTTTTGTGCAGCCTTTCGAGATTTTGCCGAAAAGGCCCGTTGGTAGATTTCCTGGGCGGGTAGGGCACCTAAACCGAAGGCCATCCACATGGCGATGTATTCCGACCAATTTTGCAATCCTTTTGCAGGAAAGAAATCGAAAAAACCTTCGTGCTGACTTCTAAGCAAGGGAATGACCCCATCCGTTTTTCCCATAACGTTCATCAGCAGTAAGCCTAGGCCTAGCACAATGAGAATACTTTGTAGGAGGTCGGTATAGGTAACCGCCCACATACCTCCGATATAGGTATACGCCACCACTATGGCAGCGCCGAGTACAATGCCCGAGGTGATGGAAATGCCCAGAACCGACTGAAAAAGGTAAGCGAGTGCCACGAACTGAGAGGCAATCCAAAAAAAATAGGTGAAGATATAGATCAACGAGCTCGCCAGTTCTAGCGAGGGGTTGAAGCGAATCTTGAAATAGTCACTTAAGGTAACAATCTCCATTCGATATAGTTTACCAACGTAAAAGATGCCGATAAGGAGTAAACAAAGCAAATTTCCGAACTGATCGGTTATAATACCCATGACCCCAAGGTCGACAAAACGGCCTGGTACACCCATTATGAGCTCTGGGCCAAACCAAGTGGCAAATATTGTTATACCCACAAGAGTGGTAGACAGGCTTTTACCTGCTAGGGTAAAATCGGTAGTAGTCTTTATACGTTTAGATGCCCAAAAACCAATGCCCAAGGTAAATGCAACATATATGGAAATTGAAGATGCTACCAACTTTATTGTTCTCTATAGTTAATCATTAACTGTTTTTCCATGGAGGGCAAATTGGGTTTGTGATATTTTCTTTTAGTCGTGGTACCCACCCCTCGATTCCCTCCCAGGAGGGGCTAGGGGAGGGTTTTTTGTTTTGAAATTTGGTGTACCTAGTAAACCTTTGATATCAAAAGCAACTTTGCCAATGGCGTATTTAAAGTATTTTGTGGTTTTGCCTTCGTTGAGCATGTTTTGGCGAATTTTTCTAAAAAACTTAATCATAGCTAAATGGTATTCTCCTCCCGGGAGGGGCTAGGGGTGGGTTTTGGTGGGTTAGGTTCGGGTTTTACGTTCTCAATATTCTCTTTAATTTCCTCTAAGACCCAACTAAGGTTATTCTTAACATCGGCATCAGAGAACCTGATTATGATAATCCCTAACGACTCTAACCGTTCTTGTCTCAAGGCGTCTTTTTCTGGTTGACCTTCAATAAAATGTATGGAGCCATCAACTTCAATGGCCAGTTTTAAATCTTTACAGTAAAAATCCACAATATAACGGTCAATTGGTATTTGCCTACTGAATTGTACCCCCAATTTTTTGCCTTTGATTTCTCGCCATAAGGCTATTTCACCTAAGGTCATGTTATTGCGGAGATTTTTGGCCAATGCAATTAAATACGGTTTGTATTGTATAATCTTTCTCATCGTAGTACCCACCCCTCGGTCCCCTCCCAGGAGGGGAGGAGTTCGTTTTTTGTTTTGAAATTTGGTGTACCTAGTAAATCTTTGATATCAAAAGCAACTTTGCCAATGGCGTATTTAAAGTTTTTGGATGTTTTGCCTTCGTTGAGCAGGTTTTGGCGAATTTTTCTAAAGAATTTTGTCATAGTTAAATGGTATTCCCCTCCTGGGAGGGGCTAGGGGTGGGTTTCGGTTGAATTTGGTCTTTATTGGTCTTCAAATTTAATCATTATCTGTTTTTTGCCAGCGAAATTAAATGCGATTTGTACTGTTTCATTTTTCTCATCGTAGTACCCACCCCTCGGTCCCCTCCCGTGAGGGGAGGAGTTCGTTTTTTGTTTTGAAATTTGGTTGCGCAAAGACTCCAATATCCATCAGCACAATTTCGCCAATGGCATATTTGAAGTGCTTAGTTGTTTTATCCTTTCTGATAAGGTTCTGGCGTATTTTTCTAAAGAATTTTATCATAGCTAAAAGATATTCCCCTCCTGGGAGGGGCTAGGGGTGGGTTTTTGTTTTGAAATTATTTTATTCTTTGCCCTTATACTTTTCGAACCAAGCCAATATACTTGCTATTT
>JBHJNU010000039.1:0-22464 GCA_050330515.1 Flavobacteriaceae bacterium | reverse complement strand
GGGTTTATCACACCAAGGGCCTATGCAATTCATGCCCTGAAGTATGGTTATTATTCCATTGTAGACTTGAAGGAAACCCAACTTCAATTTCCGGGTTAACTTTTCAAGGGAATGGTTATGCCAATGGCCAATGCACCAATGCCCTGTTTTACACCACTTTGAAAATAGAAACCTAAGCCCAGGTCTACGTTATTGTGACGGCCAAGTTCTACCCCAAAGCCTACGGGTATATGATAGGTAAGCCCTTTTTTATCTATGGTATAGTACGTAGTAAGGGTCTCAAATTTGCCTATTGACGACCCCAGGCCCAATTCAATATAGGGTGCAAAATAAGGTATTGGTGCACGCACCCTTACTTTGCCGCCAATGAGCATGGCTCGGGTAACCGATTTTTCAAAGGTAGGTTCGCCATTAAAGTCCAATCCGTCAGATTTTGTAAGCACCAAACCGGCATAGGGCCTCAATTCGAACCATGATTTCACTTTTAAAATGAATTCGCCTTGCAAGAAGAAGCCAGTATCCGCAAATTCGGTGGTACTATCGTACGGCGCGCTGGAAGCGAAGCCTATTTGGGCGTTGATCGATTTTTCTTGGATAAATTGGGCATTCGCAAAGTTGGCCATAATAATGGCAACCAAAAGTAATGGGTAGCATTTCATAAATTATTTCAATGGTTTGGTTAGTGGCTGGATATATATTTAATGGCCGATTTTAAACTAAAACTAGCAAAAATAATTACAAAACGCGTTGAAATGTTTTACGATATTCTAAGGCGATGCCGTTCACGGGCCAGCAAGGTATTCTTCAACAACATAGCAATGGTCATAGGGCCCACCCCACCAGGCACTGGTGTGATATAAGAAGCCTTTTTGCTGACGTTCTCAAAATCGACATCGCCCGTAATATAGTAGCCTTTCTCTTTGGTATCATCGGCCACCCTCGTGATACCCACATCGATTACCACGGCATCGTCCTTTACCATTTCCGCCTTAAGGAAATTGGGCACCCCAAGTGCGGAGATCACAATGTCAGCTTGTGAAATGATCTGGGTAATGTTCTTGGTGTGGCTATGGGTAAGGGTTACGGTAGAATTACCTGGCCATCCTTTGCGGCCCATCAAAATGCTCATTGGGCGGCCTACAATATGGCTTCTACCGATGACCACGGTATGTTTGCCCTTGGTATCGACCTTATATCTTTCCAATAGTTCTAGAATACCGAAGGGGGTCGCGGGTATGAAAGTACTCATATCCAAAGCCATCTTACCAAAATTCGTAGGATGGAAACCGTCAACGTCTTTATCGGGATGCACCGCCAAGATCACTTTCTGGGTATCAATTTGTTCTGGCAAGGGTAATTGAACAATGAACCCATCGATATCGTCATTCTTATTGAGCTCATCGATTTTCTTCAAAAGTTCGAGTTCAGAGGTGGTACTGGGCAATTGGATCAAGGTAGAATCGAATCCGACCAGTTCGCAGGATCTGACCTTACTACCAACATAGGTCAAACTGGCCCCATCATTACCAACAATGATTGCGGCAAGATGAGGTACTTTTTCACCCCGTTCCTTCATTTTATCGACCTCCGCCTTTATTTCAGCCTTTATGTCGTTCGAAACTTTTTTCCCGTCTAAGATTTCCATCTGTTGTTCTAGGTTTAAGACCACCATCGGTAGTCAGTGTTCAAGGTCCAAAAAAGCATCCCGTATCTTTTAAACCTTTGTATTCCGATTTGATCAAGTAACTCAAAAATTGACCTAATAGCGGTTAAAAAAAAGCGGGATTTCAAGCTTCAACTCAAACTATGTTCTAGAAAATTACCTGGGCAACAATTTCTAGTGTTAGATTTAAAAATTAAATCTTGAACCTCGGCTAGCGATTAGGCAAATTTAAAACGTACATGTTCTTTTGAATGATTTACTTTCGCCCCATGGCGCCACCCATCATCTGCATCATTTTTTTGCCACCACCACCTTGCATCATCTTCATCATTTTGCTCATTTGGTCAAATTGCTTTAAAAGTTGGTTCACTTCGTTCACATCACGACCACTGCCCTTTGCAATTCTTTTTTTACGGCTAACGTCAAGTTTTGAAGGCGTGGAACGTTCATCGGGAGTCATGGAATGAATGATGGCCTCGATATGTTTGAAGGCGTCATCATCGATATCCATTCCTTTCAGGGCTTTTCCGGCACCGGGTATCATGCCCATTAGATCTTTGATGTTACCCATCTTTTTAATCTGTTGTATTTGGGAAAGAAAATCGTCAAAGCCGAACTTGTTCTTGGCAATCTTCTTCTGGATCTTTCGGGCTTCCTCTTCATCGAACTGGTCTTGGGCCCTTTCTACAAGGGAAACTACATCTCCCATACCCAAAATCCGGTCTGCCATACGCGCAGGATGAAAAACATCTATAGCTTCCATCTTCTCGCCCGTACCTATGAATTTTATAGGCTTATCAACAACAGATTTTATTGAAATAGCCGCGCCGCCCCGGGTATCACCATCGAGTTTTGTGAGGATGACCCCATCAAAGTTCAAGATGTCGTTAAAGGCCTTTGCTGTATTGACGGCATCTTGACCGGTCATCGAATCTACCACGAAAAGGGTTTCTTGGGGCTGGATCGCCTTGTGTATTTGCGAGATCTCGGCCATCATTCGCTCATCTACGGCCAAACGACCGGCGGTATCGATGATGATCACATTACAGCCTTTTGATTTCCCATGCGCTATACCAGCCGTGGCAATGGCAACGGGATCGGTATTCTCACGATCCGAATACACCTCAACACCGATCTGGTCACCAACAACATGCAATTGATCGATCGCTGCAGGGCGGTAGACATCACAGGCGACCAACAATGGTTTCTTACCTTTTTTGGTTTTTAGGAAGTTCGCCAACTTTCCTGAAAAGGTGGTTTTCCCAGAACCTTGCAAACCGGACATCAAGATAACCGATGGGTTACCGGAAAGGTTGATTCCCGCCGACTCGCCCCCCATCAGTTCGGTCAACTCGTCTTTAACGATTTTCACCATTAACTGGCCGGGCTGTAGCGTGGTCAATACGTTCTGACCCAATGCCTTTTCCTTCACGCGATTGGTGAACTCTTTGGCGATCTTAAAATTCACATCCGCATCGAGCAGGGCACGCCTGACTTCCTTCGTGGTTTCGGCAACGTTTATTTCAGTAATCTGCCCATGCCCTTTAAGAACATGTAAGGCCTTGTCAAGCTTTTCACTTAAATTATCGAACATCGTCTTGCTTAATTTTGAAGAGCGACAAATTTAATAATAAGTACGGGAAAGATGGGCAGATAAGCCGGAAAATATGACAAGGCGTTACCAAACCCAAGGGATGCCCTAATATTCAAAAGAATTCACCAGCGACATGGTCATTAAAAACAAAAAGCACCCATCTAACGATGGATGCTTTTCAAAGAAAATGGGGCAAAAAAGTGGGGTTTTCTTTAGAAATCTTTTTTATTTACCTGAGTCCATACTCGCACATTCCATTTCAAGTATCAAATATTCATCGCCACGTTTCAACTTGAATCTTTGGGCACTACATTCGATCACTACCCAGTCACCGATATAATTCGCCAGAGACATACTCAGGTTATTCAGTGTCAGAACATCATGGTTTATTTCCCAGTTGCCTTCATCAACTACCACGCCATTGGGGTTGAATACATGAATATTCATGTTGGAGAAATCGATATCAAGGTACTCAAGAAAACTGCCATTTGCATTGGCAACCGACCAAGTGCACTGTGCAAGCGCATCCCCAATAAATGCCTCGCTGCATGCAATAGGCTCTTCGCCGCAAGTACTTCTCAAGATAATCTTATCCGTTTCGCCGGCATACAGTTTAATCTTTCGGCTATCGATTTCATAAACAAACCATTCCAAATTGAAATCTACCAAGAACTCGAACTGCAATTTCAACAACACCTTGTACTCGCTTACCCGCGTGACCCATTCCCCATGCAGCATATTGCCCTCACGGTCCTTAACCACCACTGTGCCATCTTCGTTAAAGGTCATTAGGTAGCTTTCATACTGTGGGGTACTGATCAGATTATGTCTTTTTACATCCCATACCAACCATGGGCATTCGGTCAAAAGATTATCTAAACGCTCTTTGGTAAAATCATCGTCATTATGGTCATTATCATCGTCTTCATCGCACGCATCTTTTGCCCGTTCGAGAGTCTCTCTCAACTCAGGTATAGCGTTCACCGTAATTTTGGTGCCATCGTACATTTTGAACATGACAGGAAACTGTATGCTTACCAGGGCAGAACCATCCAAGTTCAAGAAGAATCGCCGCATATCTTTATCACTCTCTACGGTTACCGATCCATTTTGTTCTTGATTGATATTGTAGGTAAAGAATGTAACCGGATAGATCACATCGATACATTCGATATCATCATCATCGCCTCCTTCTACACAGGCATTGGCATGCTCCCTCAGATCTTCTACGCCGTTAATTGTGATCTCTGAAAAATCGGCCATTGTAATGGTAACGGGGAAAATGATATCTAAAACATTGTCATTCACATCAACGGCATCAAAAATTTCTTCGATTAACTGAAGATCTTCCATAGAATCAATAGTAACTTGAAGTCCGTTGACAATCACGGTATATGGAAAGCGAATACTAAAACAACTGGCCCCGTCAACGATATTATCATAAGACCCATCGTGGGAAGCCACCTGTGCCATTAAACTTGCAGCAGCTGAATTTACGGTCATTGTCTCTCCTTGATCGACTTCGACAATAGGGTCATACTCTTTTTGACAAGCGGTAAAACTAAGTGCAACAGCAAGTAGGCTTGCGAACATTGCAGATTTAAAATAATTTTTCATAATGATTTGGATTTTTATGTTACTTCCATTCTAAAACAATCGATTTTAAAAACACCCTACTTTCTTTTTTAAATCTATTTGAAATATCTTTGCTCATCAAGCGTTTGAAATTACATCGTATAGCCTTATTTTTCAATGGTTTGGAAAGCATTCTGGGTGTAGCGGCAGGGAATCGAAAAAAACTATAAATTTTTAACCAAGCTCAAAAAAAATCAATCCTTTGAACACCGATACCAACACTAATGTCTGCGAAGAACAGGTTTTCAGTACCATCTTCAAGGCTAACTCCAAAACGGTTTTTAACTATATATATTATAAATTCGGCAATGAAGAGAAAGCCCATGACGCTGTGCAAGAGGCATTTGTAAAGTTATGGGAGAACTGCGCCAAGGTTGCGCCCGAAAAGGCCAAATCTTTTGTTTATACCGTAGCGAACAATCTTTACCTCAATGTGATCAAGGCCGAAAAGGTACGTATGAAATATGCCGACAAAGGTTTGAAGAGCACTGACGAATCTCCTGAATTCTTAATGGAGGAAAATCAGTTCAAACAAAAACTGGAAGATGCATTGAACCATCTACCAGAAAATCAGCGCAGTACTTTTTTGTTGAACCGTGTAGATGGAAAAAAATATAAGGAGATTGCAGATATGGAAGGCGTAAGTATCAAGGCCATTGAAAAAAGGATGCATTTGGCATTGAAAACATTGCGCGAGCAAATAGACGGTATTTAGTGGCCGTGGGTAGTTGCATTGTGCAATTTTCCATACTTTGGCCCTTAAAAATTAAGCGCGGCCTGCGGTAACCTCAGATTGCTCACCTTAAAAAGGTAGGGTTTTCAAATGGGTAATTGTTATACTATTGTAAAGTTTAGAAATCATGCAAGAAAACTACTTGGCGAAATGGCTGAACAACGAACTCTCCGGGGCAGAGCTGTCGGAATTTGAGCAATCTGAAGCGTATGCTACGTATCAACGAATTCTTGAAACGACCCATACGATGGAAGCTCCCGATTTTGATGTAGAACAGGCGCTCATGGCCGTGAACAACCGTCGTGCACAACACGATACAAAAGTCATCAAATTGCAACCGTTCAAGAAATTCATGCGCGTTGCGGCCGCTGCCATTATATTGGTAATGGGTACCTATGTTTACCGAAGTATGCTTGACGAGCAGGTATCCACAGACTATGCAGAGACACGAGAACTAGTTTTGCCCGATAATTCAGAAGTTGTCTTGAACGCCGATTCACAACTATCTTATGATAAGAAGCATTGGAACGAAGCGCGCAACATTAATCTCAACGGCGAGGCCTACTTTAAAGTAGCCAAGGGAAAACGTTTTACGGTAACGACAGATCAAGGTTTGGTGGCGGTGTTGGGTACGCAGTTCAATGTAGAGAATAGGGAAGGTATTTTCGGGGTAACCTGTTTTGAAGGTCTAGTTAGTGTTACCTTCAACGGTAGGGAGACCAAACTACCTGCTGGAAACTCGTTTGCGGTCATCAATGGTAAAATTTTAGATACCGTTAGCACCAATGTCGATTCCCCGTCTTGGATGAACGCCGAAAGTTCGTTCAAAAGTATGCCACTTAAATACGTACTTGCCGAATTTGAGCGGCAACATAATATAAAGGTAGAAACCCAAAATATAGATACCGACCAATTGTATACCGGTTCTTTTAGCCATGCCGATGTTAACTTAGCACTGAAGAGCATAAGTGTACCTTCAGGAATAAAGTTTAAATTAGAGGGCAAAAAAGTGCTCTTCTATGGCGAAAACGCAAACTAAACTTGCTGGATATTTAAGTTGTCTGCTTGTTTTTTTTACGCTAAACTGCTTAAAGGCGCAAGAAACTACAATCACCGCAACCGCGCTAATTACCTATCTACAGCAACTTGAAAAACAGTTCGATGTAAAATTTTCGTATGTCGACGACGACCTTCGGGGAATCGAGATCAGTGCTTCGAAATCGACGCTTTTGCAAGAGATTCTCGACGAAATTCAAACGCGAACCCAGTTCGAGATTCAAAAACTCAATGAGCGGTACTACACACTAACCAAAAGCACTACCATAGCCATTTGCGGTAGGGTACTAGATAATTTTGAACAAAATACCATACCAGGGGCCACTGTTCAAGTATTGGGTAGCGATATGGCGCTGGTTACCGATTTTGACGGCAGTTTCTCGCTGACCAACGTACCGCGAAACGCAACCCTGCAGATCAAACATTTAGGATATAAGACCCTCTTCGTGAACGCCGCCGAGCTATTGCAGGGCAATCGGTGCAAGACCCTCAAATTAGGTCAACTTTACCAACAACTTGAAGAAGTGGTGGTCTATGATTTCTTGACCAAAGGACTCGTCAAACAAATGGATGCCAGCATCGAGCTGAATTCAGAGCAATTCGGTATCCTTCCCGGTCTGAGTGAACCAGATGTCTTACAGACCATACAAGCCCTTCCGGGAATAAAAAGTATTGATGAAACCGTATCCGACATCAATATTCGTGGGGGAAGTAACGACCAGAACCTCATTCTTTGGGACGGCATCAAAATGTATCAGAATGGCCATTTTTTCGGCTTGATATCTGCTTTCAACCCCTATTTGACCGACAAGGTCACCGTAATTAAAAATGGAACCAGTGCCAGTTATGGCGATGGTGTTAGTGGCGTTATCGACATGCAGACCAAGAACAAGATATCGGCCGATTTTTATGGCGGTGCCGGATTTAACCTCATTAGTGGCGATATCTTTGGGCAGGTTTCCATAGGCGATAAACTTGCCTTGCAGTTTTCAGCCCGGCGATCCACAACCGATTTTTTTGACTCGCCTACTTTCGACACTTTTTTCAATCGTGCCTTCAAGGCAAACCAAGTTGTGGGCGGCACCCAGCAAAGCAATGATATAGAACGCGATGACAGTTTCTATTTTTATGACTTCACCGGAAAAGTTCTTTACGATATTAATGAGAAACATCAATTCAGGGCTAGTTTTATAAATATAAACAACCTGCTTGATTACACCGAACGGGCGACCGATAGCGAGCGATGGACGCAAAGCGCCCTGGACCAAACAAACCTTTCTTTTGGCGGAAACCTCGGCAGCGAATGGAGTAATCGTTTTTCGACCACGCTGAACGCCTACTACACCAAATATAACCTTGACGCCGAAAATATATCTTCTCAAGGCGAGCAGGTACTATTTCAGGGCAACCAGGTAATCGAAACCTCGGCGAAGTTAACGCTCGATTATAAATTACGAGATGCACTGTCTTGGAACAATGGTTATCAGGTTAGCCAAACCGGTATTACGAACATCACACGATTACGGCAGCCCAATTTCAATAGTGATATCATCGGAATTGTAAATATCAATTCGTTTTTTTCTGAACTGGTTTACGAATCGATCGACCGAAAATTATTTGCCAGGGGCGGGGTGCGGTTAAATCTATTGCAAAACCCGGGTGACTTTGATGAATTTCTTGTAGAACCCAGATTGACGGTAAACTATGCGATCGCAAAAGATTTAAAGGCTATTTTACTGGGAGAATTTAAAAGTCAGGCCACCAATCAGATCATTGACCTCGAGCAGAATTTCCTAGGAATTGAGAAAAGGAGGTGGATTGTTTCCGACGGTGAAAATCTTCCTATTACAAGAAGCAAACAAGGGTCTTTCGGTTTGAACTACGATTCGCGAAATCTCTACATAGGGCTAGAAGGGTTCTATAAGGAAGTAAATGGAATCAGTACCGCCACCCAAGGTTTTCAGAACCAGAACCAATTTAATGGAGAAATCGGCAAGTATGATGTTAAGGGCATTGAGTTTCTCATCAACAAAAAGACCAAGGACTATAGTTTATGGGCAAGTTATACCTACAATGACAACAACTATACGTTCGAGGATCTTGTTCCCCCCAATTTTCCTAACAACCTTGACATTGCACATACCGCCACCTTGGCCGGCACCTACACCCTTAATGCGATACGATTTGGTCTGGGGCTGAATTTCCGAACGGGAAAACCTTTCACAGAACCAGACCCGGTTACCCCTGTAAATACCCTACTCTTTCCTGCACAAATCGTATATGGCGTGAACAATACCAGTCGTTTACCAGAATACCTTAGAGCAGATGCCTCGATTATCTATGACTTTGATTGGGGTAGGCACGTTAAAGCTTCGGCAGGCGCCTCGATCTTGAACTTCACGAACAGGAATAATGTGCTGAATATTTTCTATCGCCTTGACGAAAATGATACTGTAGAAAAGGTTGAAAGCACATCACTCGGCATAACGCCCAATTTCAGCTTTAGATTGAAATTTTAATGATGGTTCATTCTATTGATCACAAAAACATGGGGAAACGTAATTGCGGCCAAAAAAGGAATGAACAGTGAAAGAGCCGTATCGCTATCATTGCGAAAGACGTATAATAAACTGCCTGAAACCAATGCCGCCAATAGCCAATATATGAATGAAGCCTTTAGATATAACAGCATACTTTTTTTGGTAAAACTTCCATACAAATATTCAATTTGATGCACCATAGAAGGTAGCGAATGCCATAGCACGAAGTAAATGGCAAAAGACCAGAGCAAAGACGCGGTATTAAATACTACAAAGAAAACCAGCAGAAAGAACAGCTGTTTCAAAACATTGGTTTTTATACCCTTACGATACCAAAGCAAGAGGTAGACCGCAACACCCAAAACACCCGTTACCCACAAAACTAGGGCAAACCGATCTTTAGTCAAGACATGCCCCGTAATTTTAAAGATTACCGTTGAAACTTCCGCTGTATGTACATAGAAAAGTAGAAAAAGAACGAAAAGACCATAAAGGGTAAAGAACGAAATACCCCAAAAAGTAACTTGCTTTAACTTCGACAGCCAATGTTGTTCTCCAAAATGATAGGCGCTTACCAGTATAAAAACCAAAAATGCAAAACTAGGAAGCACATAGAATAACATAAAACCTCCCAATACAACACCAACATACCGTGCCAAAATTAAATAAAACCGAGAGCGCTTCTTTGCGTCATAAGTTGAACGCTGTATCAATTTCAGATCATTGGCACCATGTAGTATACCAAAAGTCAAAATTGAAAAATAAGCCAGCCCATTCTCCACGCCTTGATCGAAAAAAACGGCCAACCAAAGCGCAAAAAAAGTTAAAACAATAGTAACACTATTGGTATTGGAAAAAAATTGTGTGCTTTTTTTCAAATTGTCTAATTTTTTAACATAAATATTAAACATTAAATGTTTAATATTATTTAAATTTACTTAAACAAAAGTATAATAACTAATTTAATTCTAATCACTATGGGAAATTTATTTACAACCTTACCAATGGTTGCCAAAATGGCTCCAGACGACTACGTAGGATTCACATTTTTCGTGGGTTGTATGGCAATGATGGCAGCCTCTGCCTTTTTCTTCTTATCAATGGGCAGTTTCGATAAGAAGTGGAGAACGTCTATCCTGGTTTCAGGATTAATAACGTTTATAGCGGCTGTACATTATTGGTACATGCGTGACTATTGGGCCACTGTTGGTGAGTCGCCAACATTCTTCAGGTATGTTGATTGGGTATTGACAGTGCCTTTAATGTGCGTTGAGTTCTACTTGATCTTGAAAGTAGCCGGTGCTAAGAAATCATTGATGTGGAGACTCATATTCCTATCCGTGGTGATGCTGGTAACCGGGTATATCGGGGAGACACTACTAAGAGATCAAGCTCAAATATGGGGCCTTATTTCAGGGATAGCGTACTTCGTAATCGTTTACGATATTTGGTTAGGAACCGCCAAAAAATTGGCGGAAGCAGCTGGGGGAGCCGTTTTACAGGCCCACAAAACACTATGCTGGTTCGTGCTGGTAGGCTGGGCTATCTACCCAATAGGCTATATGGCCGGTACCCCAGGATGGTACGAAGGTATTTTTGGAGGGTTAAACCTTGATGTGGTATACAACATCGGAGACGCCATTAACAAAATTGGTTTTGGACTGGTAGTCTATAACCTGGCGGTTATCGCTTCATCAAAAAACGACACAGCAACGGCTTAGTAGCCTTTTTTGGTTGGTTGATTATGTAATGGTTGCTAAGAAAAAGACCGCTGAGGCGGTCTTTTTTTTTGAAGTAGTACTAAGTGACCCCCTCTTTTTTGGTGATGAAAACCCTATTCTTGTTATGGCGGCTGTTTAATCTTTAGGCGGATTGAATATACAAGAAATTTGATAGTCGAAATTGAGCATGTGCTGAATAATCTTGAACAGTTCTGGAAAATCATGGTGAAAGACCGAGGGCGTCTCAAAGTAGTTTTCCACTGCTACGGAAAAGAACTCTTGAAGGTTGGTCATACCATACTCTCGAAAATAGGTAGAGTTTATTAATTTTACACGAAATTCTTCTATCTTGAAAAGTTGCCCTATCTGACGAATTCCCACCCTGAATCGCCTTGCTTCCCAAGAACCGGTTTTGAGCATCTCAAAACTCAGTGCATGGGCAAATTCATGAATAGCCAGATTAATATTGTCGTCTGTAATCGTAAAGCCCTCCCATATCTTATCCGCAGAAAGAATGACCGTTTTAAAACGCGGATTATATTCCCCTAAATGATGTCTTCGATTGATCCGCGAATAATAATTGGTGGGATAAACGATCACTCGCAACAATGACCTCAACATTTTATAGTTTCTCAAACCTAACGTCATAAATACCACTGACGCGCTAAGCAATAGCTTTAACTCTTCCTTTTGGCGAATATCGCCGTAGAAAACAAAGTTCTTCTTGCTTCTGAACCATGCCAACCGTAGATGGAATTTTTGCAGGTACTGCTCAGGTAATCGACTATAAATGGGGAAATACCTCGCCAAAACCAACCGCTCTTCCTGTTGTATAGGTCTGAGTTTTACGAAGGGGTTAAGTTGGTATAAATCCATCGCATAAAACACCATGTACAACAGGTAGCCTAGAATATATAATACGGCAATTATTGCAACAATGGCAGGTATCGACATAGCTTCTTAACTCTGCTTACCGCATAAAATTGCATTGATCGCCACCCTAAGGTTAGGAAAGATGAACCCTACCAGCATACATTTATGGGTATATATTACATGCGTTCCGGAACCTCGATGCCCAAAAGCTTACATCCGGCACGGATAACCTCGCTCACCTTTTTAGACAACTGCACCCGAAGTACCTTCTTTTGCAGCTCGGCCTCGCCCAAAATGGAAACTTGTTGATAGAACGAATTGAATTCCTTTACCAGGTCATAGATATAGTTCGCAACCAGCGCAGGACTATAATGCTCGGCGGCCAGTTGAATGGTTTCAGGAAAAATTTGTAGCTGCTTGATCAGCTCTTTTTCTTTAGGATGCAAGCTTGTGACAACCACTGCGCTAGACCAAACATTTTCAATATCATTGGCCTTTCTTACAATAGACCGGATTCTAGCGTAGGTATATTGAATGAACGGCCCTGTATTACCCTGAAAATCTACCGATTCTTCCGGATTGAAAAGTATGCGCTTTTTGGGATCCACCTTGAGAATGTAATACTTTAATGCTCCCAGGCCGATCATTTTATACAGGCTTTGTCTGTCTTCTTCCGAATAGCCTTCGAGCTTGCCCAATTCTTTTGAAATAGTGGCAGCGGTATTGGTCATTTCAACCATCAGTTCATCGGCATCTACCACGGTGCCTTCGCGACTCTTCATTTTTCCACTGGGTAGGTCGACCATGCCGTAACTCAAATGGTACAAGCTTTCAGCCCAATTGAAACCCAGTTTTTTCAAGATTAAAAAAAGTACTTTGAAATGATAATCTTGCTCGTTACCTACGGTATAGACCATACCGGTAATATCAGGAAAATCTTTTACCCGTTGTATCGCGGTACCGATATCTTGGGTCATATAAACTGCCGTGCCATCAGATCTCAATACGATCTTTCTATCAAGACCCTCATCGGTAAGGTCAATCCAAACAGAGCCATCGGGATCTTTTTCGAAAACACCTTTTTTGAGTCCCTCGTCCACCACATCCTTTCCTAACAGGTAGGTATCACTTTCGTAGTATAGCTTATCAAAATCAACACCGAGATTCTGATAGGTCTCATCGAACCCTGTATAGACCCAGCTGTTCATTTTTTTCCATAACGATACGATAGCCTCGTCGCCAGCTTCCCATTTTTGCAGCATTTTTTGGGCTTCCAACAAAATCGGCGCTTCTTTTTCTGCTACTTTCGGGTCGATACCACCAGCCATCAACTGCTCTATTTCGACTTTGTAGACATCATTGAACTTAACGTAATAATTGCCTACTAATTTATCGCCCTTGAGCCCAACACTTTCTGGAGTTTCCCCATTACCGAATCGCTGCCACGCCAGCATACTTTTACAGATATGTATACCTCGGTCGTTTACGATCTGGGTCTTATATACTTTTCTTCCGGAAGCCTTTAAAATTTCGGCCACGGAATATCCTAAAAGATTATTTCGAATATGGCCAAGGTGTAGTGGCTTATTGGTGTTCGGTGATGAATATTCTACCATTACCGCCTCTTTGGCACCTTCGGCAATCAAGCCATATGAGGTAGTGTCCTTAATGGCATTGAAAAAATCCAAATAAAACGTATCGGCTATCACAATGTTCAAGAACCCCTTGATGACATTGAAGCCGGAAACTTCGCCAACCTGTTCTTGCAGATACGACCCGATGGCCTCCCCGATCTGAACAGGATTGCCCTTAACATATTTCAAAATAGGAAAAACCACCACGGTAATGTCACCTTCGAATTCTTTACGGGTAGGCTGAAATTCTACCGATGGCAGATCTACCTTGTAAATCGAAGAAACGGCTTCCTTTACCTTGTTCTCTAAATCATCTTGAATAGTCATGTCTTACGAATCTTGCAAGCTGCAAAACTAATCAATTTTGGGCTTTTGGTGCTGCTTGGTCCGGAATTGGCTTTTCTTTTAATTAACTTTATAGAAAAGTAGCCAATGTTGCTCAATGTTTCTTATTCTAACAGTGAAATTACCCGTAAAATAGATGAGGCGGTAGGCAAGCCGTTTACCCTCAAAGAACGGTGGGCCATGGGCGGCATTGGATCGCCAAAATTGATCATTACCGAAACCAGTATAGAGATCAATAACCTACTTATTCTTGATAACAACCGGAATACCTGTAATATTGAAATGCGCCCAAAAGGCATTATCATCGGCTTCAGGTCTTTGCTTGAAAGTTACGCCTTGGTCATACCCTACTACAAATTGACCATCTACAAAGGCGATGCCGCCGTATACTCCATTTTTCGTGACCATTTCTTCATTAAAGTGCAATCGGACACCAAAGCGGTGCAAAAATTTTTTAGAAAAATTTTGGACTATAAAGCCGATAATGCCCCTACAGCCATAGAAGATCTGTGAGCTGTACATTTAAATCTGCCAGATACCCATGGCAGTATTAAAAAATTAATGTCCCTTTTATTATACCTGCAACAGGTTTCAGCTCCTGAAAATTTCTTTGCTAGAACCTACAATCGCGTCATCAGTAACGATGCTCATGTGCACCAATCTGGTTGCATTACCAATTTTGAAAAAATTTACGGTTTAAAGTAGGTGCAATGCTATTTTGACTTGAAGTACTATTCGCAACAAAAAAATCAAGGGCAGGCTAGCAAACGGGTAATTTGAATTTAAACTTTAGGTAAAAATACCTCGGCCATCATACAACGGGCACTACCGCCACCGCAGGTTTCAATGGTTTCTAAAGAGCTGTGAATAATTTCACTGTGCTTCTCTATCATTGCGATCTGATCTGACTTCAAGCTATTGTAAGCGGCCGAACTCATCACAAGGTAACGTTTGTCATCGGCCCCTAGAACCTGAAGCATATTACCCGCAAAATGGTGCATCTGTGCTTCGGAAATCGCAATGATTTCTTTGTTGGTGTCCTTAAGGTGTTCGACCAGGTTTTTTCGTTCTTTTTTGTCATCGATGGTATCTAGGCAAATGATCGCAAAGGTTTCACCAAGTGCCATCATTACGTTGGTATGGTAAATGGGCAAGCGCTTGCCGTCAACCGTTTGGTTTGCCGTAAACAATACTGGGGCATAATCAAAATCTTCACAGAACTCGATAAAGAGGTCTTCATCGGCGCGACCCGAAAGGGCGCAATACGCCTTCTTGTTAACACGATCCAGCAGCAGACTTCCCGTACCCTCTAAAAAGAGGTTATCGGCTTCTGCCGCGGTATAATCCATTACGCTGTCTATCACAAACCCCATTTCTTCCAAGGTATCTAAAATATCTTCTCGGCGTTCGTTCCTTCTATTTTCGGCGAACATAGGGTAGATGCCTACCGTACCATCTGCGTGAAACGAAATCCAGTTGTTCGGAAAAATAGAATCGGGCGTGTCGGGTTCTTTGGTGTCTTGCACCACAATGACCTGAACCCCTTTTGCTCGCAGTATTTCGACAAATGTGTCAAATTCATTTTGTGCCCTGGTATTGATTACAGCATTTTCAATGGCAAGATCCTCTTGAAAATAGTTGTTGACCGCCGTTTGTTCGTTCTTGCGAAAATTGATAGGGCGGATCATTAATATGGTGTTGGTGACTTGCATTTTTTTCGGTTTAATTATTTTTTGACATTCTACTAGTTACGAAACATAGACAACATTTTCTAAGCCTCCAGTCTATGGTCTATACAACAATGAATCTATGCTCTGATTAAAGGTAAGGTACTGCAGCGCAGTAAACCTTCCTGTTTCGAAATTTCGGCATAGGGAATTTCTTCAACGGTAAACCCCTGTTGCCTCAACCAGTTGTTCAATCGGGTAAAGTTTCGTTCAGAAACGACAACATCGGGAGAAATGGAAAAAACGTTACTGAACATATGGTACATTTCATCAGCTGTAATTTCAAAAATGTTTTCCTTTCCGAAGAAATCAATCAACCAATCATATTCTTCTTGAATCAGGAACCCATTTCTGTGAATGATGGCCTTGCCCTTTCCCAAGGGTTGAAAACAACAATCCAGATGCAATGCATTTTCTTTGGCATCGGTAGATTTCCGCAACTCGAACGCTTTTACGGTTTTATGGGGAAAGAAATCGGCAAGGTATGTTACCGCCTCTTTGTTGGTGCGCGCCGTAATATGGTGCGAATAGTTCTCGGAAGTGTAGGTACCAACGAATATATGGTCATTCCAGGGCATTACATCACCCCCTTCAACATGCACGGCAGCCGGGGGGTAGACAATTTTGGTCGGGTCTATCTGTTCCAGCACATGATCGATTGCTTTAAATTCTTCTTCACGGTCGGGCAATATATTGGCCTTGAATAACTTATCTTCAATTACGAAGGCAATATCCCTGGAAAAAATCTGATTACAATCTTGTAAAACTTCTGGGCGAAAAACCCTAACCCCATATTTTTCAAAAACCTTGGCGAAAGCGTCCATTTCTTTGATCATGTCGAACTCTTTAGGATACGTGCCGGCCAGTATATGTTCTAACGACTTAGGGTCATAAGCATCCTCGGGTTTTGGTACAGGTCCGCAGCTTCTTGCTGTGCCCAGCACAACGGCTTTCAAAGTTGATATTTCATCATTAATATTCAGCTTGAGCATAACATAAAATTAATCAAATTCAAAACTCATTATAGGGTATAAAAAAAGCCCTTCTACCTTGGCAAAAGAGCTTTATTGTTTTTTTATAAGGTAGCAATCTACCTCAGGTCAACGTTGACAAAAGGCCTTAAGGTAGCTCCTGTATAAATTTGTCTTGGTCGGCCTATAGGTTCATTGTTCAATCTCATTTCCCTCCATTGGGCGATCCATCCTGGAAGTCTACCCAATGCGAACATCACGGTGAACATTTCCTTCGGAATACCTAATGCACGGTAGATTATCCCAGAATAAAAATCCACGTTCGGGTACAATTTCCTATCAATGAAATAAGGATCTTCCAAAGCCTCTTTGGCAAGCCCTTTTGCAATTTCTAAAATTGGATCGTTGATCCCTAGATCAGCAAGAACTTCTTCTGCGGCCATCTTAATAATCTTGGCCCTTGGATCGAAATTCTTATATACGCGATGTCCGAAGCCCATTAATCTGAACGGGTCATTTTTATCTTTCGCCTTGGCCATATATTTCTTGGTATCACCACCATCGGCCTCGATAGCTTCCAACATTTCTATCACCGCTTGGTTGGCCCCTCCATGTAAAGGCCCCCAAAGTGCTGAAATACCTGCGGAGAGCGAAGCGAATAGCCCGGCATGCGACGAACCTACGATCCGTACGGTAGATGTTGAACAGTTCTGCTCATGGTCCGCATGCAGGATCAATAGCTTATCTAGGGCATCGATGACTATTTTGTTCTTTTTATACTCTTGGCTCGGCCTTTTGAACATCATTTTATGAATGTTCTCGACATAGCCTAATGCGTCATCTCCGTAGTCTAAAGGCAATCCCTTTTGCTTACGCAGTGTCCATGCGACAAGAACTGGGAACTTTGCCAAAATACGCACAATAGCACCGTACATGGCATCTTTAGAGGTTACGTTCACCGAAATCGGGTTGAAAGCGATCAGTGCACTGGTCAAGGAAGATAAGACGCCCATGGGGTGTGCCGATTTCGGAAAGGCATCAAGAATCTTTTTCATCTCTTCATCTACATGCGATTCGTTCTTGATATCGATATGGAAGGCTTCGAGCTGTTCTTTGTTTGGTAGTTCCCCGAAAATCAACAAATAGGCAACCTCTAAGAATCCGGCTTTCTCGGCCAATTCCTCTATGGCATAGCCTCGATACCTTAAGATACCCTGCTCCCCGTCTAAAAAGGTAATGGCACTTTCACAAGAGCCCGTGTTCTTATACCCTGGATCGATGGTAATGATACCGTTGGTTACGGATCGTAAGGTGTTGATATCTATTGCCAGTTCGTCTTCCGTGCCTTTTATGACAGGTAATTCGTATTTCTGGCCGTTATATTCTATTGTAGCTTTATCTGACATGTGCAAATAGTAATTGTGGTGTAAATAAAAACGAATTTAAGCAAAAGAAGGGGTTTTAACAATGTACACACTTCAATTTAGACTTAAATTAACAACGCCGTGTTTTGCGAAAAATTATTTATAGAAGGTACAATACCTTGTAATACTCGTCTACCGATTTTTCCCATGTAAAACGCATTTTCTTGGCGCTTTTCTGTATTTTTTTCCATCGAGGTTTATCATTCTTAAACACATCTAAGGCTAAATCCAAACAGGAAAGCATGTTCTTGATTTTTTCGTCATAGGTTTTACCATCAAAACTGAAACCTGTTTTCATATGTGATACCGTATCGATAAGGCCGCCTGTATGATGAACCAAGCACGGATTTCCGTTACGCATCGCCAACATTTGGCTGATGCCGCAGGGTTCAAATAAACTGGGCATGAAATAAAGGTCTGACTCTAGGTAAATGGAATCTATAAGGTCTTCTGATTGCCCGTTGGTAAAAATAAAATTTTTGTGGTCATAACTCATCTGTCTGAAAAGTTCTTCATACTCGGGCGCACCTGTGCCCAAGAGCATAAAAATACCATCGACCTCTTTGAGCTTCCTCAAGATTTCTATAAAGGCCTCTGGCGAACGTTTGAAGAAATAGAACTTCTGTTCGGTTAAACGGGCGACACTTGATACGATGAACTTGGGGCGATCTGAAACATACTCCATTACCTTTTCACCAGTATGTGCCAAAAAATCGGCCTTGTACTTTTTAGATTCGTCCTGCAGCCATCTGAACAGCGCCTTGACCGTATTGCGATAAAGTAACCCCTTCTCTACCTGCCTGATATTGGAATAGTTACTACCGTTCAAGATACCGAACAACCTACCTTCGTTTTCAGCTTTTTGCAAATCTTTTTCAAGACCCTCGCCACCAATAAACTCCGGTGGTCTGCTGGGTAACAGCACATCGTTTTTATAGGAGGGTGACACGGTGTGTACGGAATCGGCCAAACGTATACCCACAGCCATTAAGTTGATACAGTCATTATAGCGGTAGTCCATCAGCGTTTCATGGTTCAACACAATATTAGGAAACCAATTATGCATTGATGCATAATTGTCATAAAAAGGCCGGATACCCTGAATGGCAAGATTATGTATGCTATACACATAACGAATCTTTTTCAATTGAGAATAGTTCGGGTCAAAGGTCTTTATAAAAAGCAATAGACTTGCGTGCCAATCATGCATGTGAACAATATCCAATTCACCGAAAGCCGACATTTTAATCGCTTCGGCAACGGCGGCACAAAAAATGGCATATTTGACGAAATCGCTAAAAAACGGTTCAGTAGGATCATCGTGGTAAATGTGGGCAATACCCCCAGCCTCGATCTCTGGATGATGAATTACGTAATGGTATATGTTCTCAACTTCCTTTTTTGGAACAACTTCGAAAAGTTCAGCGGTATAGGTCATTCCTCGAAGTTGAAAATTGAGCTTCGTTTTGAAGGTACCTTTCTGATGCAGTCTTGAATATGAAGGTACCACCACATGTGCCCTATCACCACGTTCCACAATCTTTTTTGGCACATCGCGCACCACATCGCCCATACCACCTGCTTTGCAATTTGCAATAGCATCATTCTCGGCGGCTACAAAGAGAAAATTATTCATAGGTCTCGTTAATTTGGTCTACTCAAAATAAGATGAAAAAGGTACTTAAAGTTTGTGACCATGACAAAAAAAAACCTTTCTATTTTTAGAAAGGTTTTCGATTCAATAACATATGTTATGATTTAATCTTAAACGCTTTTTCTTGGGGATAATATGCCGTACTGCCCAACTGTTCTTCAATGCGCAGCAATTGATTGTATTTTGCCATACGATCCGACCTAGAGGCCGAACCGGTCTTGATCTGCCCTGTATTCAACGCAACGGCTAAATCGGCAATGGTGTTGTCTTCCGTTTCACCAGAACGGTGCGACATGACAGAGGTATACCCCGCATTCTTGGCCATATTCACCGCAGCAATGGTTTCGGTAAGGGTTCCTATTTGGTTTACTTTAATTAATATTGAATTGGCGATACCTCTTTCAATTCCCTTTGATAAACGTGTCACATTGGTTACGAAAAGATCATCACCAACCAGTTGTACCTTATCTCCAATCTTATCAGTGAGGGATTTCCAGCCATCCCAGTCATTTTCATCCATTCCGTCTTCAATTGAAATAATTGGGTATTTTGCAGCAAGGTCAGCCAAATATTGAGCCTGCTCTTCAGAGGTTCGAATTACTCCCGCAGCACCTTCAAATTTCGTGTAATCGTATTTTCCATCGACATAGAATTCCGCCGCGGCACAATCCAGGGCGATCATTACGTCATTGCCCAGTTTGTAGCCAGCTTTTTCAACGGCCTTCGCAATGGTATCCAAAGCGTCTTCTGTACCTCCCGCCAAATTAGGTGCAAAACCACCTTCGTCTCCTACCGCTGTGCTCAAACCTCTATCGTGCAACACTTTTTTAAGGTTGTGGAAAATCTCGGTACCCATTTGCATGGCATGCGAGAAACTTTTGGCCTTTACCGGCATTATCATGAACTCTTGAAAAGCAATTGGCGCATCGGAGTGAGAACCTCCGTTGATGATATTCATCATCGGAACCGGCAACGTATTGGCGCTGACACCGCCGATATAGCGGTAAAGCGGTTGGCCCAACTCTTCTGCGGCGGCCTTTGCAACCGCCAAAGAAACGCCTAGAATGGCATTCGCGCCCAAGTTCGATTTGTTCGGTGTACCGTCCAATTCGATCATCACCTGATCAATTAGGTTTTGTTCGAAGACCGACATTCCTAAAATTTCTTCGGCGATAACCGTGTTCACATTGTTGACCGCGTTCATGACTCCTTTACCCATAAACGTGGTTCCGCCATCACGCAATTCCACTGCCTCATGCTCTCCGGTTGAAGCCCCTGAAGGCACCGCTGCCCTACCCATTACCCCGTTTTCGGTAAAAACATCTACTTCTACGGTCGGATTTCCTCTTGAATCCAATATCTGTCTTGCGTGAACACCTAGTATGATACTCATATAATTTTTCTTTTTAAGATTGATTTTTGAAAGTGCAAATATACAAAACAGCACCTATAAGGTACTGTTCTGCACGTAGTTCTTACTTCATATATAACGATACTTTAACCTACACCGTTTGCGTTGATGCTTCTTTGACCATTACTAAAAATTGGTCGAACAGATATTCTGCATCATGTGGCCCCGGACTGGCTTCAGGGTGATACTGAACCGAGAACACCTTCTTGTTCTTCATTCTTATTCCTGCAACCGTCTGATCGTTAAGGTGCACATGAGTGATTTCAATATCAGGATGTGCCTCCGTCTCCTCTCGCTTGATCGCAAAACCATGATTCTGTGATGTAATTTCACCTTTTCCTGTCAACAGGTTCATGACAGGATGGTTTATTCCCCTATGTCCGTTATGCATTTTATAAGTGGAGATGCCGTTGGCCAAGGCAATTACCTGATGGCCCAAACAAATTCCAAAAAGTGGGGCATCACTTGCAATAATATCCTTTGCCGTTTGAATAGCTTGCTTCAATGGTTCGGGATCGCCAGGGCCGTTTGAAATAAAGTAGGCATCTGGGTTCCAGGCGCTCATTTCCTTAAAAGTGGCATCATATGGAAATACCTTTATGTACATATCCCTTTTAGCAAGATTTCTCAAGATGTTCTTTTTGATACCGATATCCAGGGCAGCTATTTTATAGGTGGCTTTTTCGTCACCAAAAAAGTAGGCTTCTTTGGTCGATACTTTCGAAGACAGCTCCAAACCGATCATACTGGGAAATCGGGCCAAGTCTTCCTTTAATTTTGAAATATTATCAACTTCTGTAGAAATCACGGCGTTCATTGCCCCATTATCACGAATGTAGCTCACCAATGCCCGAGTGTCTACATCAGAAATGGCGAGTAGCTTGTTGTTGTCTAAAAACTCTTGCAAGCTTAAATCGGAATCTGGTCTAGAGTAATGGTAACTGAAATTTTTAACAATAAGCCCCGCAATCTTGACAGAATCGGACTCGACCTCATTTTTGTTGGTACCGTAGTTACCGATATGGGCGTTGGTGGTCACCATTAGTTGCCCATAATAGGAAGGGTCCGTGAAAATTTCTTGATACCCCGTCATACCGGTATTAAAACATACTTCGCCAAAAGCCGTACCCCCTTTTTCACCTACCAGCTTTCCATGAAAGATGGTTCCGTCCGCCAATAGAATAAATGCCCTTTTTCTCGATTGATACTTCATTTAGTGTTATATTTTTTTAAGGATTCACAAAAAAACAAAAAAAAAGGATAAACCATAAAGTTCATCCTTTTACTATTATTAAAATATACTAACAATCTATTCCTCTGAGTCATCGGCTTTCACTTCTGTAGCATCTGCTTCAGTTGTTGGTTCAATGACTTCCTCGCTTATTGGTTCGGTGACAACCACAGGTGGTATATCGGCTTTTGCCCCGCTACCCCTTCTACTTCTTCTTGTGGTCTTCTTCTTGGCCTTATCGGCATTATAGAT
>JBHJNU010000038.1:0-56665 GCA_050330515.1 Flavobacteriaceae bacterium | reverse complement strand
ATTTTGAATATTGTGCACGCCCACGTGCTCTCCATGGCCATGCTCTTTTTAATTTTGGCGATGTTGGTCGCAACCAGTCCGGTTTCTGGTCCTTTAAGAAAATTACTGATCATCGAGCCTATGGTATCGGTCTTTTTTACCTTTGGGGGAATTTACTTTTTGACCAAAGGAATACTTTGGATGACCTATGTAGTAATTATTTCCGGTATCATGATGACCATTTCTTTTGTGCTGTCTGTTCTGTTAGTGGCCTATGGGTTGATTAGAAGGCCTGCAAACTAAAATTCGGTTTTTGAATGGCTACTTACCACAAATACATTTCAGAAAAACCGCCATTTATTCCCTTCCCAACGCATTGGTTTTAAAAACATAGGCCTATGGCGTAAAAAGGATCGGTACTAGAATTACTTTAAAAATTTGTGCCCATTCGGCCACCTCACTACCTACCAAGTGGCTTTGACGAAAAAGGGTAGGCTACAACAGGCGAGCAAAAACCTTTATAAATGAAGATGAAGAGAATGATCTGCGGCATCTTAAGTGTGTTCAAGATACCCAGGCCTGACAGGGTAATTTAGGCCGCTAGGAAGTACCATGCAATGGCGACCTCAGGGTTATATGGGCCTTGGTGTTTCAATGATTCCGTACTGGTGTCTTTGGCGGTAAGAGCGGACGTGAGCAAAAAAAAAGAGCTTTGGTACATATAGTTGAACGGGCCAGACTCCCTTGTATTTTTTTGAGGGCCTAAAAAGATTTTTACGGTATGCATTGGGTTCATCGGTTTTGGTGATACCCGTTCAACGGATTCATTTAGATCTACCTAGTTTGCGAATCACAGATGGTTTTCAAAAACTTTTTACGATTAGGTGAACAAAAGCCTTAGGCTGCCTTCATTACTGTTTCGGTTCAAGATGATGCAGCTCGTATTTGGTTTCAAAAACGGACTACTTTTCTAAATGAGGGTAAAAAGTGACTTAAATACCCTTAGGGTATCTACAACGGCCTGCTCGGGGTGAAGGGCGGTATCTGAAATTCCTGATATTACCCTAGAAATGTCGTGGTCAACACTTCCCTTTTTTGCCCAGGTATTCGCCGAGGCTACGGTCAAATAGGCCGAGAAGTTATGGTGGCCCGAACCTGGGCGTTCGCCTATGATATGAATGATGCCCTTACGTGCGCTGGTTTTGTTACTTCCAAAAAGTACTTCGCCACAGGCATAGCCGGCACGCACCCTGCCGTGTAGCATGACAATGGTCTGCCCACTAACACTGTAATTGTCTTCCTCCAGACCTTTTTTGAGTCCGTTGAGAAAAGGGGCGAGATGCCCCTCGTCCATAATGGCGCGTGGGTTGAGTCCGTCTGAAATGATAATCTGCACATCAGGTGTTTCTTTGGGCCAGTTGGCACTGATCTTCTTTAGGGCCTGCAGGGCTGGTACTGTAAGCTTTTCGCCGCTTTCAGGATGGTAAACATAGTCTTTTCGGTCAATAGACTGGGTGCTGATGCGCACTGCCGAGGCAATGGTCGCGGTAAAGTTGGGGTCGAGTTGGGTCCATAAACTTACCTTGGCATCTTCGTAGAGGGTATGTACCTCTTTCTCGAGTTCTGGGGTGAGGTCCCAAATTTGTGCGCCATGACCTGTTGCAATAGGTACGCCCCTTTTGCGTATTCGGGCGATGCAGGCGTGCCCTTCGGCATAGATTTCGGCTTCACTACGGGTATCGTTTTTAGCCAAGCGATATTGGTAGTATACCCATATGGGGTCTCCGAAATACGAGGTGGGTCTTCCTTCGGCGTCAATGATGTTTATCTTTTTGAAAAAGCGCCACATGGCATCGTTGACCTTATAGCCAAACTGCTCGCGTATCTTTACATGATTGCTGAATGCCGTGGTCAGATAGCTCAACATGGGATCATTTTTGGTAGGCAGTGCCATCAAATAGGCCGGGTTCGCCGGCATGACCTGTTCTATACACCAGTCAAGGTCATCTAAGGTGACATCCATATGTAGTGTAGAGCATATATCAAGACCAATGGTCAGCCCGTGCAATTTTCCCATAACCGTATCCTCTAAACAGCAGCGCACTAGTTGCTCCTTTGTTCTGAACACTTCAGGACCTATAAAGCCCGCCACATCGTTCAAGAAGACCCAAGGTGATGTTTCGTGGGTTTTAGAATCGCACATTTTTTGTTTCAAGGCACGCACGAACCCATATTTTCGGGCCTCGTGTAACACCATATCAAAACCTGCCCCGTGGCCGTTGGTAAAATCGGCCCCTTGGCCCGTTTCGGCGTAGAGTCCGTACCTGCCGTTTCTTTTTGCCACATGGCCGAACATTTTGGCTATAGTGACATCAAAGGTCTGATTGGCGGCCTCGGTACCCGCCAAACTCTGAAACCAGACCCCTGTTGTGCCAGGTTTTAGTTCCTCGGCCTGAGCCTGAACATCAATATGCGAAAGCACACAATTGGGCAAGGTCGCCTCTAAACCGAAAGTGGTGATGATATCAAAAAGCGTCTGCTCTATTTTTGCCACCGATTGCGGTTCACTTGAAACGGGATTCGTTCCCAACAGCAAGTCGCCCACGGCATAAGACCAGGCATCAAAAACCTGCCAAGCGATATCCTCGGTATTATCGGTGGGGGAGTTGGGCTGTACCCGTGCGCTCAGATAGCCCTTGCTGCCGATCTGGCTGTTGGGTAAGGGGTTGAACACTTTTTGCCCTACTTGAATCAGCTCTTCGTTGCTCATTAACTTGACGAGGCAGCCAATGACATCGCTGGTCAGGGAGGGCATGATCTTTTTTATGGCTTCTTCTGGTTCGGTCAAGATAAACTGCTTAAGTTGGCCCAAGGTCCAGTTTTGCTTAGATTCTTTATGAAAGGTAGATTCTTGTATCAGCTGGTGAATTCCATCTTGGTAGATGATGTGCTTATCGAGGTCACTAAGTTTTGTGTTGTTGAGTAAGGTGCGGGCGTTATGGCGCGAAGCTTCGTCGTTTGCCGCAAGGGCCAAGGTCTGGTCACCTTCTTTGAACATATTGGCAGCACCTAAGATCTTGCGGTATTGCGCAGGATGCATCTTACCGTGTAGGCGCTTGATGTATGAAAAAATATCTTCTGCCTCTAGGGGTTTTTCAACGATCACGCTTTCCGAAGCCAAAGCCATATTCGATGTTGAGAAAAAATCAAGTCCCTGCCCTAAAACCAATGAAGTGCTCAGCATACCTGTTTGTGTTAAGAAAGTTTTCCGTGAAATGTTGCCCATGATCCATCTTTTTATCAAGTAACGGCCAGATTGGTAAGCATCTGGCTCAACCATTTCTCTAAGGTATAAAATATTCAGCTGATTTAAAGGGAATAAACCAGCGTTCTGGGAGTTGGCATAGCAACCCACGGACTACCATGTCGACTAGGTATTTCTCGGCCCACCTATAAAAAGGAAGTAAAAAAATAGAGCAGGCTTTCGCGGGCTCTATTTAAGTACCCTTGAGGTTATAAGATCTGTTTCTAACTTCAGATTTCCAATCTCAAATTTCCAATTTCAATCCCTCTTCATTCCCCTTCATACTTCTCTGTATATCGTTTCCAAAGTTCTGTTTGATGGGTTTCTAAGGAGACGTTGCGGCCATCGATAAAAACATGGCTTAATAGGTTGGTACGCATGTCAAGGGCATCACCGGCCGATACAAATAAGGTGGCACTTTTATCGACTACTAAGGTACCGTAGGCGTCATCGATACCCAATATTTTTGCGGTGTTACCGGTCAGCATTTGAAGTGCTTTCTCTTTTTCCATTCCCTGACCTACTACCTGACCCGCATAAAAGGGCAGGTTACGCGTCTGGAAGTTCGAGGCCTCCCCATTCTGAAGGGCTACTAGAAGACCGGCATCCATCAATAGCTTCGGAAGCTTATAGGGCAGGTCATAGTCATCATCGTCTAAGGTAGGTAGGTTATGGGTGAATTGCACCAAAACGGGAATATCATGTTGCTTTAAAAAATCAGTGATCCTATAGGCAAAGTATCCGCCTACTAGAACAATGTGCTTTGCACCTGAATTTTTGGCCATGGTAATGCCGTCCATAATTTCCCTCTCACCGTCGGCGTAGACATACAATCGTTGACCGCCGTTGAAAACGCCCTGCATGGCGGCAAAGGCAGGATTCAATTCTTTTGCGGCGCCCTTACCATAAGCGGCGGCGTTCTGCATAAAGGTCGCCACTTCCTCAACCTGTTTTTGGTAGTCTTTATTGGGCTGTCTGCCGCGTGCCTCGCCTTCCCACCAGCGACCGTTCCTGAAGCTATCGGGCCAATGCAGATGAATACCATCATCGACCTTTACGGCCGCATCTTCCCAGTTCCAGGCATCGAACTGTACAATGGAAGAAGTGCCTGAAATACGACCGCCTTGAGGTGTGATCTGCCCTAATAGAACACCATTGGGGCGCATACTTTCTACTACTTTAGACTCTGCGTTATACGCGATCAAACTTCGCACGTGGGGAATCATTTCACCGATTTCGTCTTGATCATCACTCGCGCGCACGGCATTAACTTCCACCAGTCCCAATTGCTTTGCAGGCGCAATGATGCCCGGATACACATGTTTACCGGCGGCATCGATTACCGTTCCCTTCGTTGCCACGCCCGCGCCTAAGGCCGTAATTTTTCCATTTTCAAAAACGATGTTACAATTCTCAACGATCGTGCCATCACCAATATGGGCCGTTACGCCAGTAATGGTGATCGGTCCGGTTTGTTTTTTAGCCGGGGTCTGTTGTGTCCTGGCGGTCAAGCCTATGGTTAGCATTAGGGCGGTTACTATGGTAGTTAATTTTTTCATTTCTCAACGTATTATCGTTCTCGTTACAAGAACCTATTTGCTATTTGTTTTATTTTTTCTAACCCGACCATTCAGGCAAGGCGTTCACCACGTCATCTTCAGCACTTAATACCTAGTACTTGATACTCCGTACGTAACACTCAATTAATTCATAAGCAGTACTTCGCGCCTGGCAACAAAATTAGATCGATTCACAGGTCATGCGTTCTTTCTTCTTCATTTGAGGCATTTTTGTCGCAGCGCCCCCTTCTTTTTCCTTCAACATCATGTTGATCAATTTGTTGCGTTCTTGTTTCAAGGCTTCCCGCATTTCTTGGTCTTTTTCAAGATCAAAATAGGTGACCCCTTCGATAAGGGTCTTTTCCGATTTTGCGTACACCGATAGCGGATGGTCCGTCCACAGCACCAGATCGGCATCCTTGCCCTCTTTGATACTTCCAACGCGGTTATCGATGTGCAATAACTTAGCAGGATTAATGGTTACCATCTTCCAGGCCTCTAGTTCGCTCATACCCCCGTATTTTACGGTTTTGCCAGCTTCTTGGTTCAAGCGTCGCGCCATTTCGGCATCATCACTGTTTATGGCAACCGTAACACCCACGCTGTGCATGATCGCCGCATTGTACGGAATGGCATCGTTCACTTCGAACTTATAGGCCCACCAGTCACTGAAAGTACCTGCGCCCACGCCATGTGCCGCCATTTTGTCGGCAACTTTGTAGCCTTCTAGTATATGGGTGAAGGTATTGACCCTAAAGTTGAATTTCTCGGCCACTTTCATCATCATATTGATTTCACTCTGTACGTAGGAGTGGCAACTGATAAAACGTTCACCGTTCAAGATTTCTGCGATCACCTCTAACTCCTCGTCGTAACGATAAGGTTGACCGCTCTTCTTTTTTGCATCATATTCCCTACCCCTTTGAAAGTAGTTCATGAACACCTGTTCAACACCCATTCTGGTCTGAGGAAATCGGCTTTCACTGCCCCAATTCGACTGTTTTACGTTCTCGCCCAGGGCGAATTTGATGAATTTCGGAGTATTGTCATAAACCATTTTGGCCGCCGATTCGCCCCATTTCAATTTTAAAATGGCCGAACGCCCACCGATGGGGTTTGCCGAGCCGTGCAGCAGCTGTACCGAGGTTACCCCACCGGCCAGCTGACGGTAGATGTCGATATCCTCGTTATCGACCACGTCTTCCATTTTAACCTCGGCGGTTGAATTGTGACCTGATTCGTTCACCGCCAATGCCGCGATGTGGGTGTGTTCATCCACTACGCCGGCGGTTAGGTGTTTGCCCGTGGCGTCGACTACCTTCGCGTTGCCGGTCTTGAGGTCTTTGCCAATTTTCGAAATTTTACCATCTTTTACAAGAACATCGGTGTTTTCCAGTATACCCGCTTCCTCGCTCGTCCAGACTGTGGCATTTTTAAATAGGATGGTCTCTTGTTTCGGTTTTGTTTGATATCCGAAGCCTACATTGGGGTAGGTGATGGCGACCACTTCGGGTGCGGGTGCTTCTTTTTCGATATCTTTTTTATCTTCGGAAAATGCACTGGTCTTTATTGCGGTAAAGTTGGATTCGTTGCCATCGGGAAGTATTATTTTCCCATTTAGGTGTTCCGATGCTTCGCTGACCAGGCCGGTCATCCGGAAGTTTTTTTCACCTTTGTCCGTAGAAAAGGAAAGTTCAAACCAATTGTTCTTATAATCGATCTTTGACTTTAGCTTATGGGTATCTTGTTTCACCTCCATCGATGGTTTGGCCGGTTCGCCCTTGATGGCCAGGGTATAGGTGATACCGCCTGTTATGAGGTCATAGTTGCCCCGAATATCTTTTTGGTTTTTATCGTTGATCACATTTTTTACCCCCTGAACCCAGTTTTCATATAGGGTGGTGTTTTTGTCGAAGATATCGCCAGAAGTGATCAAAAAATTCGCCTGACTTCCCACTTGCAGCGAACCTAGGGTAGTCGATTTGCCCAAAATAGTTGCAGGTACCGTGGTGAGCGCTTCTAAGGCCTTTGTTTTTGGTAGTCCGTATTGAATGGCCTTTATCAGTTTTTCCTTCAGTTCTGACGGCGATTTCAAGTCGTGTACGGTGAAAGAGAAAACAACGCCGTTCTCGGCCAGTATTTTTGGATTTGCGGGAGCCTGGTTCCAATGCCGCATATCTTTCAGGGCGACATAGCTAGCCTCGAACGGATTCGATACATCGTAGGCATCAGGAAAGTTCAAGGGCAATATGAACTTGGCATTCGTAGCCTTGATCTCCGCCACGGTCTCATATTCATCGCCCCCACCTAAAATAGCATATTGAATGCCAAACGCATCGCCGATCTTATCGGCGCGAAGGGCGTTGCCCTTGTCCTTGGCCTCAAAGATCTGTACGAGATTCTTGTTTTCTATCAATGCTTCTAGTGAGAGATCTTTAGTTTCTGAGTTGCCCGCGGCGTACCAGTTCATATCACTGTACAATTGCCGCAACAAAGCGGTCGCGCCCATTAGCGAAGAAGGGTACGATTGTCTTTTCGCGATACTGCGCGTGAACGAAAAATACTGTGCCGAGGTATCGTCTAGAATGCGCAGTGCATCGCTACCCGAACCGTTCAGGGCGATAAGTACCCCTGTACCCCGGGCGATACCATCTTGAATGTGTGAATTGACGGCCCCGAAACCTGCATCTATAAGTTCTTTGGCTTCTTTTTCATCGTACTTGAATTTTGCCACCGCATCATTTTCGGGCATAATATGGTCGTTCCAATAAAAGCCCTCGCGTGAAGGGTCATATTGGTCAGACCGGCCAGAACCCGTTGCCCTTTTAGCTTGCTCCACGCCGAATGTCGAATAGATATCGATAAACGATGGGTAGACAGATTTCCCCTTCAGGTCGATCACAACGCAATTTTTGGGAATACTCACCGATGGGCCTACCTGAACTACTTTTCCGTTCTGGATCATCAGGGTAGCCCCATCTACGATTTGGGTAGGGGTGATGTAGATCTTTGCGTTGGTAAAGGCCGTATAGTTATTGTTCTTCGATTTTACCCCGTCGTTTTCAGGGAAGTACTCCTGTGCGAGTAGGGTTGCGCCGCACCACATAAGGGCGAGCGCGAGAAGTCTCATTTTCATAATGTATTGTATCCGTTAATTAGTCTTTCTAAATATATGGGAAGTAATTGTATTTTACTAAGACGTGGGGTTATTTTTGGTTCGGATAAGAAGATTTTCGGTTTTGGCGTATTGCTGCGAATAGAAAATTGGAATTCTCCAACGAACCAAACGCCGCGCCTACTTTACAAGGGATGCTTCTCATGATAGCCAACGATCAGATTTACAGCCTTACCGTAACTCTGAATACCGTCAGCTTGGTTGTTCGCTTTCAAGAATGCACTAAAAATCGATTTAAAAATAGGCTCGATAGGGTTCTCGTAGGCTTCCTGAAAATCTTGTAACTCCTTATAGTTCTTTCTTACCCCTTCATTGAGTGTTGCGTATAGTGTCCTGGTCAATTGCTCATCGTCTCGCCCCAATGCGTTCAGACAATGGCTCAGGGCGTAGGAGGTGGCCGAATACTGAAAGTAGGGGTCCTTATTTTTAAGTGTTACCAAATAGCCGATAAAATTCGTTTCGTTCTCAGCGGAATAGCCAACCTGGTGCCCAATTTCATGTCCGCTGACCACGGGAAAACGGAACATGGGCGTTTTACTATTTACCTGTGCCTCGTTCGTAAACGGATTCAGGTAGCCTCCGATACCCATATAGCTTGACATGATACTGTACATAGAGTTTTTTATATTCGGGCGATGGTAGCCTAAGTACGGCATTTGACTTTCAAGGTCGGCATAGCTGGCAATGGTTTTATCGAAGATCTCTTTTTTGGTATAGGGTACTTTCACCATTGCCGAAGAATCCTGGGTTATCTTGAACTGAAGTGCATTGGTTCGGGTGATCAATTTTTCGGCCAGTGCCTTTATGGTGTCGAAAGAGGCTTCATTCTTTATCTCCAGTCGCTCAGCAAGGGGTTCGCGGTAGTAATTGAGCCCCCAAGTGAGGTTAAAGGTGAAGTAGAGCACCGAGAGCACCATAACGGTATCGCGGACAAAAATAAGTTTGTTGCCCTTTATTTTTTTCCGGTTGATAATAAGGTAACGAATTGCCAGAATGATCAAGGTAGAATAAATCAGTTCTCCTACCGAAAAGGGAACCCACCCGTAGAGCGTTCTGAAAAATTTACTGACTACAGGGTAGATGCCATTACTGTAATAATTTTCTACCCATTGCGGATGCAAAGCCAACCACTGAACCAACATGATCTGGGGAATTAGGCTAAGGGCGATACCGTTTCGCAAGTTGTTTTTCATTGCTTCAAAAATAGCCAAATCATTTTGCTATGTGTACTTTTGAAATCATAAATAGTATAATCCATGTGTACCGAAGTCAGAGCCCTTGAACCTAAAGTAGTCTGGAACAAATTTGCCGACCTGAACGCCGTACCAAGGCCTTCAAAAAAAGAGGAACATATGATTCGTTTTATGATCGATTTTGGAAAATCGCTCGGGTTGGAAACTTTTTCAGATACTGTAGGCAATGTCATCATACGTAAACCGGCCACTTTGGGCATGGAAGATAGAAAAACGGTGACCCTTCAATCACATTTAGATATGGTGCACCAAAAGAACAACCATACGATTTTTGATTTTGAAAAGCAGGGTATCGAAATGTTCGTTGATGGCGATTGGGTCAAAGCGAAGGGAACAACTTTAGGCGCCGATAACGGATTGGGAGTGGCCACCATTATGGCCTTGTTGGAAAGTACCGATATAGCCCACCCGCCGTTGGAGGCACTTTTTACCATTGATGAAGAAACAGGCATGACCGGGGCGATGGCACTTGAGGCGGGGGTATTAAAGGGAGCGATTTTATTGAACCTTGATACGGAAGAAGACGATGAAATCGATATTGGTTGCGCCGGAGGGCTCGATGTTACCGCATTTGGCAGGTATAACATAGAAAATACGCAATCTGATACCGTCGGGTACAGAATTACGATAGCAGGTTTGAAAGGAGGGCATAGCGGAATGGACATCCATAAAGGTTTGGGCAATGCCAATAAGATCATGAATCGCTTATTGTATAACTGCGTATTTCTTTTTGATGCCAATCTTTGTGAAATCGATGGTGGGGGGCTGCGCAATGCGATTCCCAGAGAGAGTGTGGCCACGATCGCCATGAATCCATCGAACGACGGGTTTCAGGTGGAGTTTCAAAAGTGGTCCGATGCTATAAAAAGTGAACTATCTTTTGCAGAACCTGACCTGGGCATTACGCTGGAAGCAATAGAACGACCTGATTTTTGTATGGAATATCGTAAGGTCAGGGATTTTTTAAGAACCATCTATACAGCACACAATGGGGTCTATGCGATGAGCGCCACCATGCCCGATCTGGTCGAAACCTCAAACAATATTGCCAGAGTGGAAATGCGAAATGGGGAAATAAAAATTGGTTGCCTAACACGTTCCTCTGTCAATACCGCTAAAATGGATTTGGCAAACTCCTTAAAATCGGCATTTGAACTAGCAGGCTATGAAGTTATTTTTTCTGGGGATTATCCCGGATGGAACCCGAATCCGAAGTCTGAAATTCTGGAGGTTTTAAAATCCAAGTATGAAAGCTTGTTTCATGAAGAACCAAAAGTAGTGGCCTGCCATGCCGGATTGGAATGTGGTATTCTAGGAAGAAACTATCCTGATATGGACATGGTCAGTTTCGGCCCTACAATTTTGGGCGCCCATTCACCAGATGAACGGGTTCGTATCTCCTCGGTAAAAAAATTCTGGGGCTTTGTACAGGAAATCTTGAAGGACATTCCCAAGAAATAGGCAGGCTACCATTGCGGGTTCTTGGTTCGCAATACTTCCCGCACCATGAGTCCTGATGGGGTAAGCATGCTATCGGGCCACCCTCCGGTTCCGCTCGCGCCGGGTTTAACCGCTGCAGAACTTTCTTCTTTGTCGGCTATAGACCAATTGCACCACGATATTTTGTTGGCATCCAAAAATGCCCACCAAACTTCCGCTTCGGCAACATCGATAAAACCGTCACCGCTATATTCGGTAACGCCGAATTCGGTAACAAAAAGGGGAATCTTGGCATCAATCGCTATTTGCGCAATATCACGTAACTCTTGTTGGTGTGTTGCGGCATAGTAGTGAAGGGTGTACATTACGTTGGGATCGTTCAATTCATGGCCCACAACTTCATCTACCCGTTGCGACCATGACCTGGTACCGGCGACCACGATATTATCCGGGTCGTATTTTCGAATTTCGCCGATCACGGCCTCGTGATAGGGCTTAAGTACTTCGGTCCATGATACGGTATCTAGCGGTTCATTATAGGTTTCATAAATGATATTGGGGTTACTTCCATATTTTTCGGCAACTTCGGCAAAGAACGCTATGGCCTCTTCAAGATGATCCTGGGCATAATGACTGTGCCAATCTACTATGACATAGATACCGTTTTCAATTGCGGCGTCGATTACCGTAAAAATCTTTGCTTTTTCCCTGTCCTTGAATTCTAGATATCCGCCTTGGTCTTCAACACCCATGGAGGCCCGAACGATACTAATGTTCCAATCGTCTTTCAGCCATTTTACGACTTCTTTGGTATAGAATTGCGGCCACCAATTACTCCATGATATCGACATGCCCCGCAGCTGCACGGTATTCCCATTTTTATCGACCATCTTGTTCTCCGATACGCGCAATTGACCGTAGGTATCGACAGCCGATGACCCTGAAATTATAGGGTCTTGACCCATATCTGGACCGTCTTCCGTTATAACTATGGGGTTGTTTTCGGATGGGGAGCATGCCGAAAGCACTAAAAGTGAAAAAAAGAAGACATGGGTAAGCCACTTTTTCATATCAGATGGTTTAGTGAAAAAAACGTCTTGTATAACTTACTTCGCGTTTACAGCATGAAATTAAACCAAATAGCCCGCATTTGCGGGCTATTTGTAATTTTTTTCTTTATTGCGCTATTCCGGTAATCTCAACATCGAAAACAAGATTTGAGCTCGGCGGTATCGGTCCGCCACCTTGTTCGCCATATCCTAAATGTGGTGGAATGAACAAACGCACCTTGTCCCCGACCTTCATAGTAAGTAGACCTTCCCTAAAACCGGCGATTAATTGCGATTCGGTGCTGTACAACATGGGCATGGCTTCGTAACCACCACCCTGTTCCCGGTTCCAATCGAACACGTTATATGCAGTGGCGACTTCTTGGTAATTGCTATCGAACAAGGTGCCATCTTCTAGGTAGCCGGCATATTTGACCAACACCTGTTGACCTAACTTTGGTTGTTCACCGGAACCTTCCTGAATGGTCAATATATTCAAACCAGAAGGTAGTTTATTGGCTTTTGCCTTATCGGCAGTTATGGCCATGGCCGTGGCCATTTTTACCTTTTCCGCAGCTACCGCCTTTTCTGCATTCTCCTTTTCAATGGCCGCCAAACGCTCTCCCTCCTTATCGAAATAATCGGTCATAAGGGCAACTGCATCGAACTTTTTAGCTTCTTTACCGATGCGAATAATTTCCACTTTGTTCATTATGATACTGTCAACAGGTCTATTCGCGCCCCCTACCGGTACATTCGCTATGGAATCTACAACGGCCATGCCCTCAACCACTTCACCGAATATGGTGTGTCTTCCGTTCAACCAAGGTGTTGGGGCGTGGGTGATGAAAAATTGGCTGCCATTGGTGGTCGGTCCTGCGTTGGCCATCGATAAGATGCCTTTTCTGTCATGCAATAAAGAATCGTTGAACTCGTCCATGAACTTATAGCCGGGGTTGCCACTTCCTGTTCCAAGCGGGTCTCCCCCTTGAATCATAAAATCTTTCATGACCCTATGGAATATTAGTCCGTCATAATAAGGTTTGTTCTTGTACTCTTCAGCTACGAATGGATTGTTTCCCTCTGCTAAAGAAACAAAATTGGCCACCGTCACGGGGGTTTTTTCATATTCCAATCTCAATATGATATCGCCTTTATTCGTTTGTATATCGGCAAAAACGCCATCGCCCAAATCACCATGTTTACTCGATTTGCAACTTGTTAAGGCCATGCCCAGGGTTAAAAATAATAGAAATGCTTTCTTCATTGTATTGGGTTTAATTGATACTGTCTTGTTGTTTATCTATTTTTAAAATTGTAAGAGTTGATTTCAAGGGCACGTTCGTGCCTATTTTGTTCTTATCGCCATAATACCCGTACCCCAAGGAGGATGGAAACAGAAAGGTGGCGGTCTCATTTTCCTTCAGAAGGGGAACACTATTTCTGAGTCCCTGAAAAAGATCAAGTTTATCTGCCTTGAACTGTAGAATACCGATATCGCGCATGGTATAGATGGTGTCGTTATCGAAACTTACCATATTATAGGTCAAGGTGACCACATCGTTGGGTTGTAGGGTCAGGTTCGAAGTATCATCCTTAACATTGTAGTAATACCAAGATCCCGCGGCACTTTGAAGATAGGTATGTAGCGAATCTTTGGCTATGATATCTTGGATCATTTGTTCTTCTTTAGCCAAGAGCGCCTTACTGCGTGCAATAGATTCTTTAAAAACGCTACCTGAATTGACCTTAACAGGTCTGCGGGGTTCCGGACCTTGACAGCTGGCAAGTGCGATCAAGAGTAAATAATAGATTTGATACTTCATGCGTTCAGTTTGTCTTTGTACTGCTCTAAAAGGGAAACGAAATAAGAGGTAGTCGCATTCATAGTAGCATCACTTCGGCCCCCTGCGGCATTATCGTGGCCCCCACCGCCAAAATGGTTGCGGGCAAATTCATTTACCGAAAAATCACCTTCAGATCGGAACGATATTTTGATGATTCCCTCTTCTTTGTTCTCAATAAAAATAACGGCTAACCGAATGCCCTCTAGGGTCAGCCCGTAGTTCACGAAGCCTTCGGTATCTCCTTTTTGATAATCATGGGCTTCCAATTCTTCTTGACTCAGAGTAATATATACCGTGCTATAGTGCGGTAGGATCACCATATTCTTCAGGGCGCACCCCAAGAGGTGCAATTTGCTTGGCGTATTGGTATCGTAGACCAGATTATGTATTTTGGTGTTGTTGGCACCCTTGCTCATCAAATCTGCAACGATAAGATGTGTTTTACTGGTTGTCGATGAAAATTTAAAAGAGCCCGTATCGGTCATAATGCCCGTATAGAGACAGTCTGCCATTTCTCGGGTAATGGTATTCGTATCTCCTAAAAAAGCCATAAAATTATAGACCATTTCACAGGTAGAGCTCATGGTGACATCGGTGTACATGATCTGGGCATAATCTGCTGGAGCCTGATGATGGTCGATCATAATGAAGGTCGCTTCTTTTTCTTCAAGAATCGGTTGTAGTTGACCAACTCGCCCTAAATGGTTGAAATCAAGGGTAAAGATCACCGTGGCACTGGCAATGGCTTCCTTGGCCTGCGAATTGTCCTTTTCAAAATTGAGGATATGCTCGTTACCGGGCATCCATTTCAAGAATTTGGGATAATCGTTGGGGGAAACGATCACGACCGACTGCCCCCTGTTTTTTAAATAATGCCACAAGGCCAATGTAGATCCTATCGCGTCTCCATCGGGATTTTTATGGGGAACGATAACGATTTGTTGTGGTACGGCCAGTAATTTCTTAACGGCGTCTATGGTGGCTAAATTCATGCGGGCAAAGATACAATAATATAACACAGACAGTAAACCCTAAAAAGCTATTTTTGTCACTCACAAAAACCTGAGGGGAATGCGAAAATATCTACTATTAGGCGGACTTACTTTTCTATTGATAGCATGTAGGTCAAAGTGGGCCATTAGCGCTGAAAATTCAAACAACATTGATTTTACGATCGCATTCGGCTCTTGTAACAAGCACACGTTGAGCAACCTGCTTTGGGACGATATCACCGCTACGAATGCTGATGTATGGATATGGGGAGGAGACAACGTTTATGCCGACACCGATAATATGCAGCATTTACGCGAGGTTTACAAGGCCCAAAACGCTATCGAAGGATACGCCGACATGAAACGGAAAATTCCGATCATCGGTACTTGGGACGACCATGATTACGGGTTGAACGATGGGGGAGTGGAATACCATGCCAAAGAGGCAAGTCAGCAAGAATTCCTTGATTTTATGGGAATATCAAAAGATAGCCCAAGGCGAAACCAAGAGGGAATCTATACCGCGCATGATTATGTGCTGGCAGAAGGAAAAATTAAGGTAATCGTACTCGACACCCGCTATTTTAGAACTTCCGTAACCCCAGATACGGAGAGCGATAAAAGATTGAAACCCAATCCGTACGGAGAAGGCACCATGCTTGGTACTACCCAGTGGCAATGGCTTGAAGGGCAATTGAAGAATTCTTCGGCCGATTTCAACATCGTGGTCAGCAGTGTTCAGTTCTTGTCGAACGAGCACGGTTTCGAGTGCTGGGGAAATTTTCCGCACGAGGTGGATCGGTTGGAGAAGATGATCGCCGAGACCAAGGCGAAGGGGGTAATGATTCTTTCAGGTGACCGACATATTTCTGAATTTTCAAAAGCTACCGTTGCGGGAATGTCATATCCGCTGATCGATTTTACCAGTAGCGGACTTACCCATGCCTATTCGGCATTTAAGGGAGAGCCCAATCCGTTTAGGGTGGGCACGGTGGTGAAGACAGAAAGTTTCGGTTTGCTACGCTTCGATTTGAGGGCAAAAAAGGTCACTTTTGAAATACGGGGCGATCAGGGTGAACTTTTGGGCAACTTATATCAAACCTTCTAAAAGTTGCCGATTCTCAAATAAACCTTATTTTTGCACAAAATTTGAAAAATGACAACAAATAGAACTTTTACCATGATCAAGCCCGATGCTGTTGAAAATGGACACATTGGTGGAATTTTAGCTAAGATAACCTCAGCCGGCTTCAAGATCATCGCGATGAAGTACACGCAATTGAGCAAGAGGGACGCCCAAGAATTCTACGCCATCCACAAAGAGCGCCCGTTTTTTGGTGAATTGGTCGATTTTATGACAAGGGGACCTATAGTATCGGCAATTCTGGAAAAGGACAACGCGGTAGAGGATTTCCGTGCGCTGATCGGTGCGACCAATCCCGCAGATGCTGCGGAAGGTACGATACGAAAGCTGTTCGCGACCGACATCGCAGAGAATGCCATACATGGTTCCGATAGTGATGCAAATGCAGCTATCGAAGGGACTTTCCATTTTTCAGGAAGGGAAATTTACTAGATAGCAGGATCTTTAGCTTTATATCGCACATGCCCAATGTTTGAAGACATTGGGTTTTTTTTGCCCAGATCTACGAGGATGTGAGGTAAAACCACAGCAGATCAAAGGGTTTTATGTTCTAAATTTTCTGCACCACATAGCTCACCGCAATACTAACTTTTTGATCAACTCCTTCCCCAATTCTTCATTGAGCATTACAATGATCCTTGATTTTCCATGGCTGAGTTCTTCACGAAGCACAGACGAGGATAAGGAAACAAAAAGGGTGTCATTTTTCAGCTCAACGGCCGTGGTATAGTTGTTCACCCCATTGCCCATGAGCGTTGCCCAGGCCTCTTGCGCGTTCACCTTGTCAATACCTTTTTCGAGTTTATTGGCCTTGATAAACTCGTTGAGGGCTTCCCCCATGTTCAAATTGTCATTTTTTCTTTTTGCCATTATGGTGTTGCATCTATGGGCTGAAATCGCTTGTAGGTATACCTTAAGGTATCTTGATTGATCACTGAGAATCTATCATTGGAAATAAAGAGTAATTTTTCTTGCCATTCGTTATCGGCATTCTTATAGCGGAATTCAAACCCATTTTCGTGATGCACTATTTCAAAAAACTCCGCATCGTTCGATGTTTCGAAGGTGCCATTGAACCTGGGCTGCACTTTTTTTCGGAATCCCCCGCCATCCTTCAATTCAATATAATCTATGGTAGTGCTTACCGAATAGTCCTTGGTTTCCCCATTCGGGAAGGTTACTTTTTCAATTTCCCAATAACCGTTCAAGTTCTTGAGATCCTCCTCGATAATTTTTTGGGTGCATCCCATAAAAATAAAAAATAGAGAAAAAGAAATGTTGCGCATACTACAATGTAAAGATTTTATAGGTCTGATGAATAGTTTTTACCACATTTTCCGTCCGCTCTGCATGGGTATCACTGATGAATATTTGTCCGAATGTCTCTTTGTCGACCATGCCTATGATATGGGCTACCCGGTTTTCATCCAATTTGTCAAAAATATCGTCAAGCAATAGTATGGGCGAAATACCCTCTATGGCCTTCATGAAATGGAACTGTGCGAACTTGAGGGCGATCAAGAACGACTTTTGCTGCCCTTGACTTCCGAATTTCTTGATAGGGTGGCCGGCGATCTGCAGTGCGAGGTCATCTTTATGCACCCCTACACTAGTAAATTGCAATGCTCGGTCGCGATCGCTGTTCGAGATCAAAAGTGATAACAGATCTTCATTGAATAGAGCACTCTCATAGGTAAGGGAGACCTCTTCTTGGTGGCCTGAAATAACCTCGTACTGCGATTTGAAAATGGGAATAAAGGCCTTCATGAATGCGGCGCGTTTTTTGAAAATCGCGGTTCCGTAGGCTGTAAGTTGTTCATTGTAAACCGTTAAGGTGGTTGCGTCAAAGGTTCGGTTGGCCGCAAAATATTTCAAAAGTGAATTGCGTTGAGACAGCACTTGGTTGTACTTGATAAGGTCTTGCAAGTATTTTTTGTCAGATTGGGCGATCACACTATCAATGAACTTGCGGCGAGTTTCACTGCCTTCAACGATAAGGTCGCGATCGGCCGGTGAAATAATGACCAAGGGCAGCAAACCGATATGGTCAGAGAGACGATCATACGCTTTTCCGTTTCGTTTGATGATTTTCTGTGCGCCCCGTTTTAAACTGCATAGTATTTTTTCTTCCCGTTCATGCTTTATAAAAGTTCCGTCGAGTACAAAGAATTCTTCATCGTGCCTGATGTTCTGGGTTGTGACAGGGTTGAAATAGCCCTTGCCAAGGGCCATGTGGTAAATGGCATCGAGCACATTGCTCTTTCCGATTCCGTTGGCACCGACAAAACAATTGATCTTAGCGTCGAATTCAAAGTCTCGCGAGTCGAAATTTTTATAGTTGATTACTGAAAGGTGCTTTAAATGCATTCCGATTTACAAAGGGTATTTTATTTTCAAACATTGGCAGACGCGCAAAATATCCAAAAATAACGAATAAATACCCTTCACGATTTCAATAAAAACTATATTTTTGCGCGACCAATTAAAATAGTGATGGCTACATATAAAAAGAGGGGGTTCAAACCTAAGAACGAAGAAGAGGAGCAACTGATTCAAGAACAGGAAAGTACTACCGCAGAGGTATTTAGTACCTTGGACCAGACCGCTTCAAAAAGTGAGGAATGGGTTTCCAAAAACCAAAACTACATATTAGGCGTGATCGGCGTAATCGCGGTAGGTGTCTTAGGATATCTGGCTTATGTACAATTTGTACAGAATCCGAAAGAGACGAGCGCTGCCAATGAAATGTACTATCCTCAACAATATTTCGATCAGGCGCTTACCAACGAAACCGCTAAAGATTCATTGTTCAACCTGGCGTTAACAGGCGCCGAGGGTAAATACGGATTCTTGGATATTATTGATGAGTACGGTGGCACGAAAGCGGCCAACCTGGCCAACTATGCTGCTGGGATGGCTTATTTGAACATGCAGAAATATCAGGAAGCTATTGGTCATTTAGAAGATTTTTCATCAGATGACGAGGTATTGGGCGCTTTGGGCAAAGGCGGCTTAGGAGATGCCTTTATGCAATTGGGACAGCCTGCCGATGCCCTGGGCTATTACGAGAAGGCCATAGCCCATAGCGTAAATCAGTACACGACCCCCAAGTTCTTGTACAAGGCCGGGGTTACCGCGCTGGAGCTAAAACAGAATGATAAGGCCCTAAAGTACTTTCAAAGGATTAAAGATGAGTTCTCTACTTCTGATGAGGCTGTGACCATAGATGCTTTTATAGGAATGGCAAAAAGTGGAAACTGATGGCCACGGTAAATAAAAATTTATCTACATACGATAGATCAACGATCCCAAACGCGAATCATCTTCGGTTTGGGATCGTTGTTTCTGAATGGAATACGGAGATTACCGAAGCGCTTTATAAAGGAGCTCTAGAGGCGCTTCTTGATTGTGGGGCCGTCAAAGAAAATATCATCCGATGGAACGTTCCGGGTAGTTTTGAACTTCCCTTGGGATGTCAAAAAATGATCGGGGCGAAAAGGGTTGACGCGGTTATCGCCATTGGCAGTGTTATTCAAGGTGAAACCAAACACTTCGACTTCGTTTGCCATGCTACCGCCCAAGGTATTATGGACCTGAACATTCAATCAGGGGTTCCGGTCATTTTCTGTGTGCTTACCGACAACACCCTGCAACAGGCCCAAGACCGCAGTGGGGGTAAACATGGTAACAAAGGCACCGAGGCCGCCATTGCGGCGATAAAGATGGCTACCTTAGGCAGGTGAAATTCATGATCCTATGCTGCAACAAGGTTGTAGATAGCCACGGCAAAGGTGCCTAGTTACGGGCTCTAAACTCTACGATCGGGTTGGTCCCAAAAGTTTCTACGAGCGTTTAACCTAGAGTGAACAGTTCGGTAATCTTGAACCCTACATGGGCCTAGGGCGGTATTTAAGCTTGCACTAGTTTAAAACGGCACATTCTTTGATTTTCCTTAAACAGAAGGTATCGTACCCTCAGCACGCCAATTTTGTTAACAATTTAAGATTTGTTAGGGGTGTTTTTTTCAATTTCGTTAACTTTACATTCCATGGGTTTTATCAGCAAATTCACAAGATTACGCAAGAACAGGGAGTTCGACTATCAACCGCGTTATTATGACGATAAGGGTGAGGGTAGTCCGTTTAAAATCGAATACAAATTTGATCAATTTCGCACCACGGTCGACTCACCAAGAGGCTTGAAGGGTAAGTTTCAAAGTGCCATTGCAGACGCGAAACGAGAGGGTGATCGAAATATGCGGCTTCGAATGTTCATCATAATTTCCATTCTAATCCTGATTTTCCTATTTATCATCGATTTTGACATTTCTATATTCTTCGGACAATAATGGCGGACATCATCAAACTTTTACCCGACCATGTTGCCAACCAAATCGCAGCTGGGGAAGTCGTTCAGCGGCCTGCCTCTGTGGTGAAAGAACTTTTAGAAAATGCTATTGATGCCGGCGCAAGCACCATAAAGCTGATAGTGAAAGACGGTGGCAAGGCCTTGGTACAGGTGGTCGATGATGGTATCGGTATGAGTACCACCGATGCGCGTTTAAGTTTTGAGCGTCACGCTACGTCTAAAATTCAGAAAGCCGAAGATCTCTTCAACTTAAGCACCAAGGGTTTTCGCGGTGAGGCTCTGGCCTCGATCGCGGCCATCGCCCATGTTGATATGCAGACGAAGCAGGAGAACGCCGAGGTAGGCACGCAGTTAAAGATCGAGGGCAGCAAGATACTCTTGCACGAAGTGGCGGCGGTACCCAAGGGTACTTCAATGGCGGTCAAGAATCTTTTTTTTAATATACCCGCACGGCGTAATTTTTTAAAATCGAACCAAGTAGAACTTCGCCATATTATCGATGAATTTCATCGTGTTGCGCTGGCGCATCCGTCGATAGCGTTTCATTTTTACAATAACGGTAGTGAAGTTTTTAATTTACCAAGTGCCAACTACAGGCAACGCATTGTTCATGTTATGGGTGGCAAGACCAATCTAAAATTGGTTCCCGTAGCCGAAGATACCCAGGTGGTGAGAATATCAGGATTCATAAATAAGCCCGAATTTTCTAAAAAAAGTAGGGGAGAACAGTTTTTTTTCGTGAACCAACGCTTTATCAAGAGTCCATACTTGCATCATGCGGTCATGTCGGCCTTTGAAGGTCTTGTACGGTCCGATTCATACCCAGGCTATTTTTTGTATTTAGAAGTAGATCCGGCCTCCATCGATATCAACATACACCCCACCAAAACCGAGGTAAAGTTCGACGATGAGCATACCTTATATGCCATTTTGAGGTCAACGATAAAGCATAGTTTGGGCCAGTTCAATGTGATGCCCGCCATAGACTTTGAACAAGACCAAAATTTAGTGACCCCGTACGATTATAAAAACCGTACTGCCGAGTTACCTAAGGTAAGTGTCGATGCGGGTTTCAATCCGTTTTTAGAAATGGGTCAAAAAGAGGTGGCCACTCAAAATTACCGCCGCGATCTGGTAAATACAGGTGGATCAAGTTCATGGGAAGGACTTTATATAGGGCTCGAATCGGAGGTGGGAAAAGAAGAGGCCTTTAGCAGTATGCAATTCGAGTCGGATACTATTACCGGATCTATTTTCGAAGGGAAACAAGAACAGACCGAACAGGCGACCACTACGTTTCAATTGCGCAGAAAGTATGTGGTTACCACCATAAAATCAGGTATGATCGTCATTGATCAAAATAGGGCCCATCAGCGGGTTCTCTATGAGAAATTTCTGAAGAACATTACCATGCAAGAGGCGATCAGCCAGCAATTACTTTTTCCAATAGCCTTGCCGTTCTCCAAATCCGATATGGCAATTTTAAACGAAATACAAGAAAGTTTGACCACCATTGGCTTTGTTTTTGGTAAGATGGACAGTACCTATATCGAGATTACCGGAGTGCCTCTTTTAGTGTCGGAAAGCGAAGTGGGCATGGTATTGGAGCAATTGATATCAGATTGTCAAATGGAAGTGGTGGGGGATAATTTTTCCCAGACCGATATACTGGCGAAAACGTTGGCAAAAAGTCTCTCGGTAAAAACAGGCGAGGTATTGGATGACGCTTCTCAACTGGCCTTGGTAAATGACCTTTTTGCCTGTAAGGATGCAATGGTGAGTCCGTTCAACAAGCCCGTATATATTACGATAACCGAAAAGGATATTGATAAAAAATTTATTTAGATGAATAGATTGACCGAAACGGTAAAGCATTTACTGATTATAAACGTATTGTTTTTTATCGCGACAGAAATGTACGGTAATCAGATGTACCAATGGTTTGCATTGTGGTTTCCTGAGAATGAAAATTTTGCGATCTGGCAGATCGTTACACACATGTTCATGCACGGGGGCTTTGCCCATATTGGCTTCAATATGTTTGCACTTTGGATGTTCGGCGGACCGGTGGAACAGTATTTAGGTAAGAATAAATTTTTGTTTCTGTATTTTTCAGCGGGCTTAGGAGCGGCTTTGTTTCAGATAGGAGGGTATTATTTCAATTACGCACCTATTCACAATGAATTGTTGAACTTGGGTCTAACCAATGACCAAATAGTACAGATGATGTCATCGAACCAGACTATTCAAGGTTTAACAGAATTACAGATTGAAAAGCTTAGGGAAGCTTTCCCCATTTACCAAAATGCCTACTTCGCCTCAATGGTAGGTGCATCGGGCTGCATAATGGGTGTCTTGGCGGCTTTCGGCGTCATGAACCCCAACGCAGAATTGATGATGATTTTTCTACCTATACCAATAAAGGCAAAATATTTTATCCCAGGGATTATTTTATTGGACGTTATTTCTGCCGTTACCGGGCAGTCTTTTTTTAGTCCAAGTAATACGGCATATTTGGCACATGTAGGTGGGGCGGTCGTAGGCTTTGTTGTCATGTGGTACTGGAAAAAAAACTCGTTCGATAAAAATCGCTGGAACTGATGATGACAGGAGGACTAAGATATCAATACGCAAGACTGAACATTGCCGAAAAATTGATCGTAATCAATGTGCTGGTCTTTATTACAATAGGTTTATTGACAAGGCTGGTTTCTCCGGCCATAGAGGGTTGGTTTGTTTTGCCCGCCTCACTGGGTGACTTTTTGGCCCAACCATGGTCTTTGATAAGCTATGCTTTTCTGCATGACGGTATTTTTCATCTACTTTGGAATATGTATGTGCTTTATATTTCAGGCAGGATCCTATTGAACCTTTTCGACGCTAAGCGCTTTTTGAACATCTATTTCTTAGGAGCCCTTTTGGGTGGCATGTTCTTTCTGCTCACCGATGTAATTTTTATACAAAGTAATTCGGTTTTATTGGGCGCCTCGGCCGGCGTCATGGCAGTATTGATCTTTGTTTGCACCTATATACCCAATACAGAGGTCCGTATTATTTTTTTCAACGTTAAACTATGGCACGTTGGGGTGTTCGTTGTGCTTGTAGACTTATTACAACTAAGTTCAGGGGGTGGTAACATGGGTGGGCGAATCGCCCATTTGGGGGGTGCACTTTTGGGTTACATGTACGCTAGACAATTGTTTCAAGGCCGCGATATAGGTGCCGGCTTTTCAAAGTTCTTAGACGGACTCGTAAATGCATTTAAAACGAAAGAAAAAAGGGCTCCCTTGAAAACCGTTTATAGGAATCAAAAATCAAACGCTGCTACAAAAACGAACTACGAAAAAGATGCCAATCAACGTATGATAGACAGCATCTTGGATAAAATCAGCAAGTCGGGCTATGAAAGCCTTTCCAAGGCCGAAAAAGATTTTTTGTTCAAAGCGGGTAAAGAAGATTGATACCGTGAAAAGATTATCGGCATTCAATAGGTTCATGTTCTTGATCAATGTCTTGGTCATACTATTGCTGCTCTTGGCCTGTATTGCCCCTCATATTTCTGACGAACGTTTTTCAATACTTGTATTTTTGGGTCTTGGGGTACCTGCATTGGTTTTGGCGAACATATTTTTTCTAACCTACTGGGTGATCAAACGAAGGGTAGGGCGTGCTTCGGGATCATTCTGCATGCTGGTATTGGGCTTTTTTGTCTTAGGGCCTTTTATCAGGCCCAGCTTTACGGCCGTGGAAATTCAAGATGATGACCTTACGGTTATGAGTTACAATGTACGTGTTTTCAACAGGTACGAAGAGTTGGAGAGCAAGACCGTTTTCGAGGACATCAAAACCTTCGTATACCAAGAAGATCCCGATATCATTTGTTTTCAAGAACCTAGCGCCCGGCGAATTAAAGAATACGAGAACTACCCCCACAAGTATTTGGAATACATACATATGCAGGGAAAAGGTGTTTTGGGAATTCTTTCAAAATACCCCATCGTAAATAGTGGCCTTGTTAATTTTCCGCACACGATGAGCAGTGCGTCTTTTGCCGACATTCGTTATCAAAATGATACCATAAGGGTGTATAATGTGCATTTAGAATCTTTGGGCATTACACCTGGGCAAGGGGCCATTAGGGGCCAATCTTCTGATAAATTGTTCAAAATGCTACATAAAGCCTTTCAAAAACAATTGGAACAGGCAAAAATTCTGAGGGAGCATAGGGCGTCGGTAAGCTATGGCACCATTCTTTGTGGTGACTTCAATAATGTGCAGTTTTCTAACATTTACAACATCGCTAAGGGCGACCTTCAGGATAGCTTTATCGAAGCTGGATCAGGCTACGGGAGAACACTTATATTTCATGGTATTCCCTTTCGTATCGATTTCATTATGGCCGATCAGAATTTTGAGGTAAAAAGCCATAAGACCTATGATGTGATCTATTCAGATCACTTTCCGACAATGGCCTCGTTTCAACTACGTACCGATTAAAAAGCAGTCTACGATATCCGCCAGCATATGGATCAGTAGCGCAACGCCGAAGATTCGGGTTTTCGAGAAAAATAAAAGGGAAACATATACGGTGATTGCCCAGTAACTATGAAGCGGGTGAAAATCGATGCTGCACCGGTCGGGGTCAAAAATCGGACTGGCCAGTACATGGTCGATATCGATTACTATGGCCGAAAGGAGAATGATTATCGCCCTGGTTCTATTGTCCTTGAAAAAAACTAGTCCGATCGCAATGGGTAGCAAAAAATGTATGCCGTAGTGTAGTAAGAACCTAAGCATCTAAGAAATCTAGAGTTAGCATTTTCAAATAACCAAGTGCATTGGTGCCCTCGTTGAAAAGCAGGTCAAGAACACTTGCATTGGGTATAAAGCCATGTCTATCACCAAAAACCTGTTGGTATACCGGCTGATGTAAGGGCAGCTTTTTTTTAACATCTACTAAAAAACGTGCATCGAGAACATTTTGTGGCCGTAACTCGAACATGTCGGTTTGGGCTTCGGGCATAGCTATCTGAAGGCAATCACAAATGGTCGTGATGAACTGTAGGTTATAGTCAAGTAAGAAGTTGTACCCGTTGGTATATAAGGGGGCGATATCATCTTCGTAATACTCGAAAAAGGGAGATGATCGATAGGCCGTTTGTATGGTGCGCCAATGTTGGCGCTGCCATTTATAGTCATTATCTACTTTGACATCTTTGTATTTTTGTCTTCCGTGGTCCTTACCTACATGAATGATGGGAATGTTAAGCATCAAGGCGCCACGGTCGGTACAGATGTAGGCGCGGTTTCTAGACGTTTGTTTTTGAAAATTATCATGTATTTCCCAGCGGACATCACGCTGTGCAATGACGGCAAAGTTTGCGATGTTGGGCAGGTAACAAGGATGGAGAAGGGCCTGCACGTTTTACTTGTTGATTTGAGGTTTTCTTAACGTATTCAATAGATTCGGCGCACCGTCGATTTTCGATTTCCCGTCAAGGTAGCTTTCCATAGTGTGAAAATTTAATTCTCCGACAAGAATACGTTGTTGTGGTCCCGCTGCGACAAATCCAAAAGAGATGGCGGCAGCATTTGGTACGTCTTTGTTCATTACACTAAACGAACCAAAAACATGGGTCGAACAGGAGGCGATTGAAGCCCTTCGAGTGTGGTATGGCAGGCCGAATTTCGATCTGGCAGGAAGTTTTGAAGTTATAGTGTCGATCATTTTGTCACTTCTTATACGGTTTCGGAACTTCGAATTTCACCAAGGAGTAGGTGTACCTGTTGTTGGTGCGCCCAGCTGTTAAATTTAGGTTGCCTATACCAAACAATCGAACCAACAAATTCTTGAATCCGGAGACTAGGGCTTACTTTTTTTCTTTTTCCAGAAATAATCAACGGCAAAATACCCGGCCAGGGCGATCAAAAACCATTTGAAATACGAAACTGGCTCACCTGAGCCATTGACCGTGGTAAAGATGCGGTCCCATCGGGGCTTCCATTTCCATGGACTATTGGTGCTGCCACTTGGGCCAATGAAATTATCAAAACTCATCCAAATGAATATGGGAGTGCCTACAATATGGTTTTCGGGTACGTAGCCCCAAGCACGACTATCTTCAGAATGATCGCGATTGTCGCCCATCATCCAATAGTAGTCTTGTTTGAAGGTATAGGAGTCGACAACCTCGCCATTTAGGCTAATTTGGTCACCTGAGACACTGATGGTATTTCCTTCATATTCCTTAATTATTTTTTTATAGAGTGGTAGAACTTTAAGGTTTAGGGCAACCGTCTTGCCCTTTTCTGGAATATAAATAGGCCCCATTTGATCATAGTTCCAAGGATACGCCATGTTCTGGGGAAATAGGTTGCTTCCCCTGCTTCCCTTAGGTTCGATAACTCTGACGACGGAATCGATAGCTGAGTTTTTCCGTAACGATGTTACCATTTCGTCGGTCAACGGTGCAATTCGTTCGAGACCTGTTTCTTCTGTAATGGCTATGGATTGTCTTTTGATGACGTCGATGGGAATTCCCGATACCTTCGTATATACCTCTATTTTAGAATCCGACCTTCTATTATAGCCCATAGCATATGGCGATAGGGCATCTGCTTGGCTTTGGTTTAAGGAGGCTACAATGTACTTTCTCGTAAAATCGGAAACACCAACTTCGGCAAGTAACTTTGAAGAAACCCCTTTTGACGCGTATATTATGTAATCGTGCTGCGGTTTGGCCCTATCGGAAAGTACCAGTTGTTTCCCATTAATAAAAACATACCCGTCCCTTACTTCCAGCGAATCACCGGGGATACCAACGCACCGTTTTACATAGTTCGATTTTTTGTCAATAGGTTTGATAACCCCTTGTTCCTTTACAAAAAATTGTCTCACCGTATCAGCTGGCCAACTAAAAACAACGATATCGTTTCTATCTACTTTGGTAAAACCTGGCAACCGAAAATAGGGTATCTGTGGTTTATTAAGGTAAGATGGGGATTTAATGAATGGCAGCGTATCGTGAACCATTGGTGCCGCGACCGCAGTCATGGGTATTCTTGCACCATAATGGAACTTACTCACGAACAAAAGATCGCCGATGCGCAAGGTACGTTCTAAAGAGCCGGTCGGAATAACGTAGGGCTGAATGAAATAGGTATGTACAATGGTCGCTGCAACGATGGCAAAGACAATTGAACTCACCCATTCGCCCAATGCCGTTTTTGGATTCAGGCTGCGTTCTTCAACGTATTTGACGTCTAAACCATAGTTTACATAATAAATATAAAAACCTAGTGTTAGCACTACGGCCCAACTTTCCCAAAGGGTATTTCTGCCAAAACTTCGAATGGTTTCTACCCAGATTACCGGAAACATCAAAAGATTGATAATGGGTATGAACAGAAGAACCACCCACCATTTGGGTCGGTTGATGATCTGCATAAGTATAATGGCATTATAGATGGGCACGGCGGCCTCCCAAGCTTTTCTGCCCGCTTTGACATATAGTTTCCAAGTCCCTAAAAAATGAATGACCTGTATGATCAAAACAAAAATAATCCAGCCTGTTGCGTTCATTAGTGTGTGGTTTGGTTTAAAATGACCTTCGGTATTCTATGACACCCGATCGAAATTATAGCGTTCTGTGCAATTAAGTGATTTTAAAGGTAAATTATTGTGTTTGTTAACCAAGGTTTAACACATCTTTCATGGTGAAAATACCTGTTTTGCCAACGATAAATTCTGCCGCGACCACCGCACCCAAGGCAAAACCTTCGCGATTATGCGCGGTGTGTTTTATCTCGATGCTATCAACGGCACTGTCGTAGCCTACGGTATGGGTGCCCGGTACTTGACCGATTCTCTTGGATCTAATGGCAATTTCATTTTCCGGCGCCTCGTTGAGCTTCCATGCCCCGTAATCGGTCTTTGCTATTATTGCCTCCGCTAGTGTTATGGCCGTACCACTTGGGGCATCCAATTTTTGGGTGTGATGTACCTCTTCCATTGATACCTGATATTGTTTCAGGTTTTTCATCATCACCGCCAAATAAGCGTTCAATTCAAAAAACACATTCACCCCTAGACTAAAGTTTGATGCATAAATGAAGGCACCTTGCTTTTTACGGCATAGGGCAACGGCATCTTCGTATCGATGTAGCCATCCCGTGGTACCCGATATTATCGGAACGCCGTTGTTCAGGCAAGCCACTATATTGTCGTAGGCGGCATCGGGCGTACTGAAATCAATGGCGACATCCATTTCCGAATAGTCGATTTCGGTGGTATCCAAATCGATCTTGGCAACAATTGAATGTGCCCGGTCTAGGGCGGTCTTTTCAATCATTTTACCCATTCTTCCATAACCGAAAAGTGCAATCTTCATTTCTTTTGTTAAGCGTTACTAACTTGTTTGTTGGTAAGTTTATGCGAATACCTTAATTCAATCTCCATTTTAAACCTTCCTTGTTTTCTTTAACTTTGAACTTCAAGCTTTTCAAAACCGTATGGTCAAGGCCAGACCATAGTTGGGGTCATTGCTTATTGGGTTCACGTCGAGATAGGGTTCGAAATCAACTTTCCAACTCAGGTCATCGCTAATATTGAATTGTTTCAAATGGGCGTCCACGTTCGCGTCAACAACGTTCAACGCGTACAATAAAATAGTGACCAGCAAGGTAAGGTCCCTATCATTTTGACGGTCATTTTGTAGTCGCTCTAACCTTGAATCATCAATATCGGGACTGGTTGGTGTGATACCATCATTGGGCCGTAAGTCATAAAAATCGTCGTCGGTAAAACCGGCCTTTCTTCTCTTGAAAGCAGTACGAAAACCTTGATATTGACCATCGTAGAACGTATACCCATAAATTCCCGCCCCGATAGCTCCCCATACCAGAGGTACCTTCCAATATTTTTTGTTATAAACCTGCCCTAGGCCGGGTAATACGGCAGAATAAAATGCGGCTTTACTAGGTGCGAGCGGATTGATGGGCTTCATTTTTTCTGCAAAGGCGCCCTCCACAACGATACCTTCTTGCCTTAGGTCGGTTTTTAGGGAGTCGACAGCATTGGGCGTAGGTGTTTCTTCCTGGGCCGATAAGAACATCGTGGAAAGGATGATAAGTAGGGTTATGCAATAAGACCTAACCACCAAGGATGAGTTTTTGAATACGCTCCAGTTCTGTTTTCGATGCAAAGGAAATAGTTATTTTGCCGTTTCCTTTTTCTGTTGCGCTGACCACCACCGGCGAACCTAGATAATCGGTAAGTTGCTTTTTAGATTGAACCGCGAATTCAGGGCTTTTTGAGGAAGTGTTGGTGGTTGGTGCAGATTTCCTACCTTCTTGAAGCTCCTTTACAATACGTTCGGTTTCTCTAACCGATAGGTTTTTGCCAACTATTTTTTCATAAACATCCAGTTGCACGTCTTTATCGTCAACGTTTATCAAGGCCCTACCATGCCCCATGCTCACAAAACCATCGCGAATACCGGTTTGAATGATCGGATCTAGCTTCAGTAAACGCAGATAGTTGGCTATGGTAGAACGTTTCTTACCGACCCTTTCACTAAGTCTTTCTTGGGTCAGTTGAATCTCATCGATGAGTCTTTGGTACGATAGGGCGATCTCGATGGGGTCGAGATCTTGTCTTTGAATATTTTCAACCAATGCCATCTCCAACGATTCCTGGTCATTGGCGATGCGGATATAGGCTGGAATGGTCTCGAGTCCGGCCATTTTGGAGGCCCGGTAACGTCTTTCCCCTGAGACCAATTGGTACTTGTTGAAGTCCGTTTTACGAACCGTGATCGGCTGAATAATGCCCAATTCACGAATTGAAGTGGACAGTTCTAGCAGTGCTTCCTCGTTGAAGTTTGATCGGGGTTGAAACGGATTTACCTCGATGGAATCAAGGTCAAGTTCCAACACGTTACCAACAACTTTGTCGGCATTTTTGTCAGAAGCCGATTTAATGTCATTATCGGGATCTCTTAAAAGTGCCGATAGTCCTCTGCCTAGGGCTTGTTTTTGTGTCGCTTTCGCCATTTAAACGGTCTGCTTATTTTTCTTTATCACCTCGTTGGCCATATTCAGGTAATTCTCCGCACCCTTGCTGCTGGCGTCATATTTGATAATGCTCTCCCCATAACTTGGTGCCTCGCTTAATCGAACGTTTCTTTGAATGATGGTATCGAAGACCATATCGGCGAAGTGTTTTTTGACTTCTTCTACCACTTGGTTCGACAATCTCAAACGCGAGTCGTACATGGTCAACAACATTCCCTCGATATCCAAATCAGGGTTATGTATTTTCTGAATACTTTTTATGGTATTCAAAAGTTTGCCAAGACCTTCCAAGGCAAAATATTCACATTGAATGGGAATTATAACCGAGTCGGCCGCGGTTAGGGCATTCAAGGTTAACAGCCCTAGTGAGGGCGCGCAGTCGATAAGAATATAATCATAGTCGTTCTTAAGTTCTGAAATGGCCTTCTTCATCATGTATTCGCGCTCGTCTTTATCTACCAATTCGATTTCGATGGCAACTAGGTCGATATGGGCGGGAATCAAATCTACATTCGGGCTCGACGTTTGAATGATGGTTTCCTTGGCTTTTTTAGAATGCTCCAGTACCTGGTAGGTACCAATTTCAATTCCGTCAACATCAATTCCCAAGCCGGATGTGGCATTGGCCTGTGGATCTGCATCGATCAACAACACCTTTTTTTCAAGCACCCCGAGCGCCGCAGCTAGGTTTACCGTAGTTGTCGTCTTACCTACGCCGCCCTTTTGATTCGCAATAGCAATAATTTTGCCCATTGATGTATACGATTAAGGGGTAAAAATACGATTATTTATGACGCTACAGAAGCATTTTTGTTAACACAAGGTGAATAACTGGGGTGTTGCGCGTTAAATAGAGTTAAAGTTTTAAAGGTTAAGAAGTTGGGCCGGTCGCTTTAATGTTGAACCGAACCGGCAAGGTATTTTTAACACCGGTTTACCCCGCTTTTTGTCGAGAGCTTGACCGATGACATGTAGTGCCCGATTTTATGCCTTGACCTCAAACCCCGCTGCAGTGGTAGACTACTCTTTTTGCCGTGACTTCAAACAATCTTCGTATTCGATAAGATAGATTTCTTCGTTTTTCTTTTTAAGGAAGTACTGTTCACGGGCGAATTTTTCAAGCTCCTCAGGGTCGGAAAGCATCTTGATGGTCTCCTTGTCTTTAGTTATTTCTTTTTGTAGGAATTCTTTTTGTTTTTCTAGCTTATCAATTTCCCGTTTCAATTCAAGATGTATAAGCAATGAATTGGTATCGAAAAAGAGCATCCAGACAACGAAAGCGGTCAGTACCAAGATATAAATACTACTGAATATTGCAGTAATACGAAACCATTTGCTTTGTTTGAAACTTTTCCAGTCCATTATTCCTGACTCAATTTTTCGTTCACAATGCTGCGTACTATGCTAACGGCAACGGTATTGTACCTATTGTTGGGGATGATGATATCGGCGAACTGCTTTGTGGGTTCAATGAATTGATCGTGCATAGGTTTTAAGATGTTCTGGTAGTTGAGAAGGGTTTCGTCAAGGTCCCAACCCCGTTCATCTACGTCTCTTTTTAGTCTTCGGATGAGTCGTTCGTCAGAATCGGCATGCACGAATATCTTGATATCGAACATGTTGCGTATCTCAGGATTCGTTAAGATCAGAATACCCTCTACGATCATCACTTTTCTTGGAGGGGTAGTTACCGTCTCTGAAGTTCGGTTGCATTCCAAAAAAGAATAGACCGGTTGTTGAACGGTTTTACCTTCCTTCAATGCCTTTAAATGGTGCTCCAAAAGTTTGAAATCGATAGAATTCGGATGGTCGAAATTTGTTTCACGCCGTTCTTTAAGGCTCAAATGCGAAAGGTCGCGATAATAGGAATCTTGCGAGATCACCCCAACCTCCCCTTCGGGCAGTTCGTTGATGATCTGATTGACTACGGTTGTCTTGCCACAGCCCGTGCCGCCTGCAATTCCTATAATGAGCATTATCGATTAAGTTTGACGCAAAAATAGGAAACAATTATGGTTACTGCGCATTATCTAAAATCTCCTTTACCACCTCTGGGTTAAGCAGTGTACTGATATCTCCTAAATCGGAAGTGTCCTTACCGGCTATTTTTCTCAGAATACGCCTCATGATCTTCCCGCTGCGGGTTTTGGGCAGTCCGGATACGAATTGAATCTTGTCTAGCTTGGCGATTGCCCCGATCTGTTCGGTAATCTGTTGGTTGATTTCTTTCTTTAGGTTTTCACGGTCCCGGGTTTCGCCCGTTTCCTTTAGTATTACGAAGCCATAAAGGGCATTACCCTTGATATAGTGCGGAAAGCCAACAATCGCCGATTCGGCTACAGCCGGGTGTTCATTGATAGAATCTTCGATTGGTGCTGTGCCTAAATTGTGGCCAGAAACGATGATGACGTCGTCGACCCTACCCGTAATCCTATAATACCCAACGGCGTCTCTTAGGGCCCCGTCTCCGGTAAAATACATGTTCTTGTAGGCGGAGAAATAGGTGTCGTGATAGCGTTGGTGGTCTCCCCAGATAGTTCTTGCCATGGCGGGCCATGGAAATTTGATGCATAGCCTCCCATCGACCTGGTTGCCCATGATCTCTTTGCCTCCTTCATCCATCAAGGCCGGTTGGATCCCGATAAAGGGCAGTGTGGCGTAAGTTGGGGTAGTAGGGGTTACATAGGGGATCGGGGTAATCATAATGCCCCCGGTCTCTGTCTGCCACCAGGTGTCGATAACAGGGCTCTTCCGTTTCCCGATGTTATTGTTGTACCAGTGCCAAGCTTCCTCGTTAATGGGTTCACCCACGGAACCGATTACTTTAAGGCTTGAAAGGTCGTGTTTTTCTACAAAGTCAAGACTCTCCTTTGCCAAAGATCGAATAGCGGTGGGTGCCGTATAAAATTGGTTCACCTTATGCTTTTCAACAACTTCCCAGAACCTTCCAAAATCGGGGTAGGAGGGAATTCCCTCGAACATGACCGTTGTGGCTCCGTTGGCCAAAGGCCCATAAACGATATATGAATGACCGGTTATCCACCCGATATCGGCCGTACACCAGTACACATCTTCCTCTTTGTATTGAAAGGCGTTTTTAAAAGTATAGGCCGTATACACCATGTAGCCCGCCGTGGTGTGTACCATACCTTTCGGTTTGCCTGTAGATCCCGAAGTATATAGAATAAAAAGGGGGTCTTCGGCATCCATGATCTCGGCGACATAATCCGCATAGGCGTTGTCCAATAAAGGCTGTAACCACTTGTCACGGCCTTGCTTCATGTCAATGGCACTATTGATCCGTTTGGCCACTAAGACCGTTTCAACACCTTTAGAATCTTCCAGGGCTTTATCAACAATACCCTTTAGGTCGATGGTCTTGGCACCGCGATAGGAGCCGTCGGCGGTAATGACCATTTTACAGTCTGAATCGTTAATGCGTGTAGAAAGCGCATTCGCTGAAAAACCTGCAAATACCACCGAATGTATGGCTCCGATTCTTGCACATGCCAATAGTGCTATGGCCAACTCGGGGATCATGGGTAGGTAGATACAAACGCGGTCTCCTTTTTTGATTCCGTTTTCTACCAGTACGTTCGCCATGCGGCATACCCTTTCATGGAGCGCCCTGTAGGTAATATGTTGGGCCTCTTCACTAGGGTCATTGGGTTCAAAAATAATGGCGGTTTTATTTCCGCGTGTGGGCAAATGCCTATCGATACAATTTTCGGTAATGTTCAGTTTAGCGTTTTCGAACCATTTGACTTCAGGTTTACTAAAGTCCCAGCGCAATACATTGTCCCATCTTTTGCGCCATACGAAATGTTCCTCTGCGATCTCTTCCCAAAATGCCTCTGGGTTTCGGACTGATTTACGGTATACCTGAAAATATTCCTCTAAATGTTTAATGTGGTAATTGCTCATGCTATTCCGACTTTTTAGGTGCTTTAAATACACCTCAACGAGTGACTTCTTCTGATGTCACGGTTATTAAAATTATAAAAAATTAGTGATCTGACGCTTCTCCGACACCACTTGGTATTCGAATTTCCTCTACCATTTCTTGTACGTTTGCCGGTGGTTCTGGGGTAAATTTCATGATTAATATGGAAACAAGGAAATTGACCAGCATGGCAATACTTCCAAAACCTTCAGGTGAAATACCGAACCACCAGTCTTTTGCCAATCCGGCTACGGCCGTTTTGCCTCCATCGAAAATTCCGAATTTGAATTTTAGCATGTAAAATATCATTAGGGAAATACCGACAACCATGCCGGCAATGGCGCCTTCTTTGTTCATTTTTTTATAGAAAATGCCCAAAACGATAGCGGGGAAAAATGACGCAGCTGCCAAGCCGAAGGCCAGGGCGACCACGGCTGCCACGAAGCCTGGAGGGTCAATACCGAAGTAGCCCGCTATGAGTACCGCCACTGCTGCCGCAATACGGGCAGCCCAAAGTTCGCCTTTATCAGAGATATTGGGTTTGAAGACTTTTTTTATCAGATCGTGCGAGACCGAAGAGGAAATAACCAATAGCAAGCCGGCAGCTGTTGAAAGGGCCGCGGCCAAACCACCGGCGGCTACCAGGGCAATGACCCATGCAGGTAGGTTGGCGATCTCGGGGTTGGCCAATACCATAATGTCGGGGTCTACGGTAAGCTCATTCTTTGTGATATCGGCCAGGTACTGAATTTTACCATCTCCATTTTTATCGTCGAAAGTGATGAGTTTGGTGGTTTCCCATTTTGAAAACCATTCGGGCATATCCGCGTAGGGTTGATTGTTCACGGTAGCGATCATGTTCGTTCGTGCGAATACCGAAACTGCAGGGGCCGTTGTATACAGAATGGCGATGAGCAACAGTGCCCAACCGGCGGATTTACGGGCATCCCTAACCCTTTTTACCGTAAAAAAACGAACGATGACGTGGGGGAGTCCGGCAGTACCGACCATTAATGCCAAGGTAATGGCAAAGAGATCGACCACAGATTTGGAGCCGTCGGTATATTCATTAAATCCTAGTTGCGTCGAGAGTCCGTCCAATTTATCCATTAGGTACACTCCAGAACCGTCGTTGAGCGAGGACCCCATGCCTAATTGCGGAATAGGGTTTCCGGTCATTTGTATGGAAATGAAAATTGCGGGTACCATAAAGGCAAAAATCAAAACACAGTATTGCGCAACTTGGGTATAGGTAATTCCTTTCATTCCCCCTAGAACGGAGTAAAATAGAACGATGATCATTCCGATCACGACACCCTTCTCAATGGACACTTCAAGGAATCGCGAAAACACCAGACCAACCCCCCGCATTTGACCTGCGACGTAGGTGAAGGAAACAATCAAAGCACATATTACCGCAACAATCCGCGCGGTTTTCGAATAGAAGCGATCTCCGATAAAATCGGGAACCGTAAACTTCCCGAACTTTCTTAAATAGGGGGCCAGCAACAGGGCCAGCAATACATAGCCACCGGTCCATCCCATCAAATAAACCGAACCGTCATAACCGGCAAAAGCGATTAGGCCTGCCATGGATATGAACGATGCGGCGGACATCCAATCGGCTGCCGTCGCCATACCGTTCGCTAGGGGAGAAACCCCACCGCCGGCTACGTAGAATTCTTTTGTAGACCCCGCGCGAGACCAGATTGCGATACCGATGTAAAGGGCGAAAGTGAGACCTACGATGAGGTATGTCCAAGTTTGAACGGTCATTTTTGGTTGTTTATGGGTTGAATATTATTGTGATCTTCGTTTTTGCATGCGCTTATAGCGTTCTGGTGGTTGGCGTAAATCATTTCATTTTCCTTTTCTGTTTGGCTTGCTTACGTTGTTCATGCCGTGAAAAAAATAGGACTACTTATGATAACCGTATTTCTTGTCCAATTTGTTCATCAACCGCACATAGACAAAAATCAAGATGACGAAAACGTAAATAGACCCTTGTTGTGCGAACCAAAAGCCTAGTTTAAACCCACCTATTTTAACAGTGTCAAGGGCCTCTTTAAAAAGGATCCCCGCGCCGTAGGAAACAGCGAACCAGATTGAGAGTAATATGAAAAGGTATTTGACATTTTCTTTCCAGTAAGCGGTGGCTTTTTTCTGTTTTTCCGACATTGTTCAATTTTAGTTTTCTAAGATAGTGAATCGGGCAAAGACACCAAAGGACACGATACCCTTTGGGTCGGAATTCAGTTGGGCAAATACACCACGCCACTTGATGAATCTCTTTTCGCACCGGTAACCGAGCTCAGTACGTTCATTTCTTTTTCCATTCGCAAGGCTCCCATTAGGGCGAAAACCAGTGCTTCCTTAAATTCGATCAATGTTTTTGAGGGAACGATTACCTGGGTCGTTTTTCCAAGCTTTTCTTGTAGGGTGTCAATTAGAAATTGGTTCAGGGCACCTCCACCGGTAATAAAAATCTGCTGCATTTTTTTACTCGTGTTGCGTTCAACTTGCTGTGCTACTTTTTCACAGATATGGTGTACGGCGGTATGTAAAAGGTTTTCCGTCGAATCGGTAGTATCATCAACGATGGGTACAACTTCTTCCACGAACCATTCATAACCTATCGATTTCGGGTGGGGTAACAAATAATAGGTTAAGGAGTTCAGCTTTTTCAACATTTCGGTATTGATAGTTCCCTTGCGGGCCATTTCACCGCCCTTATCGAAATCAAGGCCGATTTTACGGGTAATGTAGTTCAGGATCATGTTGGCCAGACCGATATCGTAGGCGATACGTTTTCCTTTTTGCTCTAGCGAAATATTACTAATGCCCCCTAAATTCAGACAAAAATCGTACGCGCCAAAAAATAGTTGATCTCCGATAGGAACAAGTGGAGCCCCTTGACCACCCAGGGCGACATCGTTCGAACGGAAATCGCAGACTACCGTATAGCCGCTTTCGTTTGCTATATGCTGCCCCGACCCGATCTGAAATGTGAGTCCGTTTTTGGGCTGGTGATGGGTGGTATGGCCATGGCTGGCAATATGGTCGATTTCGAGTTTATGGTGATCGATGAACGTTTTTGCCTCTTTACCTAGCCAAGTACCATAGGTATTGTGCAATCGCAATAGTTCATCGGCTTTTAAATAGATGGAATCCTTTAGTTCACACTGCATTTCCAACGTATATGAAACACTTTTGGTCTGCATTATTTCAAACGACCATTGATCGCTATTTTTAGTAATATGGCAGTAGCAAAGGTCGAGCCCATCTAAAGAGGTGCCTGACATCAGACCTACGATTTTGTATGTTTTCATGTTAGTCTATTTTCGTCTTGAATCTCTTTTGCCTTTAGCGTTTCATTGAATCAATTGAGGTGCGCAACTTCAACTGCCGTAAGCTATACGGTGAAGTAAGTTAGTTTCATAGCGGTATGTTTACGGGTAATTTTCCCTTTGCAACGATTTTTCCCAAAAAATGTTCCGCTGCAATATCTTGAAATTCTTTGAAACTCTGATAAACCAGTACCAGGGCAATCGCCTTATCGGCAACAATATGGTTTAGAACATACGGATTTCCAAAGAGATATACCACTACATTTTTGGTGGCGATAAGGTCATTTATGAATTCGATTTCCTGCCTTAGGTAGCCAAAGTTGTTCGTTGGCTTTATTTGTGGGGGGGTCAACAGCAACAGAATATTTTCTTCGTTGGCTATTTCCGAACTCATTTCTTGAAGCCCCTTTATGATATCCTCTTCCGTATCGTTGGCGTATCTTTTTAAGGTAAGCGTACAGTACTCGGTAGCACGGAAATCGGCAATACTTTTACTAGTGCCTTTGCATAAAGTAATGCTTTGCAAAGCAAGTTCTCGGTTCAATACGGCGCTTTCGGTAAAATTCAAAATTGAACTTGCGCTCGAAACGGATAGATAGGCTTGCTCCTTTAGTTTCCAAATCCGTTCAAAGCTTTCTTCGATCTGTGCTACCGAAGCGTTCTTCAAGATGGTTTCAACCCCTTCTTCAACATGCTCAGCAAAGCACAGAACATCGTTTCCTGCATCGAAAGCGAGCCATTCTAAAGTACCTTTGCTGGGATGTTCTTTAGATACTGCGTGCATGTTAAGTGCATCTGAAATGACCACACCTTTAAATCCCATCCCTTGCCTTAGAAATCCTTTGATGATAGGTTTTGAGATGCTTGCCGGGCCTTGCTCTCCATGGGAAAGTACGGGAATGGATAAATGGCCTACCATGACCGAATCAACTCCTTGGTCGATCAATTGTTGAAATGGATATAGTTCGTTCAAAAGCAGATCTTCTTTTGATTTATCGATCAGCGGTAGTCCCAAGTGTGAATCGGTTGCGGTATCTCCATGACCGGGAAAATGTTTTATGCTTGTCAAGATCCCCTCGCTTTGAGTGCCCTTTATGAAGGCCAGCGCTTTTTCGGTCACCTTGTACCTGTCTTGCCCAAAGGAACGGTATCCGATCACAGGGTTGTTCGGATTGTTGTTAATGTCGACACAGGGGGCAAGATTCCAATGTACGCCCGCCGCCCTGCAATCTCTTGCTATATTCTTGCCGACTTCAAAAATGAGGTCGTTTTTATCTTCGATTGCACCTAGGGTAATGGCATAAGGGTATTGCGGGGTATTCTCGATTCGCATGGCCAGGCCCCACTCTGCATCAATTGCGATCAATAGCGGATACTTAGAACTGTTTTGATAGCGTTGGATAAGCTTTTTAAGGGTACCAAAACTATCTTCATTGTACACTATCTTTTTCTTGCCCTCAAAATTGGTGGCCGCACTTGCCCGGCTATGGAAGAAACAGAGTCCGCCAACACCTTGTAGCCGTATTAACTGCTCCAATTGCACTATTTCCTCTTCGGTGTCATTAATAAATGCGGCGGGCATAAAGAGTTGACCCACCTTTTCTTTAATCGACAAGGTGCTTTTAGCTTGCTGATACAGGAACACCTTATTCATCTAAGGATATTTTTTTACCGAAATCGGCCGGGTACTTGATGAATTTCAACAAAAAGAAGGCGGGCAGGGCGGCAATGACGACCCAAACAAAGAACCCGTCATAGCCCAGCCATTGTTGCATATAGCCACTTATCATACCGGGTAGCATCATTCCTAAGGCCATAAAGCCAGTGGCGATTGCGTAGTGCGATGTTTTTGATTTTCCATCGGCGATATAGATGAGGTACATTAAAAAAGCGGCAAAGCCAAATCCGTAACCGAACTTTTCAAAGACAACTGTAGCTGTAACGGCCACGATATTCGTTGTTTTCGTAAAGGCAAGAACGGCGTAGAGTATGTTCGGTACGTTAAGCGAAAGTATCATGGGCAGCATCCATTTTTTGAGTCCATCCCTTGAGATAAGTATCCCACCTAAAATTCCACCAATGGACAACATGATTACCCCTACGGTGCCAAAAAGAACCCCGATTTGCTGTGTTGAGTAGCCCAACCCCCCTTTTTCGGGTACATCTAGCATGAACGGTGATGCCATTTTTACCAATTGTGATTCACCTAGCCGATAGGTTAAGATAAAGGCAAGGGCAACACCGATTCCCGGTTTTTTGAAAAAAGTAGAGAACACCTCTAGAAATCCTTTGGGTTTTTGGGTGGAGATCGCTGCAGACGATTCGTATTTCGGGGTCACAAAAAAGTTGGATACGGTCAGTGCCAACATCAAAAAAGCCGCGGCGCTCATGGTGATGCTCCAAGCCTTGGTGTTGTCGCCATAGGTGTCCTCTAGGAATCCTGCTAAAAAAACGATCAGCCCCTCGCCAGTGACCATGGCTAATCGATAGAAGGTGCTTCGCATGCCTACGAAAAAAGATTGTTTTTTTTCCGTCAAACCAAGCATATAATAACCGTCGGAGGCGATGTCATTGGTTGCAGATGCGAAGGCGGCCATCCAAAAACAGGCCAGGGTGGTGGTGAAGAACATATTGGTGGGTAATGTAAGGCCAACGCCTAACAGGGCAGCTGCTATGATCAGCTGCATACTCAAAAACCAGTTTCGTTTGGTGCTTCTTAGGTCGACAAACGGACTCCATAATGGTTTCAGAACCCACGGCAAGTACAAAAGACTGGTGTAAAGGCCTATATCTTCATTGCTAATACCAAGCTTTTTGTACATAATGACCGAAACGGTCACGACCATCACGTACGGTAATCCTTGAGTGAAATACAGCACTGGTACCCATGCCCACGCCCATTTGTCTTTTTGGATCATTTGGTAAGTTTAATTAAAAGTATGACAATCGGGTCGTATGGCCTGCACAATTTGTTCACAAATGGCTCCTCGCTTTATGTATGGTGGGCTCGCCAGAAGACCAAAAGGATACTGTTCTCAGGGGCAACTACTTCAGCTTGCCTTATTTTTAGTATATCCGAACGGTTTTTAAAAGTCGATAAATCTTCCTGGTATTTTTTCACAAAGCATTAAAACGGATTTCCCTAATCCAACTTATGCCTTACAAAGGCCTCCATAGCGGCATAAGCTGAAAGGCCGAGTGCATGGTAATGTTTGGCGGTATCCCTATTTCGTTCTTCGGCGCGCATCCAGAATTCGCGGGTATCATCGCCCTGGAACATTACCCCATCTTTTTGTGATTGATGTGCGAAAATCGCGTTTCTTTTGCGTAGTACCTGCCCTGGGCTCATAGGTACGGCCATCTCTATTTCGTTGATATCCCACTCGTGCCAGGCGCCCCGGTAAAGCCATAACCAGCAATCTTTTATAAAAGGTTCTGACTTTAACTGTTTCATGGCCGCGAAAACGGCATCAAGACAAACCTTGTGCGTGCCATGGGGATCGGCAAGATCCCCGGCGGCATAGATCTGATGGGGCTCTATTTGTTTAATGATATCGACCATAATGTTAATATCGGCCTTTGACAGATTTTTTTTCTTTATGGTTCCGGTCTCGTAGAAGGGTAGGTCTAAGAAATGGACATTTTCATCGGGTAGGCCCAAGTATCTGGTCGCTGCGTACGATTCTCCCCTTCTGATATTGCCTTTCAGCCTGCGCACTTCCTCCGCGTCAAAACTACTTTCCTTTTTGGCCTGTATCGCATCTATGATGGCTTGTGCCTCTGTCGAGGGAGAAATACGTTTTGCGATTTCGGCGTATTTTCTTGCATCGGAGTCAGATACGGCTATATTGCCCGAGGTTTGGTAGGCGACATGTACTTCATGGCCCTGTTCTATCAAACGGTCAAAAGTACCCCCCATTGAAATGACGTCGTCATCAGGATGCGGACTAAAGATAATCACCCGTTTCTTGGCAGGCTCGGCCCGTTCAGGTCGATTGGTGTCATCTGCGTTAGGTTTTCCACCGGGCCATCCTGTAATGGTATGTTGAAGGCGATTGAACATTTTGATATTGAGGTCGTACGAGTCATGGATCATCAAAAGGTCGGCCATACCATTGTCGTTATAATCCTTATCGGTGAGACTCAATATAGTCTTTTCGGTCTTTCCACAGAGCCAGACGATCGCCTTTGCCGTGAGTTCTTCGGTCCATTCACAGGGTCTTACCAGCCATGGGGTTTTGTTTCTGGTGAGTTCGGTTCCGGCACCTGTATCAAGTACGAAGGTACAGTTCTTGTGATTTTGAAGATAGGTGGCGGGTACCTGCGAGGTAATTTCCCCTTCAATGGTCTTTTTAATGATGGCGGCCTTGTTCTGTCCCCAACCCAGCAGCACTATTCTTTTAGCGCTGCGCACGGTAGAGATACCCATGGTGATCGCTTTTCTAGGCACATTATCGATGCCTAAAAATGAAGATGCCGCATCTACCCTGGTTATATGGTCAAGGGTAATCACCCTTGTGCCCGAGTTGTAATGTGAACCTGGTTCGTTAAAACCAACATGCCCCGTTCTTCCTATACCCAATAATTGAAAATCGAGTCCGCCAAAATCCCGTATCTTTTTCTCGTAGGACAAGCAATAGTCCACTACTTTCTCGTTCGGCACCTTTCCATCGGGAATGTGAACGTTCTTCGGATTGATATCGATATGGTTAAATAGGTGCTCATGCATGAAATAGTGATAACTCTGAGTATTTTCCTTATCCATAGGAAGATACTCATCTAAATTGAAGGTGACCACATTTGCAAAACTTAAGCCATCTTCTTTATGCATACGAACCAATTCCTCATATACCCGTATGGGTGAGGATCCGGTGGCCAGGCCAAGTACACAGCTTTTATTAGAAAGTTGCTTTCGCTTGATAAGATTCGCGATCTCTTCGGCGACCTCTATAGAGGCATCGTTGGAATTCTCGAAAATAACATTGTGTATTTTCTCAAAACGGGTCTCTTCAAATTGTCCTACAGGTTTGTACTTGATGTCAGTTTTCATTCTTGCGGCCATTGTTGTCATTTGTTTTCTTTTGTTAAATGGTATACGGCTTGTATTTTAATTGCAAAAGTAGAAAACAAAATTATAAATTGCAGCATTTTGCAAGTTATTTTGCAGTTTTATGCTTTATTAAATATTTAAGTGGGATTTGTTTCTAAAATAGCAAACAAAACAGCAGAATAAAATATTGATTATATTTGCATCAAATAGGTGCCAAAAATGCTAAAGGAAGAGCGACAACAGAAAATCTTGAACGAGGTCGAGCTGCATAACCGCATTCAATTGATCGATATAGCCGAAACGCTCGATGTTTCTGTAGATACGGTACGTCGCGATGTCAAAGAATTGGATGCCGACCAGAAGTTGCGTAAGGTACATGGTGGTGCTATATCTATGGGTTTTACCACCAATAGTACCCGTAATGATAATGTTTATGCCCTAGCGGAAAAAATAAGGATCGTTGAAAAGGCCATTTTGCTGTTAAAGAACGGCAGTGTGGTTTTTATCGATGGGGGAACCACCTGTCTGGAATTTGCCAGAATGGTTCCCCCGCATTTAGAACTGACCTGTTTTACCCTGAGTCTTCCCGTAGCCATGGAACTTTCTTCCAAACCTAATGTTACCCTTATTTTTATCGGGGGGCAGATTTCGAAGGATGCCCAGATAGCCATCGGGGCGAACGCTATTCACAACCTTTCAGAAATCAAGGTCGACTACAGTTTTATCGGTACAGGCTACGTTGATTCGCATTATGGATTGACCGAGTTTGATTGGGATATTGTTCAGCTGAAAAAGGCGGTCATTAAAGCGGCAAAGAAAACAGTACTTTTATGTATCTCTGAAAAACTGAACTCGCAGCACCGCTATAAAACTTGCGATATCACTGCGATTAATACCATGATCACCGAATTGGAACCTCAGAGCGAGCTTTTAAACTCCTTCAGAAACAACGATATAAGATTACTCTAAAGACCCAGCCAACGTTTGACGCCTGCCATCGTGCAGGCCATCATTAAAAGTGTACGCACGTTTGAAACCCAAAACCTAGCAATCATTATGGATTACCAAAAAGTTACCGAGACCCCATCAGATCATGATAACCTGGAATTGATGGACACCGCGACCATCCTTGAAAAAATCAACGAGGAAGACAAAAAAGTGGCAGATGCCGTAGCCGCGGTCATTCCACAGATAACGAAACTGGTCGATGCACTTGCCGAGCGGTTCGATAAAGGGGGGCGGTTATTCTACATTGGCGCAGGAACCAGTGGGCGTTTGGGAGTAATCGATGCTTCTGAAATTCCCCCAACCTATGGGCTGCCCCATACGCGCGTAGTGGGTATCATTGCAGGTGGAGATATTGCGATCCGAAAATCGGTAGAACATGCTGAAGATGATGGGGCGCAGGCATGGAAAGACCTTCAGCAACATGACATTAACTCCAACGACGTACTGGTAGGCATAGCCGCTTCAGGAACCACACCCTATGTTTTGGGGGGAATCGCCGAGGCAAAAGCCAACGGAGTTCTCACTGGGGGAATTACCAACAATCCGGGCTCGCCCCTGGCAAAGGCCGCCGATATTCCTATGGCGGTCAATGTAGGGCCCGAATTCGTAACCGGAAGCACGAGAATGAAAAGCGGCACCTCTCAAAAATTGGTGCTGAACATGATTTCCACTGCTTTGATGATACGCATAGGTCGTGTGAAAGGAAATAAAATGGTCCATATGCAATTGAGTAATACCAAACTTGTGGATAGGGGGGTGCGATATGTTGTTGAGGGGCTGGGTATTTCGTATGAGCAGGCAAAAGAACTTCTTGAAAAACATGGTTCTGTAAAGAAGGCCATAGAAGCTGGAAGCTAGTCAACGAATGTAGGTTTTGGAGAAGTCCGCTACCAAAAATACCACACACGAGGTGCCTACAACGACGAATTGAATCATTTTTTTCTGATCCCTGCGACCTCTTCCGTGGTTACCATGCTGTCTGATTCATTACCCCAAGAATTCATTATAAAATTCATGACATCGGCGATTTCCCCATCCTCTAAACCCATGGGCGCCATAACGTTGTTGTAGGTTACACCGTTTACGATCAATTCACCTTGCTGACCGAATTTGACACCGCGAATACTGGCCTCCCGATTTTTGAAAAGATAGTCGGAACCAGCCAAGGGAGGAAAGGCGTTTGCAACTCCTTCGCCTTTTGCTAGATGGCAGGTCACGCAAAAATCGGCATAGATGTCACTACCGCGCTGCATGCTTTCTTTTAGGGATGAGTTTTGGGAGAACGCAAGGTTTGTTGAGAAAATTCCGATGATAATGGGTAACATGAGGTTTTTCATAAAGTCTTTTTGAAATTTGTCTGGTCAAACACGGTCGATACCCCCGTCATAGGACGCCCGTTTAAAGGCGGAATCGCAAGCAATTCTACATACCAATTGATGTAACATAGGATAATGACCCTTTGCCAAAGTCATTTTCTTTTTAACACGCCACTATTTGATTTCCATATCAATCATTCATGGTTTGTTCATATGCCATTCGAACACAAAAAGGGCTGCTCGGGGTAGGACCTCAGAAGCGCCAATACCTTTACCATAGGGCTAGGCTACGTTAGAGTCGACCTTATTTAAGATCATAGCTTGGGAACCAACCTATAAATTCCTTTACCCTCCACGGCGACATAGATCAATCCGTCCGGCCCTTCCTTTACATCTCGTACACGCCCTATATCAGCCATAAGTTTTTCACGGTTGGTTACTTTCGTGCCATCAAATTCTAGCCGTTCAAGATATTGAAAGGCCAGCGAACCGACGAGTAGACTTCCTTTCCAATCGGCACCATATGTATCTGTTGTCACAAAGCTCATTCCGCTCGGGGCGATGGAGGGCAACCAATAGTGTATGGGCTGCTCCATACCCTCCATCGCGGTTTTGTCGGTAATCGGGGTTCCGCTATAGTTGATGCCATAGGTGATGATCGGCCAGCCATAGTTTTTGCCAGGTTTAACAATATTGATTTCATCACCACCGCGGGGTCCGTGCTCATGGTCCCAGATTTCACCGGTTTGCGGATGTTTCACCATCCCTTGGGGGTTTCGGTGTCCGTAGCTGTAAATCGCCTTTTTTGCGCCAGCTACCGTTACAAAAGGATTATCTGCTGGAATGCTACCATCATCATTGAACCTGTATATTTTTCCACCATCCCTTGTGATATCTTGCGGATTTACATCTCGATCACCTCTTTCGCCGATAGATAAAAATAAATATCCGTCATTGTCGAATTCTATCCGTGAACCAAAGTGCTCTCCTTTTGTGGTGTTGGGTGTCGCTTTGTAGAGTAATTGATTATCTACCAAGGCATTATCTTTTAATTTGGCCCGCATCAATGCGGTGTTACCGCCTTTTTCATCCCCCTCTGGAGAAGCATAGGAAATATAGATCCATCCATTTTTCGAATAATCAGGATGTAATTCTATATCTAAAAGTCCGCCTTGACCTCGGTTATAAACCTCTGGAACATTGGTTATTGTAGTCTTTTTTCCCTCCTTAAAGTGGATAATTTCCCCTGTCTTTTCAGTGATAAGTAGGGCACCATCAGGTAGGAACGTCATTCCCCAAGGAATCTGCATTTCATCGATTATTAATTCCGATGTAAAAGGCACTTTTTGAGGTATATTTACCTGATTGACAGAGTCTTGACCACAAGAAAAGCCAATTGTTAAAATTGAAAATCCGAAAACCAATACACTATTCTTCATAATTAAGCGTTTAATATAAATCAAAGGAAAGCCCTAGAGGCTAAATATAAAGAGAATTTATAAGTTTAAACAATTACACCAAAGAATATTCCGATTCCCCAAATGAGGACTGTTCTTGCCCAAATTCGACTTAACCTATGCTCCCAAGAAAACCACGGCATCATCTGTATGCGGTACTGTTACTGGCTATTTCGGTAGTTTCTACCTCTGGGCTTGCAAATACAAGGATCTATGAATTAATTACCGAGATAGGTTCCGCCTTAGCGGCCAACGTATCTTCTAAAAGTTCAATATCTTTTCCTGAAAGCATAACTTTCTCAAAAATCAATTCAATTGGAACGGGAAAGAATTCTGAGGGATCCACTGCGCTCCTGTTCATGACCATCGTTCAAGGTGCGGATGAAGAAGTGACCTGCGCCAATGATGGCAGCACTGTTGCCAGGTTCAACCTATGTGGAAACTTCGATAATCGGTTAATTTCACTTTCTGGGGGTACGGGCGAATGGCAACGACTGGTTCCAACAGGGGCATGTACCTTTGACACCTCAAACGATTGTCCTGCAAACGGTACAAACTGCAATACTTCATGGCAGGCGGCTGGTACATCGGCCACTTTCAACCTCCTAGCCAATACGGTACCCGCTGCAACAGGGGGCGAGTACCGCGTGCGGGTTGCCGGAGGCCCTTGGTTTTATTTCAAGGTAACCAAGAGTACCATTCTTCAGAATTTCATTAAGACCGATTTTATCTGCGGGAGACCTGGTCAGATTCAAATCGTAGGTTTGAACAGTAGTTACGAGTATAGCATCAATGGTGGAAGTGGTTTTGGGCCATGGCAAGGGCCTATTTTCAACAACCTTCTTCCCGGTACCTACAACGTCTTGGCGCGTCAGCAAGGAACCCCAGATGCATGCGAATATCCTTATGCCCCGATAACGATTCTTCAGCAAGATATTAGCATTGATGTAACCTTTGTGGATGCCCTTTGTTCTGGCGATACAGGTTCCATTAGCGTAACCGCGAACAATGTTCCTGGCCCCTATAGGTATACTTTGCTTAACGCTGCCGGTATTCCTCAAGAGTTTACGGCATTTTTATCGAGCAATACCCATACCTTTTCTGCGGTTGGTTTTGGCACCTATATCGTTCAAGTGGAAACCCAACAATGTACCGGAGACCCATTAAATGGAATTGATCCTCCTCGGCAGGCTTTGGATATTGGCGGTAACCCTATAGTGATTGGAAACGGGCTTGCTGCACTCGACGCCTCTACCCAGGTGAATAGTAGTTTTGGCTGTTCGACCATTGGTAGCGTAGATATTACGGTCATTACCAGTGGAGGTCAGGCCCCTTATAGCTTTACTGTCAATGGAGGTCCATCGCAACCTTCTTATACGGGTAGCACCACTTTTACCGTAACCTCAGGTGGGACGTATGATTTTTTCATTACCGATGCCAACGGATGTACGATTATGGCCTCTTCTAATGTTGAGACGCTGTCGCCACCAAATGTAACCGCATCGGGCGTAGATGGAACCTGCTCGAACGGCGGTGCAAGAATCAACTTTAATGTGATTAATGCCAGCGGCTACAACCTATCTTATCGCGTTAACGGCACGGACCTATGGGATACCAATCCGAGTATTTCGGTGGCAGCGGGAACCTATAACAATCTTGAAGTGTTATATCAGCAAGGTACTTTTCAATGTACCCTGACATTACCGCCGGTAACGGTCACAGCTGTTGGTGTTATTAATGGATCGGCTACCAAAATAGCGGATCGCACCTGCAATGGATCGGGTGGCGTGAACGGCGGACAAATCGATTTCGGACCTGCTAGCGGAGGTTCAGGTAGCGGCTACGTGTTCAGTATAGACGGACTCAATTTTTCGGCAGTCACTTCTTATGCCAATTTGGTGCCAGGCACCTATACCCCCATAGTGCAAGATGGCGGAGGATGCCGTTTAGAACTTACTCCCATACTAATTTTAGACGTTGACCCACCAACGGACATTACCTTTGTGCAAAGCAACAGTAATTGTACCGCAAATACATCCGATGTTCAGCTTACGGGTACAAGCAGCGCTGCGATAACCAATTACTCCATAGTTAGTCCCATTACCCTGAACAATGGTACCAATGCTACCTTTGTGGGGCTGAGTACAACAACATCCTATATTTTCCGCATAACAGATGCGAACAATTGTACCTATACAGAAGGCTTCACCCCGTCCATCTTGAGTTCAATTCGTGCACGGGTAAGATCTGGCGGGGATACCCAAGTCTGTAACGGAGCCTCCGACGGTTCTGGTACTTTTCTGATCGATGGTTTTACCAATAACTATACCTACAATATTAACGGAGGTACCGAAAGTGCTCCGCAAAATGTGGGTGAAGTAAACCTTACAGGCCTTAATGCCGGCACCTATACCATTACTATTACACATGCCGATACCGGATGTACCGACACGGCTTCCTTTACGGTAAATGAGGCTCCCGTGTTAACTTTGGGCGGTAATATAACGCCCATGAGTTGTGCGAACAACAATTTGGGTAGGGTGGTGGCCACCACCACCGGAGGATGGGGCAATAATAGGTATACTTTAATTTATCCGGGAGGAGGTACCACGGTCGGTCCAAGAACAAGTGCTACTTTTGGTAATCTTTCCGTGGCGGGAACCTATACCCTGAATGTAGAGGATGCAGAAGGTTGTACCGCTACCTTTGCGTTCGACCTAACACCTATAGCCGCCCCAACGATATCCCTGGATGCGCCGGCCTCCGATTTTTGTTTTGTGCCAGGTATCGGCGCCTCCATAACCGTTTCTTCCACAGCGGGCACCGCTGCCATAGGAAGCCACCAGTACCGGATTAACGGAGGTGCGTTGCAGGCCAGTCCGGTCTTCGCCGGATTAAGTCCGGGCAACTATACCATTCAAGTGGTCGATGGCAACAATTGTAGTGACGATGTCAACGTTACCGTAAATCCGCAATTAAGGGTAAATACAAGTATAGAGACCGAAATACCCTGTGGGGGTGCCGATGGTCAAGTTAGGGTTCAAGTATTGGGAGGATATACCTCTGGTGCCGGTACAAAACAGTATGAGGTGAGCCTGAACGGTGGTCCTTTTGGGGGAGCCACACCATTGACTTCCAATAATTTCCTTTACAGCACCAATGTTCCAGGGGATTATATTTTCCGCATCACCGATAACGAAGGTTGTACAGCGGATTCGAATCCGTTAACATTGAACCCCCCAGCATCAATAGCGGCACCTGCGGTCTCCACTACAGCGGTAAGTTGTGGCAATACCAGTAACGGAACGGTCACTATCATACCAAATGCCACAGTGGGCATTGCACCGTATGAAGTAAGCTTTAACGGAGGTGCCTTCACATCTCAGACGATTTACTCCAATCTGGCGGTAGGAACCTATCCATATACAGTTCGGGATGCGCGAGGCTGTATCGCCACAGGTACTGTCGATGTATTGCTGGATACCACACCGACACCAGAAACAACGGTCAGCGAAATACAAGCTAATTGTAGCGTTGGTAATATCGTTGCCGGAGGCATACAGATCGACAATGTTACCGACGGTAACGAGAACTTCTCCTTTATTGTCGAAGATATTTTTGGGAATCAAATTGTGAGAGTTGACAATATTGCGAGAGCTGCGCTACCCTTTGCCATTACTAACCCAGCCCTTGTACCTGGCAATTATAGGGTCATTACTTTAGACGCCAATGGTTGTAACGATATCGATACGGTAGCTATAACAACACCTGATGTGGTAATTACGCCAATTCCACCAACGCCGCCGACCACTTGTGATGATTCCGCGTTTACGTATACGGTTCAGGTAACGCCAACTATTTTTCCGGTTACCCCCACCTATCAAATACGCATTCAAGGCCAGCCCGCATTCTATGCATTGAACAACATCGGCGGCAATGATTTTCACCAGTTCAGTAATGCCACTGATGGTATTCAATACGGCGTAGCCTATACCGTTGAGGTACTCGCACCGAATGGCTGTATTTATGAGCAAGAGATCCCACCGATAGACGGATTTTCCGATATGGATATTACCGCTACCTCCGGTGGTGCGTTCTGTGACAATAGCGGCAATGGTAGAACCGACTTTACCGTGATCGATTTTCTCGGTCCGGACCTTTTCATTGAGCTGATCGAAGCTGGAACAGGAACCGTTATAGGTACTGATTCTCCAACAGGACTAACAGGAGGTCTGGGTTCGTCTTACAGTGGTTTTTTCAATGTACAGCCTGGGGCCTATACCATAAGGGTTACCGATAGTGATACATGTACCGACGCGACTACTATTGACGTCGTCATAGATGCCCCAAGGGTAGATGTGCTGTCGAACATATCGGCTAATTGTAACGCATTGGGGCAGCTAACCTATATAGGTAGTGGGGGTAATCCTTTTTCATCGGGAAGTCCATATCTATATGCCGTTGTTCCACAGGGTAATCCGGTCACTTTTATTAGCCCAACTGATACCACTGATGATTTTTCTGAGGAAACAACAAGGGTATTGCCCGGCAGTGTGGCCGGTATTGTCTATGATGTTTGGGTAATAGATAGTAGGGGTTGTACCTTCAACGTTAGTCAGGAGATTATTCAATTACAGCCTGATCTGGGATCGCCAACATTTATCGTTGATAACCAGTGTGATGTAACCTCTACCTCGTTCGACATCGTGGTAAGTGTACCAGGATCTTTGAACACACCAAGATTTACCTTAGGTGGTGACGAACAATTCGGGGTTTTGAACGGGGTAACCGGTAATTATGAATATACCTATACGGTAAGTACTACCGGCAGCTATGTCGTAGACGTTGTAGATGCCAATGGATGCACCGGCCAAGGCATTGCGATCGTATATGACTTTTTATCCGCCTCCGGTAGTTTTACCACCCAATCGACATGTAATGCCGCCGATGGTGAAATTACCATTGTGCCCGTTGGTGGCAGCGGAGATTTTGAATACGTTCTCACTGGGACCGATTATCTAGGTGGTGCGGTTACGGTTAACCAAACGAACAACGCAATATTTACAGGGATGTCACCGGGTAATTATCAAGTTTTGGTAACCGATAATCTCGTTACCGATGGTGTGGCAAACTGCAATTTCCTAGTAAATAATATCGTTTTGGATGCGGCTACCTTGCCGGTAATTACGCCAACAACTCCTCAAGATGTGACTTGTAATGGCCAAAATGATGGAAGTATAGATATTATTCTACAGGCAGGAACCGATGTTGATGGGCCTATGACCTATCGACTGCTGAACTTTGATACACGCGCCATGTTGGTTTCCAACAATGCTGGGGCGTTCCCGAACTTAGTACCTGGGCGGTACGAGGTTGAAGTGGTTTCCATACGCAATTGTACCGCTTTATCGGGACTTTTAGAAATCAGCGAGCCACCTGTATTTGCTATTGGCGCAACGGCCGCAGATTTTGCCTGTGAGCCAGGGGCCAACCGTTTCAGCTCTACTATTCTGACGGCGACCATCACTAGCCCCGGTACCCCAACAAATTACAGGTATAGTATTACCGGTTTCGAGAACTATCAAACCAGTCCAACTTTCGAGATAGTGGATAACGGCTCTGTTCAGAATATAACGGTCTATGCCATCGATTCCAACGGATGTGAGGCTACTGCCAGTGTGACCATAAATCCACCGATGGATGTAATTCCCTCCATTGTTCAGATCGATCCCTTGAACTGTAGGGATCCTGAGCGGGTACGGATCCAAGTTGTGGGTACGGGCGATTTTACCGTTACCACGTTGTCCGCTATTGCGGTGGCTCCGGTAACGAACACACCGGGTAACGACTATGTGGATGTTTTTTTACCAGATGTGGGCGATTATTTTTTCGAGGTACAGGATAATGAACCTTTGGGTTGTGTATATCCGATGCCGATGCATACCGTAATCTCACCCGTTTTACCAACGGTCACCATAGGCGAAGCCGGTCCGGTACAGTGCTTTGGTGCAAGTGATGGGGCCCTTTCCATTGAGGTAACCGATTATACGGGTCAGTATACCTATAACGTTTTTAGCGGAAGTGACCCTTTGAAAACCACGCCGTTGGCAACAGGAACCTTGGATACCGCGAACAACCCAGAGATCATTACCGGACTTCCAGGGGGTAATTTCTTTGTGGAAGTGGTTGCAATAGGCTCTCCTTTCTGTTCAGCAGATAGCAACATAGCCACGATTAGAACCCCCAACGGACCACTGGTAGCGACCGCGGTTGAGGTCGGTAACGTGAGTTGCAACAATAACGCGGGAATTATCGAAGCCTTGGCAAGTGGTGGGTGGGATACCTCTCCCTACGTTTATGGTTTACTGCGCAGTACCGATGGTGGAGCCACCTACACCGTTGCTGAGATTGCGGCGTCCAACCCCAATGAATTTGAAAACCTACAGGCTGGGTTCTACCAAGTACAGGTTAGTGATGTAGAAGGGTGCACGGCCACATTTGATATCGAGTTGCAGGAAGTGCCCCAAATCGACGCCGGTATTCGCGAGCCCCAAGGGTTGGTCTGCCCCAATGGCAATAATGCCGTTTTAGAGGCTTTTGACCCAACATCGGGTACGGCCATCACGGCAACGGCGGGGGCAACCGGCGGTTTCCCGGGGGCAGGTTATAACTATCGGTTATTGTATTTGAACAGCAATGATAATACCGATATCGCCTCTTCCAGTGGTTTGCAAAATACACCAACTTTTGTGGGCGCCAGTGGCGGATTCATTAGCGGTGGCTGGTATGCCATAGAGGTATCATCAAGCTTTGACTGTGTATTTGTTACCACTCCTTATTTCGTTAATCCTCCACCTCCAATTCAGCCAAGACTGGTACAGACAAATGTGCCTGGTTGCGGTGGTGACGGCGAGATGCGTTTGTTCATAGAAAACCATGATCCGTTGTCGACTTTTGAATATGAGTATCGAAGAATACCTACACCGGACCCCATTAACGATCCTTATACGGATTTTGGACCGGGAGTGACTTCAATTTTGATAAGTGCCCCTGGTAGCCCGGCTGGTATCAATTATCAGTATGAGGTACGTAAGAAAAACGCGGCGAACACCTGTTTAGCTGTAAATTCTAACGGGGTAACCATGACCGATGCCGTTGGTATAACGCTCCTGCCTAATTCGCCGGTAAACGATATTTCTTGTGCCTCAGAATTGGATGGCAGAATAGAATCATTCATCGTAGGCGGTGTTGGCAACGAAATGTATACCCTTTATATCGGGCAACCAACAGATGGTTTCAACCCTGGCGCGGCAACTGTTTTCAGGGGCCCACAGAATTTTGGTACGTTTGAAGGCGTTCCTGAAGGCACTGATTATTGGATCGGGGTTACCAGCGGAGCGACTTGTGAAGACATTGATGGACCATTTACCGTAGTAAGACCCGAACCTATTTTGTACAATGCATCCTCAACACCCGTTTTATGTAATGGTGATGCCAATGGTACCATAACATTGGAAGTAAGCAGTGGGGGGGTAGGCCTTATCCAATTTGCCATTGCCCCTAATTTTAATGAATTCTTTAGTGACCCTGCAAATCCGGGGAACTATACATTCGATGACCTGTTAGCTGGTAGCTACGAGGTATTGATTCAAGATGAAAATGGTTGTTTTGAAAGAGCGGTGGTAGCCGTTGGCGAGCCAGCGGTACTATCGGCAACGCTTGCCAATACCACACCGGAGACATGTATCGGTTTTGAAGATGGTTCGGCTCAATTGACGGTTACAGGAGGAACACCTTTTGTTGACCCCCTTACTTTCGCCACGTATTTCGAGACCAGACTAATTGGTCCGAATTCCGATGGCAGTGAGGTGTTCCTTAGAAACGACAACCTATATTTTGATAACCTTGCAGGCGGACAATCATATATCATTGAAATACGCGATGTCAACAATTGTCTAACTGATTTGGTCGCACCCATTATGATCGGGGTAGACTTAAGTGCAGAGCCGCTCATACAGTATGGTTGTAATGGAATTTTCCCTTTCAGCACAACGACGATCACGATGCAAGATACGAGCTTGCTGCCTGACTTGATGTTCGCGTTAGACCCATTGGATCCAACCGACGCGATATCGGCAAATGCCGGAACAGACTTTATTTGGGGAAATCTTTCTGCAGGAAACCACACGGTTTATATTTATCATCTGAACGGTTGTACCAACTCGGTCGACTTTATCATGGAGGCCTATGATCCACTAACACTTGATGCTGTTAAAACGGGACCAAACGAAATCACCGCTACAGCAGAAGGAGGCTTTGGAAATTATGAGTTCTTCTTTCAGGGGGAGTCTTTTGGCACTGAAAATAGTTATACGACCAATGAAAGTACGTTGGTGACCGTTGAAGTACGAGATGAAGGGGGTTGTGTTGCCGTCGTTACCATTCCGTTCGAGTTCACAGGGATGTTGGAAATACCGAATTTCTTTACACCGGATGGGGATAATAACAATGATGTTTGGTATCCTCGCAACAGGGAATTCTTCCCTTATATCGATGTCAAAATCTATGACCGCTACGGTAGGGTCGTGGCCGAGTTGAACCAGGTTACCTCCTGGGATGGCACTTACGACGGCAACGCACTTCCGTCCGGCGATTACTGGTACGTGGTAAACGCCAATGACAAGAGCAAGATACGGTATGTAGGGCATTTCACCCTTTACCGATAATTAAGATAGTAGTCGATTGAAAAGGTGTCCGGTTGGGCACCTTTTTTGTATCTTGCGGTATCCTATGTTTTCCTAACCCCATGATGGTACTTACCAGATACGTTTACCTTCTACTTTGTACCCTACTTTTTCAAGGTTGTGCCGCACAGACCAAATCGCACTTGATCGATGCGGAAATGGAAACGATAACCACCGAAAAATTGAGTTATTATCTCTATTTCCCCGAAGCGTATGAGGCCGAGCCGGACGAAAAGTTTCCCATCCTATTGTTTTTACACGGGGGCGGAGAGTCTGGTGATACCTTGGTCGCCATCAAAAGAAATGGCCCACCTAGGTTGATAATGCAAGGAAAGCAGTTTCCTTTTTTGATCCTAGCGCCCCAAAATCCACATCAAAAAAAATGGTGGAATACGCGGGCTGTAAATCAACTCTTGGATAGTATTGTGGCCAATAATCGTGTTGACAAAAAAAGGATCTACCTTACGGGCCTAAGCCGGGGAGGCAGTGCCGCATGGGAAATGGCAGTACAATACCCTGAAAAATTTGCCGCCCTTGCCGTAGTTTGCGGTATGACCCCTGTACCCTATGCTTCCTGGATCGATAGAAATATGCCCATATGGGTCTTTCATGGAGAGGAAGATAGGTCGATTCCCATCTCCGAATCGGAAGCCATGGTTGATAAATTAAAGGAGATGGGCTACAATGTGCGGTTTACAAGATACCCAGGTACCGGTCATAACTCTTGGGTCAAGGCCTATACTACCGATGAACTGTATGAATGGTTTGAAGTACAAAAACGAAAAGATTGAACAGGCTATGAGGCTATGTACAAATGCACTTAAAAGTGCATCGTCCTAAAATAGGTTGACTAAAAATTAAACACTTTTAGTATCCTATGGAAACACCAAAAAAAGACACCTGTCGAAAAAATGAGTATCAAAAAGTAACTTTTGAACACAAACTTTTTGTCATTGACCAAATCAAAAACGGACAAATTTCCGCTAACTTTGCCTCAAAGAAGTATAATATTTCTAGAGCAACAATACATTATTGGATGAAAAAATTAAGCAATTATTCGCAAGAAAAAAAAGGATTTTCCAAAGACGATGAGATTAAAAAACTCAAAGAACGCATCGAAGATTTAGAAGGAATTAAAGACTTTCAGCAAGACATTATCATTGAATTTGAGCAAGTTACTGGAGATGAACTGTCAAAAAAGTACTTACCCGAGTGGTTAGCAAACGAGATCCAAAGAAAGAAGAAAAAGTTAAAAAAAGACTAAAACCTTTTAAAAAGAAATGGATTTACGAATCACTCGGGATAACAAAACAAGCTTACAGTCAAAGACTTCAACGAGAAAGAAAAAAAGAAATCGAACGAGAAAAAGTCATCAAAATGGTCATTGATTATAGAGAAAAATTACCCAAAACAGGAACTCTAAAACTATATGAACATTTGAAACCTAAACTACTGGAAATCAACATAAAAATGGGACGAGATGCTATAAATGATTTCTTAAGATCAAGAGGAATGTTAATCAAGAAAACCAAACGTTTTTTCATTACAACAGACTCAAAACATTTCTTTTTCAAATCGCCTAACTTGTTGACAGACTTTAAAATAACACACAGTGA
>JBHJNU010000037.1:0-103671 GCA_050330515.1 Flavobacteriaceae bacterium | reverse complement strand
ATTGACAGCGGATTTCAAACAAGACCTGCAAGTTTGGTACAACAACGATAAAGGTCAAAGTGTTTTGGAAGACCTAATGCAACTTCTCTTGAAATAGATAGGTAATCGTACCTTTTTGTGAAGCTTTACTTGAAGTATCGAATTTGGCTTTTAGGGCATAGGCAATAGCGTTGTCAACTAGGCAGCCATTAGCGGTACCCGAACTTTTTTCATTGAAATCGGCTTCGATAACGTTCCCTAAAGCGTCAACGCTAATATTGATGACAACTTTGCCTCCTTCTATACAGGTGTAAATTGGGGGAGGCAATCTGTAATTGTTGCGGTCTACCAAAGAATAGGATACAGATGTTTTTCTCGCCGCCAAGTTGTTCGAAAACTCTTTTTTATGAGCTTCCTTTTCACCCAAGAGTTGTTTTTTCTCCTCGCGCTGTTTGGCCAGTTCCTTAACCTTTGCGGCATATTCCCCGTCATCCATTGCATCAGATGGATCAACAGTTTCGCCCGCCGCCGCACGCTCTTCCATGATTTCCTCCAAGGTTTTTAAAGGCTCAGGTTCGCCATAGCTTGGTTTCGCCGTCTCGTTATAGGCCAAATGGCTTTTAATGGGGTCTGCTTCCTGCATTTCTTCAAGCTGCTGCTTTTTCTCCAAAAGTTCTTCAATATCCTCTTCGGCGAGCATCATTTCTACAATGTACTCGTCCTCCTCACTTCCCACTTGTCCTAAATGAATGTTGTAAAGACCCAACACCATTATCGACATGGAAAAAAAGGTAATCAAAAAAGATAAATACTTGCGATTCAGGCTCATAATGCTATAACCACAATTTTAAAATAATATTTGAATTTTTCGTTGAACGGAGAGTTAAAAGAGTGAATTTTTAAGAATCTTTTAATTCTCCGAGCATATTTTTCTCAAAATCCATTGGATCCAGGGCCTTATTTACGTTGTAATCGCCTATTTTGGTTCTTCGCAACTCCGATAAGTATGCGCCGGTATGTAGTGCCTTTCCAAAATCATGGGCCAATGATCGAATGTAGGTACCCTTACTACAAACTACCCGAAAGCTTACCTTGGGCATTGCTATTTCGGTAATTTCGAATTCCCGAATCTCGATATTTCGCTTTTTTATCTCCACTTCTATGCCATCACGGGCGTATTCATAGAGCCTTTTGCCATCTTTTTTTAGCGCCGAAAATACCGGTGGAACCTGTTCGATATCGCCAATGAAAGTTTTTGTGGTCGCTAGGATCAGCTCTTGTGAAATGTGCCCGGTAGGAAAAACGGCATTTACTTCCGTTTCAAGATCATAAGACGGTGTGGTGGCGCCGAGTGTAATGGTGCCTGTATATTCTTTGATCTGTCCTTGCAGCCCGTCAATGCTCTTGGTGAATTTGCCTGTGCAGATAAGTAATAGTCCCGTAGCTAATGGATCTAATGTACCCGCATGCCCGATTTTCAATTTTTTTAGATCGAATTTTTTGAGGATGACCCATTTCAATTTATTGACCGCTTGAAAAGATGACCAACCTAGGGGTTTGTCGATCAAAAGTAATTGGCCGTTCAGAAAGTCTTCTTTTGTTTTCAATTTATCAGGTATTCCATTTCGGATAACGTACTCAACTCTTTAATTGCCATACAAATACAAAGAAGTGACTTTATTCTCATCACCGAACAATAGGTAAGGCCGTTTGAAGGATGAACAATTCATCTTTCTTAGATTACGGTCAAAGGCCGAATAAAATAATGAATCAGCAGCAGGGCAATACCCACTATGATTCGGTAGTAGCCGAACATTTTGAAACCGTGTTTGGTCAAGTACCCGATAAATGTTTTTATGGCCAGCAAGGCCACTAAGAAGCCGACAACGTTGCCTATGATCAACAGGTTTATCTGGTCTTGGGTTAGCGTGAAGCCATCTTGATAATAATCGTAAGTTTTTTTAAGGGTGGCGCCCAACATAGTAGGTACCGCAAGAAAGAACGAAAATTCTGCCGCAGCCGTGCGCGAAAGTTTTTGTGACATGCCGCCTACAATACTGGCGCCACTTCTTGAAACGCCCGGGATCATTGCCAAGCATTGGAATAGGCCGATTTTAAAGGCCGTTGCATAAGAGATTTCGGTATTTTCAGCATCGCCGAACCAATCGTCAACCTTTATAAGTATGCCTCCCCCGATGACCAGCGATATGGCGACCGTGATCGGGTTTTCAAGCAACGAATCGATCAAATCGCTCAGAAGTAAACCTAAGATTACCGCAGGTATGAAAGCTACCAGCAGTTTAAAGTAAAAGTCGATACTTTGAAAAAACCGTTTGAAGTAAAGAACCACAACCGAAAGAATGGTGCCCAGTTGTATTACTATGGTAAAAAGCTTTGTAAATTCCTCTTGGGCGATACCAAAAAAGGATGAGACGATGATCATATGACCCGTTGAAGAAACGGGTAAATACTCGGTGATACCCTCTATGATGGCCAATATTATCGCCTGTAGTACGTCCAAAATGTCTAATTCTTCTTGTGCGGGTTCAACAATATGGCGTACACCTCAATACCCAGGCCAATAAGCACCAATGTTGGCGCCAAGCGTATTCTTCTAAAATTATAGATGTCAGGGTTGAAAACATTGGGATCGTCGCTTCCGCCACCGCTCATCAAGATAAAGCCCAGTGCTATGAATGCGATACCTATGAACATGAAGATGTAATTCTTCTTTTGAAAGATGAACTCTTGTTTTACCTGTTGATCCGTGTTGCGATTGTAATCCTTACCCATGGCACAAAGTTAGGAAAAGTTAGTTGTTATTAAGCTATGCCCCAAAAGTAGCATTGATTTTGTTCTCTTAACTAAAATCGTATTCCGCGGCTTGACCTTCTTTTTAGTAATACAATTCATCTGTTCTCAAATTAAGGAAACGTTGCGTAGCAAAATACGTACTGATCCAAGAAATCAACAATCCGAGCGCAAAAACCCCGACAAAAAGAATGATCAATAGGGTTGGCTCACTTAGCAATCCGAGATCCGGAAAATTCACATTAACATAGTATAAGACGCCACCAAGCGCCAATAAAGCCAAGACCGCGCCCAACATGCCCAACTTGATGTTCGTCCAAATAAATGGTCGGCGGATGAAGGTTTTAGTAGCCCCGACCATCTGCATGGTCTTTATGATAAAGCGTTTTGAATAAATTGACAATCGTATTGAACTGTTGATCAATAGTACGGCGATGAAGGTAAATATACCACTGGCGACCAAAATCCAAAAGCCTATTTTTTTTACATTTTCAGTGAGCAGACCAACCAGCGGCTTGTCATAACTGACCTCGTCAACATAACCTTTGGAAGAAATCTCAAAGGCGATCTCCTCTATTTTTTCTGGAGAAACGAAGTCGGCGTTCAAATTAACATCAATGGAATTTTTAAGGGGATTGTAACCAAGAAAATCTATGAAGTTCTCACCAATTTCCTTGCTGTGTTTTTCGGCAGCCTCTTCTTTTGATACGTAGGTGGCGGTTTTGGTATACTCGGCCATGGCCAAACTTTTCTGTAATTGGTCAATTTCAACCTCTTTAGCACTTTCCTTTAGAAAGACAGAAATGGTGATCTGCTCTTTAAAATGATCTGCCATTTTATTGGTGTTCAGTACAAGAAGGCCTAGGATACCTAATAGGAAAAGTACAAGCCCAATACTCAATACCACCGAAAAGTATGATGATATCAGCCTGTTTTTTTGGTACTGTTCAAAAGATTTGCCCATGGTAGGTATTTGTTAGGTAAAGTTAGGAAAGTAAATTGAATGTAGTAATCGCGCTAGGGAAACCTTTTTTGAATTGGCAAAATACTAATATTCTGGCTAATTTCCCCTCAAGACAAAATTTTGGCCAAGGCCGATTTAAATTGCTTTATGAATTTACTTGATGTTAAGATTTCACGCCCGGGTCTTTGGTTTCCGACCATTTGGATCTATTTGGTGCCTTTTGGAAATCAAGAAGGTTTCTGGAAATTGCCTTTATTCTGGCTGGGACTATTCTTTGTTACCTTCCCCCTTAATTATCTGGTTTATGGATTAAATGATTACAACGATGAAAAAGCCGATGCGGTGAACATGAGAAAGGGAAATTTCCTTTTCGGGGCAAAAGCTACAAGAAGGCAGCTAGACGGCCTTTTAACGAAGATAACTTTTGTGATCGTGCCCTTTATTTTGTTATTTACCTATCTATCTGGACTAAAAATGTTGCTACTCTTGCTGTTCATGATCGGGGTGAATATTCTTTATAATTTTGAACCTTTCCGAATTAAGGAAAGACCGCCGTTCGAGATCCTGATTCAAACAGGTTATGTGGCAACCGCTTTTTTTTGTACCGAACTGAACAATCTAGATATCCTTCCCTGGCAAACCCTGATTTATCTTTCATTGTTCGCTTTTCAGGCCCATATTGCCGGTGAGATCATGGACCTTGACCCAGATCTGGCATCTAATAAACGAACTACGGCAACCCTTATAGGGCGTAAAAAAAGTAAATTTTTAATGTTGGCATTGTTGCTTTTAGAATCGTATTTGCTTTGGTTCTGGTTCCATGATGCGGTACTGGCACTTTTTCTGCTTCTATTTTCCTTTTGGCTTATTCTCGATGTTTTTGTTTTCTTCAAGAATAGGCCGTATTCATTGCCCCAGATGAAGCTCTTTGGCTACGCTATAAACCTCTGTGCTTTGTTATCCATGATATGGGTGCTGTACAGCGGAAAATTGTTAGGCGCATGATTCGTTGATTCTCTTGTGCTATCTTTCGACTTTACTAGATTAAACCTATTTTTGCCCCTTACCGTTAAGAATCGAATATCATGCACTACAATTTCAATGAAATTGAAGCCAAATGGCAAAAATATTGGGCAGACCATCAGACATTTAAGGCAGAGAATAGTTCCGAAAGGCCCAAATTCTATGTTTTAGATATGTTTCCCTATCCGTCAGGGGCAGGCCTTCATGTGGGCCATCCGTTGGGTTATATTGCCAGTGATATCTATGCGCGGTATAAAAGACACCAGGGGTTCAACGTACTGCATCCCCAGGGGTACGATTCTTTCGGCCTGCCGGCAGAACAATACGCCATACAAACGGGGCAACATCCTGCGATCACCACAGAAGAGAACATAAGAACATACCGTCGTCAACTCGATCAAATCGGGTTTTCATTCGATTGGAGCCGTGAGGTGCGTACCTCTGATCCAAAATATTACAAATGGACACAATGGATCTTCATTCAGCTTTTCAATTCGTGGTACAACAAAGACACAGATAAAGCGGAAGACATCGAAACATTGATTTCACAATTTACCGCTGATGGCAATGGGTTGGTGAACGCCGCATGCGATGACGATATCGAACCTTTTTCCGCTGCGGATTGGAACGCTTTTTCATCAAAAGAACAACAGCAGGTACTTTTAAAGTACAGGGTAACGTACCTTGCCGATACCGAGGTCAATTGGTGCCCGGCGCTAGGTACGGTATTGGCGAACGATGAAATCGTAAACGGAGTTTCTGAAAGGGGCGGCCACCCGGTGATCCGAAAGAAAATGACCCAATGGAGCATGCGCATAAGCGCCTACGCACAACGCTTGCTTGATGGCCTGAACACTATAGATTGGCCGCAACCCTTAAAAGATTCGCAAACCAACTGGATCGGTAGAAGTGAAGGGGCATCGGTTACTTTTAAAGTCCTCCCCCTAGCCCCCTCCGAAGGAGGGGGAACAAATTCTCGATTGACGGGAGATTCTTCAATTATTGGCACTTTGTTGGCGCGGGCAAAAGAAATGCGCCAGAAGCCTACAGAAGCAGAGTCTAAATTATGGGACGTGCTTCGCAGAAAAGATTTCATTTATAAATTTAGAAGGCAACACCCTATTTTTAAATATATAGCTGATTTTGTGTGTTTAGAGAAGAAATTGATCATTGAAGTAGATGGTAAAATACATGAAAATCAATTCAATGAAGACGCGGAAAGACAGTTGAATTTAGAACAAAAGAGAGGTTTTAAAGTAATTCGTTTTTCAAATGAGGAAGTTTTAAATGATATCCAAACGGTAAAAACCAAAATTAGGGAAGTATTGTACTCCCTCCCCTCCGAAGGAGGGGGAGACATTTCAATAGAAGTCTTCACCACGCGCCCCGATACCATTTTTGGAGCAAGTTTTATGACCTTGGCCCCTGAACATGAATTGGTCTCTAAGATCGCAACTTCAGAACAAAAAGCGGCCGTAGAGGCTTATATACAAGCAACCGCCAAACGCTCTGAACGTGATCGAATGGCCGATGTAAAAACTGTAAGCGGGGTTTTTACCGGTGCCTATGCTGAACATCCTTTTACAAAAAAGCCAATTCCTATTTGGATCGGAGACTATGTCTTAGCAGGCTATGGAACAGGAGCGGTTATGTCGGTACCCTGCGGGGATCAGCGCGATTATGATTTTGCAACGCATTTTGGTATTCCCGTTCCGAATATTTTTGAAGGTGTCGATATTTCTGAAGGGGCCTTTGTGGATAAAGAGAAAACCATCATTGCCAATTCTGATTTCCTAAACGGCCTACCCTATAAAAAAGCGGTAAAATTGGCGATTTATGAGTTGGAAAAACTGGGTCAGGGAAAGGGCAAGATCAATTACCGCCTTCGTGATGCCGTTTTTAGCCGCCAACGCTATTGGGGAGAGCCTTTCCCCGTGTATTATGTAGATGGAATGCCTCAAATGATCGCTGTTGAACATTTACCTATAGTGCTTCCCGAAGTAGAGAAATACCTACCTACCGAAACCGGCGAGCCACCTTTGGGCAATGCGACGGTTTGGGCCTGGGATACTGAAAAGTCAATGGTTGTTAGTTGTGGGTTGATAGACCACCAAACGGTATTTCCCTTAGAATTGAACACCATGCCCGGTTGGGCGGGCAGCTCGCAGTACTTCAACCGGTACATGGATCCGCACAACGAGAACGAGATCTTTTCACAAGAAGCCATCAACTTTTGGCAAGATGTAGACTTGTACATTGGCGGAAGCGAACATGCCACCGGGCATTTGCTCTACAGCCGTTTTTGGCAGAAGTTCATGTACGACAAAGGCCTGGTACCTAAGGATGAATTTGCCAAGAAATTGATCAATCAGGGGATGATCACAGGGACGAGTGCGTTTGTTTATAGATGCGATTTTTATAAATTCAAATTGAAAAATAAAGATTTTGAAATAAAGATTAGTCCAGCTCAATTTATTTCCGCCCGTGGTATTGAAGTCAATTCGACATATATGAGTGAAAGGGATAAGGATGGATGGCGAAGGGGTACGATGACAATCAATACTACGGAAAACACTTTGAATTCATTTGAGACGAAAATGTATAAACAGCTACTGAATGAGTTTTCAAATGAGATACCTGATTTAGATAGCCTTGATATAAATAAAATTGACTTTATGTATTCATATTTTCTTATTGATATAAACCTCTTAGATAAGGGACAAAATTCAATAGAGCCAAGAAAAGTTATAGAATGGGTTAATGAATTTGAGGATGGAGAATTTCATCCTGCGGAGAACGGTAAATTTTACACTCATCGCGAAGTCGAAAAAATGTCAAAGTCCAAATATAATGTTGTCAACCCTGATGATATTGTAAAGCAATACGGTGCCGACAGCCTGCGCCTGTATGAAATGTTCTTGGGCCCGTTGGAGCAGTCAAAACCTTGGAACACCGCGGGTATTACGGGGGTGCACGGCTTCCTGAAAAAACTTTGGAAATTGTATTTTGATGACAATGGGGCTAAAGTGACCGATACCGAGCCCAGCGCCGATTGCTTGAAAACACTGCACAAGACCATCAAAAAAGTAGCGGAGGATATTGAGAATTTTAGTTTCAACACCTCGGTTTCCTCGTTTATGATATGCGTCAATGAACTTTCGGTTCAAAAATGTAGCAGTAGGGCAATCTTAGAGCCTTTGGCAGTCTTGGTTTCTCCGTATGCCCCGCACATCGCCGAAGAATTATGGCATAAACTCGGGCATAAAGAATCGATTTCCTCGGCGCCTTTCCCCCAATTCAACGCCAAAAATTTGGTGGAGAGCAGCAAAGAATACCCGATTTCCTTCAACGGCAAAATGAAGTTCACGATGGAACTTCCGATGGAGTATACCAAAGAAGAAATCGAGGCTGCGGTTATGTTGCACGAGAAAACACTACAACAGCTACAGGGGCGAAAACCTCAAAAAGTGATCGTGGTACCGGGTAAGATCGTGAATATAGTAGGATGACCTTGCCATGGATAAAATAGAGATCATTGGCCTCGCGGCGGCGGCGTTGACTACAGGCGCATATATTCCGCAGGTTATCAAAGCATGGAAGTTCAAGTCGGTTAAGGACATTTCTTTAAGTATGTATCTTGCCATGATTCTCGGGGTCTCACTTTGGCTTTATTATGGTATTGCTATCAACAGTATAAGTATGATACTTTCCAACACATTTACCCTGATATTGGCATTATCGGTTCTTGTCGCCAAATTGAAGTTTAAGAAATAGTCACCTCAATTTTTAATGCACTCTTAAAAATAAAATATTTTATCATACCCCCTATATTTTTAGGGGTATGATGGATAAAAAATGAATTTTATCGAAGATACCCCCTATTTTTATCGAATATATTTTCATATAAGTTTTAATTGTCACAATTTTGAACCTTAATTAAAACCATAGCGAAAATGAAAATAGGTGTTCCAAAAGAGATTAAGAACAATGAGAGTAGGGTAGGAATGACTCCGGCGGGAGTTTTTGAATTGGTCAAGAACGGACACCAGGTTTACGTGCAGTCGACGGCGGGCGAAGGCAGCGGATTTTTCGATTTTGATTACAAAAAGGCAGGTGCGATTATTTTAGACACCATAGGGCAAGTATATGCCATGTGCGAGATGATCGTAAAGGTGAAAGAGCCTATCGAAGAAGAATATCCAATGATCCAGAAAGATCAGGTGTTATTTACGTATTTTCATTTTGCTTCAAGTGAGCCGTTGACCAAGGCGATGATTGCCAGTGAATCGGTTTGTATCGCCTATGAAACGGTTGAAGATGACGACGGCACCTTACCCTTGCTCACCCCAATGTCTGAAGTTGCGGGGCGCATGGCGATCCAGCAAGGTGCGCGTTATTTAGAGAAACCCGTTAAAGGTAGGGGTGTTCTTTTAGGAGGTGTGCCTGGCGTGCCACCGGGTAGGGTTTTGGTGCTCGGTGCGGGGGTGGTAGGCATACAGGCTGCAAAAATGGCAGCAGGCCTGGGCGCGCATGTCACCATATTGGATGTTAATATGAAAAGGTTGCGATATGTAAATGATGTGATGCCACCCCATGTGGTAACCGAGTTTTCGAACGAGTTCAATATTAGAAAACATATTAAAGACCATGACCTGATTATTGGCGGGGTATTGTTAAAAGGGGCCAAGGCCCCAAATCTGATCACCAGAGATATGTTAAAAGAGATGCGTCCGGGTACTGTCATTGTTGATGTTGCGGTCGACCAAGGCGGCTGTGTTGAAACCACGAGGCCAACAACGCATGAAGATCCTATATATATCATTGATGATGTGGTACATTATTGTGTTGCCAATATGCCAGGGGCTGTTCCACACACATCAACATTGGCCTTGACCAATGTAACCTTGCCCTATGTTGTGAAGTTGGCCAATTTAGGTTGGGAAAAGGCCACTGCCTCAGATACATCTCTTCAAAAAGGATTGAATATAGTGCAGGGCCAGGTCATGTATAAAGAAATTACCGAAGCCTTCGGATGGGAGGCGGTGATGGTATAAAAGTACATTTTGTCAGTTTGAACGACCCCGCTCTAAATTGGCGGGGTTTTTGTTATTAGGTAACAGGAATTTCAAAAAATGAGAATCTTTAAGTATCTTTAAATAAATTAAAAAAAGAAAAGTTATGATGGGTTATTATATATTGATTGGTGGTATCGCTTTGGTTAGCTGGTTGGTCAGTAGCCGATTGAAAAGTAAGTTCAAGCATTATTCCAAAGTACATTTACAAAACGGAATGAGCGGGGCGGAAATCGCGGAAAAAATGTTGGCGGACCACGGTATTAGAGATGTTAAGGTAGTTTCCACAGCAGGTATGCTTACGGATCATTACAATCCTAAGAACAAAACGGTAAACCTTAGCGAAGGAGTTTATAACCAAAGAAACGCCGCCGCCGCCGCCGTGGCCGCGCACGAATGCGGTCATGCGGTTCAACATGCGCAGGCGTACGAATGGTTGACGATGCGTTCTAAATTAGTACCGGTAGTCAGCGTTACTTCGGGCATGTCAACTTGGGTGGTTTTTGGTGGTTTGGCATTAGGCGCCGCAGCGGGTATCGGTCTGGGCTACTGGGTCGCCGTTGCCGGCTTGATCATGATGGGTATGGCTACCTTGTTCAGTTTTATAACCTTACCTGTAGAATATGACGCGAGTAACCGTGCCCTAGCATGGTTGAAAGCTAAGAATGTGGTTACACAACAAGAATACAAAGGTTCTGAAGATGCCCTTAAATGGGCAGCCCGCACTTATCTGGTGGCCGCAATAGGCTCATTGGCATCCTTGGTTTATTGGGGGTTACAGGTTTTTGGTAATAGGGACTAAAGAAAAATAGTGATTCGTGCACAACCCAAAGGTTTTCAAGGCCTTTGGGTTTTTTTATATGCTGATCTGCCTATCGATTTGCTGGGCCAAGGAAATAAAGGTCTCTGTTCGTGAAACTCCTTCGATTTGTTGAATCTCATTGTTCAGTACCTGCATCAAATGTTCATTATCTCTGCAGAGGACCTTTATCAGAATTGACCAGTTACCGGTGGTATAATGGCATTCTAGAACTTCAGGGATCTTTTCTAACTGTTTTACGGCAACGGGGTTGCTCATCGCCTTGTCCAAGTAGATACCAACATAGGCCATTGTAGTATACCCCATGGCCTTGGGGTTAATCATGAATTTCGATCCCGATAGTAAACCTGAAGATTCTAATTTGCGCAAGCGCTGGTGTATGGCCGCACCCGATATTCCGATGCTTCTGGCAATTTCTAGCACAGGTTTTCTGGCGTCTGACATTAAATATCTTAGAATTTTCTTGTCGATACCGTCAATCTTGACGTTTTTCGTAGTTGATTTCATGTCCAAGGTTTCAATCTGATAGTAAAAATAGGGAATACTATCGAAAGGTTAACTTGACATGGAGTTAAGATTGTATCCCAAATAGGGCACTTCGAATTCCTTGAAGCGGATACCGTACGTTTTTAGTTCTTCTAGAATGGGTTGGTAAACTTCATTGCTAATCGGAATTTGAACCCCTGGGGTGGCAATTTTTCTATTCAGGATCAAAATGGTTGCAATGGCAACGGGCAGGCCAACGGTCTTCGCCATGGCGGTATGGGTACGATTTTCTCCGATAACGACCATATTGGCATCTATCTGCCGCTTGGTGCCGTTCAGTTCATAGCCGAACTTATGGTACATAACAACCATATCCTTATCGGAGTCGCTCAACGACCAACTATCTTCTAAAATATATTGCAATAGCTGTGCGGGAGTGGCATTTTTAAGTGGAATTGTCTTCTGTGCATCGAATAGGTTCAATTCGAGCAATTTTTCCCACATGATGTCATCTTGGTCGATTTTAAGTAGGTGACGCATTTTAAGTTCGACCGAATCAGTAGGGGAATACGGAAGAAACAGGTTTACAAATTCTCGGTATGACATTCCCTCCGAATCTTCAATGCAATAGCTATCATCGGTCATGCCCAATTGAACGAACATATTCCAGGCCTTGGAATAGCCCACACGCCTCATGGTTCCTCGGTACAGGGTCAATACATCCTTTAACCCATAGGCCTCTCTGTAGTTCAAGGAATCTCGATTTGCATAGCCCTCGAATTTTCCATAGCCTTCTATTTCGAAAAACTCGGTTCGCCTGAAAAGTTGATGATAGGGGATGTATTTGTAGGTTCCTTCCTGAATAAACTTCGCTGTTCCGCCCTGGCCGGCAACCACTACGTTTCTTGGGTTCCAAGTGAACTTATAGTTCCATAGGTTGTTGTCACTTTCTGGTGCTACCAGACCACCGCAGAAAGATTCGAACAACAACATTTTGCCCCCTTTTGCCCTGATTTGGTCAATTATCTGCATTGCGCTCATATGATCGATACCTGGATCTAGTCCGATTTCGTTCATAAATACCAAGCCTTTTTTCTTGGCTTGCCCATCAAGACTTTTGATTTCTTCAGATACGTAAGATGCCGTGACCAGATGTTTGGCAAAAGCGATACAATCTTGTGCCACCTTCATGTGCATTTTTGCGGGAAGCATTGAAACTACAATGTCGCTATTCGCAATTGCCTTGCTGCGTTCTTCATCATCGAAGGCATCAAGACGCATAACGCTGCAGTTTTTATGGTTTCGTACAAGTTGTGGAATGCCATCAGGGTTAAGATCCCCAATCGTCAAGTGCAACTGCTCCGCTTCTGATTTTTCCAAGAAATAATCGAGTAAATAGGAAGTGGATTTTCCCGCACCAACTACCAGAATTTTTCGCACCATTGTTTTAGTTAACTTTGAAGGTATAACGAAATACGAAGGTATCAAATTGTTACATTTATAAAAAATAGCATCGATTAAGTTATGAGCAGAACAATTTTTATGATAGGAATTCTATTCGGTACACTAGCCGTACTGCTAGGCGCGTTCGCTGCCCATGGCTTGGAAAAACTAATTGATGCAGACGCCTTACAGACTTTTGAGACTGGGGTAAAATACCAAATGTACCATTCGTTGTTTCTGCTACTGCTTGGTAGTGTTCGGCAAATTGCCGAGGAAAAGAAAAAAGTTATCTGCTATTTGATCGTAACAGGCGTGGTGCTGTTCTCATTTTCCATCTACCTTTTGGCGACCAACGGCTTAACGGGTTTTGACTTTAGGGCCATAGGTTTTGTCACACCCATTGGAGGAAGCCTGTTAATAGCAGGATGGGTCTTAACCGGTATTACCGCTTGGAAATCGTTTAGAGAGTGATGATTTACTTCTTGTTGGCCTCTGTGATGTACTTCTGAAGTGCCATGGTCATTGAAGGTGTCTCGGGGGTCGGTGCCTTGATGTCAATGCGCAGCCCGGCCTCGGTCGCCGCTTCTACCGTTGAATCACCGAACACGGCAATTCTGGTATCGTTCTGTTTAAAGTCGGGAAAGTTCTTCAATAAAGATTCTATACCAGAGGGACTAAAGAAAACAAGTACATCGTAGTATACATCCCTAAGATCCGAAAGATCACTGATCACCGTTTTATAAAAGATGCCACGAGTCCAATTAACGCCCAATTTATTCAGCGTTTCCGGCACAATATTTTTCAGGGCATCTGAAGAAGGCAAAATAAATTTTTCGTCCTTATATTTTTTGAAAAGCACAATGAGATCGGTAAAATCCATTTTGCCTACATATATTTTACGCTTTCGGTACACAACGTATTTTTGAAGATAGAAGGCAACCGCTTCAGATTGACAAAAGTATTTCATCGTGTCGGGCACTTTGAAACGCATCTCATCGGCAATTCTAAAGAAATGGTCTACGGCATTTCTACTGGTCAAGATGATGGCGGTGTAATGGTGAAGATCTATTTTTTGTTGGCGCACATCTTTTGCATCAACACCTTCAACATGAATGAAAGGTCTGAAATCGACTTTTACCTTCTCCTTATCAACTATTCTTGAATAAGGGGAGTTTTCCATTTTAGGTTCTGGTTGAGATACCAAAATAGTCTTTACTCTCATATTTTTCAATCGTTTAGGTAACTACCGATGATTACAAGGGGTGCAATTTCGAGTGCGCAAAGGTACAAAATAAAATAGAAAAAATTATCGACAAAGAATTTTTGATGATTCCTTAACAAGGTAACCCATCCTATGGCGTTTATTATAAGAATTAAGATAATGGCACAATAAACAACAGCTTTGGCATCATTTGCAACATAGCTCAGTATAATATTGGCGATAAACATAATTATGCCGCTGTAGTTTAGATACGAGAGTTTTTTGAAAATAAGTTCACTGATGGTCTTGCTCGAATTGAAGATAAAACCGTTACCTAGTTGTAAGACGATCTTAATGCTAATAAAGGCTGCCAATGCCAATAAAATCAATGGGTATAGATTAGCCTTATAGAAATCGGCTTCATGGTTTTCAGAAAAGAATACCCGAATACTTAGGTAAAGGAACAGTGAAAAATTGACAACCTGAAAAACGGTAAAAAAAATGTTGAACCAATTCAGTAGCTTTTCTTTCTTGTTGTACATGAAAATATACTTGTTGTTGAAGGGCAAGATTATGAAATTCAAAAAACGGGTGTAGAATATTCTTTTGGCAACCACCGCTACCAGCAGACTGCCGAAAATGAGTATTGTAATCCAGTCAATGCTCGTGCTATTTCTTAAAATGGGTTCCACTTAGTGCAATTTGATATTGTCGCCGTTAAGTCCGAATGGCAGCTTATTTTCAGAAATACTTAGTTTAAAATATGCTGGGTTTTCTATTCTGCTTAGCGGAAGCTTAAACGTAAAATTAGTGGTATCATTTGATTTCAGCACCAAAATAGTTGAATCGATGAGCGAAACTTTTAACGGGGAGACTTTTCTATTACCCTTAAAGGCATCCATATAGGCAATTCCGAACTCGATTTTTTCTAATGGAATATCTGTGCCGTAGGGGTTGAATACCTTCATAACATGGGTACGTTCCCTATCGAATTCCATCTCATTTTCCGCTACGATACATTTTAATTTACGGAAAGACTCAAAATTATTGATGTACGTGCCGTAAAGCGTATTTCGGCCTTTACCCATAGGAAACGAACGCCCGGCCTTCTTCACATGTTCTGACAGATAATAGATTCTTTTGTGTTGAAGGCTGGCTTCTGAGTCATCGATAGAGTATTGGTTCTGTCGGTATTGTATATTGTTCAGTGAAATGGCCTTTCTGCCCGTATAAAACTCGTACATGGGCGCATTTCGGTATGAATTCTCGAAAACAATGGGTACGTCTTGGGCCTCGTTTTCTATTTGAGAAATCCACTTTTTGTTTCCATGGGTCTCGAAGGTGATCGGAAATAGCGGTTCGTAAACCAGGCCTACCCGAGCGACCAATAAAATGAAAACGTTGAACAGCCCTACACGCAGCATCCATTTGGCGGCGGTCTTGTGCTGAAGAAGATAGTTGAAGGCCATTATGGCCATGGGGATGCAAATTACGATGAGCCATTGGGTTTGAACCCTTCTTTGAAAACTTGAAATGAAGAAAAATAAGATTACCCCGTAAGAGAGAAACAGTAGCGCCCTTGTAAACAAATCGTTCGATTTGGTTTTGAACACCGACCAATATATCAAAGGAAAGGTAAAGCCGAACTGAACAATAAGGTTCAATAAAAACCCGCCTGTAAACTTTAGAAACTCGTAGGCCTGATTAGGCCGTTCAGATAGATGGTATTTGATTGATACGAAATCGTGCTCGAACAACCAGATAAAATGGGGAATGTAGCAAAACAGGGCCACACCAACGGACAGCCATGCAAATTTGTTAAACGCCAACTTAGGGTTTGAGAACAATATTAGAAGAATTATTATCGCCGCGTTGTACTTACTGTACATCAAACCCGCCATGGCAAGACCCATGGCTACCGACCAAAAGACGGTAGCATTGGTAAGGAACCTTTTATAAACCAACAGCAAAAGTGCCGTAAAGAATAACAAAGGGGTATCGGGTAGGGTAAAAAAACCATAGGCGTTCAAGAGTGGCATTGAAAATAACAGTACCACGAAATGAAGTACAAAATCTTTTTTCTTAGGATGGTCAACAATCGCCCAAAGCAAGAGCATGCCGCCAACCGAAAGCAAGCAACTCATGAAGCGTACCCCAAGTTCCCCGTCGAAAAAGAACCCACTTATTTGAATTAACCAGGCCACCATGGGGGGATGGTCAAAATAACCCCAGGCCATAGTCTTGGCATAATACCAATAATAGGCCTCATCGAAGATAAGTTCGGTAGAATAGGCTTGAAGAATATTAATGATGAAAATAGCAGCTAACAGGTAAACTAAAAGCCTTGGTAGTTTGGATAACATGGCAAAAGGTTAATTCGATTTAAAATTACGAATTCTGAATATCAAAGGTCTTCGGTGACCGATCAGTTTTAAAACTTAAATTCTTAAATTTTGTTGTTTGAACCAAAGAGATTAAAAGTTGAAATCGCTATTGTTTCAAATAGGGCTCAACGCTACAAACCAAATGTTGACGAAAAATTGAGCCCCCTTAGAAAAGATTTAAAAAAATGATAAAACCGAAAATGTCGTTTTTAGGCAGAAGTTAAAACACTATTTTTGTCGGAATACACCATGAATACATGTCTGACAGCATCGTCATTATACCCACCTACAATGAAATAGAGAACATTGAGGCTATCATAAAAGCTGTCTTTGACCTGAGAACCGATTTTCATGTGCTGATCGTTGACGATAATTCTCCCGATGGCACTGCCGCAAAAGTGCGTGAAATGCAACAACAGTTTTCAGACAATCTTTTTTTGGAGGTTCGAAAAGAAAAATCGGGTCTAGGCACCGCCTATATTCATGGCTTCAAATGGGCCATCGCAAGAAAATACGATTATATTTTTGAAATGGATGCCGATTTTTCGCATACTCCGTCCGATTTACTCCGACTTCATAACGCTTGTAAAAATGGTGCGGATGTTGCTGTAGGGTCCAGGTATAAAAAAGGAGTGAACGTAGTCGATTGGCCATTATACAGGGTTTTGTTGTCTTATGGGGCATCATTTTATGTGAAGATCATAACGGGTATGCGGGTTGAGGATCCTACGGCGGGCTTCGTTTGCTATAAAAGACATGTACTTGAGAATGTAGAACTTGATTCGATACGGTTTATAGGCTACGCATTTCAAATAGAAATGAAGTTCAGGGCCTATATACGCAATTATAAGATCGAAGAAGTTTCCATTATCTTTAGGGATAGGGTAAAGGGAAAATCGAAAATGAGCACTTCTATTATTAACGAGGCGATTTTCGGTGTCTTAAAGATGAAGCTACGGAGCATGTTCCAAAAAAACAGATTTTAGTTATGGGAAGGATTTTGATAAAAAATGCCAACATTGTTAACGAAGGGGCTATATATGAAAATGATGTATTGCTACAAGATGATCGTATCGTCAAGGTAGCACTTGATATTTCCGATGCAGGTGCCACTATTATCGAGGCCGCTGGCAAGTACCTTTTACCAGGTATAATCGATGATCAAGTGCATTTTCGCGAACCAGGGCTGACCCATAAGGGTACTATCGCCACCGAAAGCAGGGCCGCGGTCGCCGGGGGCATTACTACCTATATGGAGCAGCCCAACACGAACCCGCAAACAACGACGATACAAAAGTTGGAAGAAAAATTCGCGATGGGCAAGGCATCTTCCTTTGCCAACTATTCATTTCCCTTTGGCGGAACAAATGATAATCTTGAAGAGTTAAAACGCTTAGATAAAAATGCCTGTTCAGGGGTTAAACTTTTTCTAGGATCGTCAACAGGTAATATGTTGGTAGATGATGAACGGGTCATTGAACAGATATTCTTGAATACCGAAATGGTCATCTCGGCCCATTGTGAAGACGAAGGCACTATTAAGGCGAACCTTTCCAAATATCAAGAGGAGTTCGGAGATGATATTCCCGTCAAATACCATCCATTGATCCGAAGCGCGGAGGCCTGTTACCTATCTTCCTCCAAAGCGATAGCCTTGGCCAAGAAAACAGGGGCTCGGCTGCATGTTTTTCATCTATCCACAGGAAAGGAAATGGAGCTTTTCCGAAATGACATTCCGTTAGAAGAAAAGAGAATAACCGCTGAGGTCTGCATTCACCACCTTTGGTTTTCTGACGTGGATTATGAAACAAAGGGAAACTTGATCAAATGGAACCCGGCCGTAAAGACAGCTGAAGACCGAACACAACTTTGGACAGCCCTCTTAGATGACCGTATAGATGTAATCGCAACAGATCATGCGCCGCATTTGCTGGAGGAAAAAAACAATGTCTACACCAAAGCGCCTTCGGGTGGGCCACTGGTGCAACACGCTTTGCCGGCAATGCTAGAAAAATACCATCAAGGGGTACTCTCTTTGGAAACGATCGTGCAGAAGATGTGCCACAATCCGGCAAGATTGTTCCAAGTTGAAAAAAGAGGGTTCATCAGGGAAGGTTATTTTGCTGATCTGGTTTTGGTAGATTTGAACCGACCATGGCAGGCCGGTGCGGATACCAACGCCTATCGTTGCGGCTGGTCACCATTTGATGGTTATACCTTTAATTCTGCGGTGTCGCATACTTTTGTGAATGGGCATTTGGCTTATGAAAACGGCAATTTTTCTGCTGAACTGCATGCCATGCGGTTAACTTTTGACAGGTAATTATGAAAAAAGTACTATATGTCCTAGTTTTTTTATCGGTAATCTCCTGTGCCGAAAACCTCATGAAAAAACCTGACAATCTCATTCCCCGTGATACCATGCTTCAGATTCTTGAAGACCTTTCCATTGTAAGTGCCGCCAAGGCCACCAACGTTGATAAACTGCGAGAGAATCAAATCGAACCCATGGAATATATCTATTCCAAATACGGTGTCGACAGTTTGCATTTTGCCGAAAGTGACCTTTATTATGCTTCATTACCAGACGAGTACGAGCTTATCTATAAGCAATTGGAGACACGTTTGGAAGAAAGGAAAGCACGTATTGAGGAAGCTAAAAAAATAAGGGACAGTTTAAGTTTAATAGAGCTTGAAGAAAAGCGGCGCCGAAATAGTAAAGTCAAAGATTCTCTTCCTTAAATCGTTTACAACTGAAGGCTATACTCTTTTCCAAAGCTTCGAATTCGTAATTCAATGCTTTTTTGATCTTTTCGTTCGAATAGGCATCTCGGTGCTTCATCGAGTAAATGGAGTTCCTTGTAATCCGACGACCCTTACCGGTAAAGAAATTCAAGATTAAATCTCCTATCCTTGCTACTTCCAATTGCCAGTAGTCGAGCTTTTTTGTCGGTTTAGGTCTTCCCAAATAGTGGGTGACCGAAGTAAGTACCTCCATATAACTCAGATTTTTGGCAACCGCGATAAAGCGCTCGTTGGTAATGTCCGAATTCATCAATGCCACCATGATGTTCACCACATCGTATACCGAAATGAATCCGGTACCACCTGGTGGGTAGTACTTGTAGCCTTTGTTGGCGGTTGTAAAAAGGGCACCACTGCCCGTGTTCCAAAACCCTGGACCGATGATCACGCCCGGGTTGACCATTACCACGGGCAGACCTTCTTGAGAGCCTCTCCAAACCTCGATTTCCGCGGCATACTTTGATTGCGCATAGACATTGATTCGGTGGTCGTTCCATTCATTTTCTTCAGTTGCGCTGGCACTGTTCATGCTTTTCCCTATCGTTCCGATAGTGCTTGCATAGCACAATTTTTTAACCCCATGCGCAATACAAAGATTGACAATATTCGACGTGCCCTCTGCATTTACCTTCATTAATTGTCGGTAATTACCGGGATCGAAAGAAATTAGGGCGGCTGCATGGTAAACGAAATCAATGTTCTCGAAGGCCTTTTCAAGCGCGGGAATGTCATTAAGGTCAGCAACCACCCAATCGACCCTGTGAAAGAGTTCGCGGTCTTCTTGGTTATAGTAGCCGAAAACCTTCTCTACGTTTGCAAGGTTGCTTCCTTTTCGGTGGATAGCCCTAACCGGTACTTGCTTTCTGAGCAAATGCAGCAAGAGATGTGCCCCGAGCAAGCCTGTACCACCTGTGACTAAAACCATGGGTCAAAGTTAGCGAAATCCGCCGGGATAAATTCCCGCCGCATTGCGGGTAAAAGAGTTCCAATTCCTTTTATATTTGCAGCGAACTCAGAAAATCAAGAAGAATGGCCTCGAATTTTGTAGAAGAACTAAAATGGCGTGGCATGTTGCACGATGCAATGCCCGGCACGGCCGAACATTTATCGAGCGGTATGCAAGCTGCGTATGTGGGTATCGATCCTACGGCCGACTCTTTGCACATAGGTCATTTGGTGAGCGTAATGATGTTACGGCATTTTCAATTGGCAGGCCACAAACCTTTTGCCTTGATCGGAGGGGCAACAGGTATGATCGGTGATCCTTCGGGAAAATCAGCCGAAAGAAACCTGCTCGATGAAACTACCCTTCGCCATAATCAGCAGGCATTGAAAGAACAGTTATCTCGATTTCTAGATTTTAAAAGTAATGCCGACAATGCCGCAATTTTGGTGAACAACTACGATTGGATGAAGGATTTCTCGTTTTTAGACTTCATTCGCGATGTGGGCAAGCACATTACCGTAAACTATATGATGGCCAAAGATTCGGTGAAGAAACGTTTGACGGCAGAGGCCAAAGAGGGCATGTCGTTCACCGAGTTCACCTATCAATTGGTACAGGGCTATGATTTTCTTTACCTCTTTCAAAAATACAATTGCACCTTGCAAATGGGGGGCAGTGATCAGTGGGGCAACATTACCACGGGTACCGAACTCATACGAAGAATAGGTGGCGGTAAGGGTTTCGCCCTTACCTGCCCGTTGATTACCAAAGCTGACGGTACCAAATTCGGAAAGACCGAAGGTGGCAACGTATGGTTGGATGCCGCGCGAACTTCGCCCTATAAATTCTATCAATATTGGTTGAATACTTCCGATGAAGATGCCGAAAAGTATATAAAAATATTCACGTTCCTTTCTAAAGACGAAATAGAAAAACTTGTTGTGCAACATCTTGAGGCACCGCACTTAAGACTTCTTCAAAAGAAGCTGGCGGAAGAAATTACGATCATGGTACATTCTCAAGAAGATCTTCATAATGCCATTGCGGCGAGTAATATACTTTTTGGAAATTCAACTTCCGAAGATCTGAAAAAGTTGGATGAAAAAACTTTCTTGGATGTTTTTGACGGTGTACCCCAGGCCGAAGTCGCCAGATCTTTGATCGAAACAGGGTTGGACATGATCGGGGCATTGGCCGATAAAACAGGCTTTCTGGCTTCCAATAGTGAGGCTAGGCGAGAATTGAAACAAAATTCGATATCGGTTAATAAAGAAAAGGTCAATGAGGATTATATCATTACTTCCTCCGATTTGATAAACAATAAATTCGTGCTTTTACAGAAGGGAAGAAGAAATTACTTTGTGTTGGTAGTATCTTGATTTTTCACAACACCATCAAATTACACCCCCGAATATCAGAATTATCGAAACGACCTAGAATCTCAAAACTTCCGTCAGCATTAATTTTTCCAAGATCTTGGGTGGCGATAAAAGAACAAGAGTTTACATTCGCCAAATCAATAATGTTCAGACCACCGGTTTTTCCTGTTGGTTGAATAGTTAAAGGATCTTCGGTATCACGGGTCAAGACTTTCATCCAGGGTGGGGTTCTGAATAGGCCATTTCCATTTGAATAAGCTTGCGAAAGTAGTTCTGTCATGCCATATTCCGAATGTATTTTTGCAACACCGAATCCATCGATCAGTGTTTGATGCAGTTCGCTACGGATCAATTCCTTTCTTCTACCCTTCATTCCGCCAGTTTCCATAACAATACAATTCTTGAGTTTTAGGCGATGCGTTTCAACAAAATCTAACAAAGCAAAAGACACGCCTATAAGTAGGGTCTTGGTTCCTTTTTTGTCGAGTTCGACTAATTTTTGGTGCAGCTTCGCAAAATCGTCCAAATAAAACCCACTATCAACATGTTGGCTATTCGTGATGAGGTCGGCCACCATATAGATCAATGACGAACCTTCCCGTTCGAGGTAAGAGGGTAAAAGAGCTAAAATACAGTAGTCATTGATAGTACCGTAAAACATTTCGAAAGCCGTGCGATAACTTTTTTCGTACATCTTCTTATCGACAACAAAGTGCCTACTGGTCTGGCCTCCAGTGGTTCCACTGCTGGTAAAGGTAAGCTCCGATGCGGCATTACCTGTGATTACTTCTTTCAACTTGAAGAACTCAATGGGTAAAAACGGAATATCGGTGACCTTGATGGTGTTGTCTTCGTTCTTTCCTAAATGCGAACAGAATTCTTTGTAAACTACATTGTTGCGATATTGAAAACGAAAGACATCCAAAGCTTTGGCATCGAAATCTTGATCTTTGGTAATGTCGAATATAGATGGGGTTTGCATCGCTGTGAATCGTTCCACAAAAATACACATCGAATGCAAGCCATGAAATAAAAAACGCAGCTGGAAGAAAATCTACTTGTACTCGCTTATTTAACTACAAGTTTTCTGGTCATGGTGTCATCTCCTTCGGTAACCTGAAGCACGTAAACACCGGCGACTAGTTTTGAAATGTTGAGATTTTTAGAACTGATACGATCAGTAAGTACAACTTCACCGAAAACATCATAGATAACAATGTTCTTCATGCCATTGCTTGCGGTAGTGATATATACTACATCATCGACAGCGGGATTCGGATAGAGTTGAAAAGATGATTTTTCTTTTGAATTAAGGGTATTGATAACTGCATTATCCTGACCGTAGGATGAAAACGCAAAAAGCAACAACAATACCAAGTAGCTTTTTTTCATAGGTTATTGATTTGGGATCAACACCACAAAGATAGTGAAAGGCAATGCCTACGCCTTACGAATGTTGCGAAATTCGATAAATTGTATGTGAATAAAATTTTCGAGTGTAATTGGTCGATTATTTTGGCAGTTTACAGAATGTTTCAAACCAACCCTTGGCATAATAAAAACCAAATGAAAACGATTAGGAAAAAATAGTTTGTATTGATAACTAACTAGTTATGCTAAAGGTTTGTCGCTACTTAACGATTAATTTTCTGGTAGCCAACCTGTCTTTTTCAAAAACGCGGAGCACATAAACACCCGCATCAAGTTCCGATATATTCAATTCTTGGCCCACTAGGGTAGTCTCCAGTACTTTTGTTCCGAGTACATCGAATATTAGTATTTTTTTAGGGGCATCTTCCTTTGTTGAAATGTAGACTTTTCCATTGGTGACCGGATTCGGGTAGAGTTTGAACCCTTCAATATCACCGTTCGCTTTGGCATCTTGACCATAGCTAACAGAAACGAATAAAAAGAAAAGTAAAATGTAGAGGTGCTTCATACGGCGATATCAGCAAAAGATATACCACAAATATAGCGATTATTGGTGTTCTTAAGTCAAAACGATCTAAGTATCACGGCAAAAAATCGACGAATTGCAAGAATCATCATGAGATAGGGGAAAATTCGCGCCAGGCACTAATGGTTCAGTAAAAATGAATGTTATCAAATAGTTACGACATTAAATCAACGTTAAGAGCGGATATCGTTGGGCTTTTATCTTTACATTTGGAATCTCATCAACCTAAAAACGGAATGAAAAAAAAGGATATTAGAATTCTCTTAGTCGATGATGAACCTGACATCTTAGAGATTTTGAGCTACAACCTTTTGGCCGAGGGATATCAGGTGTTTACTGCCAATAACGGGGTAGAGGGCGTAGCAAAGGCCAAGAAGAAACATCCGCACTTGATTGTTCTGGACGTGATGATGCCCGAAATGGATGGTATAGAGGCATGCGAGATCATAAGAAGCACCCCAGGGTTGGAAAATACCATCATTACTTTTCTAACAGCAAGGGGTGAAGACTACTCGCAAGTGGCCGGTTTTGATGCAGGTGCTGACGATTATATTACAAAACCTATAAAGCCTAAGGTTTTCGTTAGTAAGGTTAAAGGTTTATTGCGTCGCTTGAAAGAGGAAGAGACTGTGCCCGATGACATTGTGACCGTTGGGGATATTATTATAAATAGGGAAGAATATAAGGTCATTAGCAACGGCAATGAGCTTGTATTGCCAAGAAAGGAATTTGAACTTTTATCACTTTTAACCTCAAAACCCGATAAGGTTTTCAAACGAGAGGTAATTTTAGATCGTGTTTGGGGCAACGAAGTTGTTGTTGGGGGAAGAACTATCGATGTGCATATTCGAAAACTAAGGGAAAAAATCGGCGAAGATCATTTTAAAACCATTAAAGGCGTTGGCTATAAGTTTGTACTTTAGTACTCAATTTATAAACCGGCACAATGGCCATCCGCTTAAAGAGATCCTATAAATTTGCCTTTCGCACGGCCCTTTACATCGCTGTATCGCTCTTGTTAGTGTTGGCTCTCTTCATGTGGGTCAAAGGTTTGGAAGATTGGCTTTTCTTGGTCATTTTTGTCTTTTCAGCCTTTGGCATCTCTTTTTTGACGGTGCAATCGCGCATTGAAAAGTTCATTTACCGAAGGATCAAGAAAATTTATGACGATGTTTCGCTTTTAGAATCGAGCACCTTGAGTTCACGTACTATTACCACCGATATGAGTACCTTGACCCAGGAAATTGAAAACTTCGCTAGGGACAAAAAGATAGAGATAGATACCTTGAAAATACGCGAAGAATACCGTAAAGACTTTTTAGGTAATGTGTCGCACGAACTTAAAACACCTTTATTTACCGTACAGGGCTATATTGAAACTCTTTTAGACGGTGCCATCGAAGATAAGACGGTACGTAAAAAATACCTGCAACGCGCCAATAAAGCGGTAGATCGATTAATTTATATCGTAAAGGACCTAGATCTCATTACCAAGTTTGAGGCCGGTGAACTTAATGTAAAATGGGAAGAATTCGACATCATAGAATTGCTAAAAGGGCAATTTGAGCTTTTGGAGATGAAGGCCGCAAAAAAGAAGATCTCCTTAATTTTTGACATGGATTATGTTAATCCCGTGCCGGTTCGGGCAGATCGCGAGAAAATTCAGCAGGTAATTACCAATCTGCTTGTTAATTCTATCAAGTACGGCTACGAGAACGGTACAACCGAGGTAAGTGTTGAAAACCTGATAAAGAACAAGGTTATCATAAGGGTTACCGATAACGGTGAGGGCATTCCCAAGCAACATATTCCGAGACTTTTCGAGCGCTTTTATCGGGTTGATAAAAGTGGTAGTCGGGCAGAAGGGGGTTCAGGGTTAGGGTTGGCCATAGTGAAACACATTATAGAGGCGCACCAAGAACGTATCTACGTTGAAAGTGTGGTGGGTGTTGGTTCTGAATTTTCCTTTACCCTCGAAAAAGCCTCCGTTAACAAGGTTGCCGAAATGGCGGTAGGCTCAAAATAGTTTTACTTAGCTTTGCCGCGATTTTAAATTTGGCTGCTATGGGAAGTAAAAATAAACTCAAGCGATTTAAGGAAAACGAAACGTTCGCAAACGTAATTCAACCCCAAAGGGATGATATCAAGTCTGGTTTCGGCTTAAAGGGAGATTGGAAATCACATTTTAAAAATAGTAATCCTATCGTATTGGAACTCGGTTGTGGTAAGGGTGAATATACCATTGGGCTGGCAAAATTAAATGCCGATAAAAATTATATCGGTATCGATATTAAGGGCGCACGCTTTTGGAGAGGTGCTAAGACAGCCATAGAAGAAGGGCTGACCAATGTCGCCTTCTTACGCACCCAGATCGAACTTATCGATGAACTTTTCGACGTGAACGAGATAGCAGAGATCTGGATCACGTTTCCTGATCCTCAGATCAAGTTCAAGCGCACCAAGCACCGTTTGACCAACAAAGAATTCCTTTCAAAGTACAAGAAGATTTTGGTGCCCGGGGGCATGGTAAACTTGAAGACCGATAGCGAATTCATGCACGGATATACCTTAGGACTATTGCATGGCCTTGGTTTAGATATTGTGTATGCCAACCATGATGTTTACAAAAACGAGGGTAGTCCGCAAGAAGTGTTAAAAATTCAAACGTTCTACGAAAAGCAGTACCTTGTTAAGGGCAAACCAATTACCTATGTTCAATTCAAGGTAGATTAACTCATGCTACACCTACTTATTCTTTTTTTTGCGACCTTTTCAGCTGCCTCTATGGCCACTGTGCCACCGGGTTTGCTGAATATGAACGCGGCCAAGACAAGCGTTAAAAAAGGAAAGTTGAACGGAGTCATCTTTAGTTTAGGGGTGTCTAGCATGATCATGATCCAGGCCTATATTGCCGTTCTGATTTCCAAATATTTACATAAAAATCCACAGGTAATCCATATGCTGCTAGAGATAGCTTTAGTGGTATTTTCCTTTTTTGCCGTGTACTTCTTGGTAAAGGCGAAGCGGAACAAAGAAGAACCCCTCAAGAAAGCTGGCGATAGCAAACGAAACAGTTTTTTCAAGGGATTTTTTCTGGCCGCCGTCAACCTTTTGACCATACCCTACTACAGCGGTCTGAACGCCATGTGGAAAGCATCTGGTTGGATAAAATTCCAGGTTACCGATAGCATAATCTTTGTCTTGGCAGCAGGTCTTGGCACCTTTTCAGTACTATATCTTTATGTCTTCTATTTTAACAAATTGGAGACTAAGACGAACCGCTTTTCGAAAAACGCGAATTATATTCTCAGCGCATTGATGGTTGTATTGTTTCTGATAACGCTGTTCAGGCTCTTTTCTTGATTTGTTTATTCAACCGATTATGCTGAAGTCAAAATGCTAAATTGAATTTTTGTAGTGAAACCCGAAAACAAGAATTTTTTTAAAAAAGTATACGAAGTTGCCGAGCTGATACCCTATGGCAGGGTTACTTCCTATGGTGCCATTGCCAAGTACTTAGGGGCGGCACGCAGTGCAAGAATGGTGGGTTGGGCCATGAACGGTTCGCATGGTATGGAGAACATTCCCGCGCATCGCGTGGTAAATAAAACCGGCTTACTAACTGGTAAATTTCATTTTGAGGGCACAAACCTGATGCAACAATTGTTAGAAAGTGAGGGCATCAAAGTGGTCAACAATCAAATTCAAGATTTGGAAGAACATTTTTGGGACCCCTTTAAAGAATTAAGGTAGTTTTTGACCATGTACTGCCGAAAACTTTTTTTAAAGAAACTGGTAGAAATTAATTTATGCCGTAATAGTACGGTTTACATCTTTATTTCAAGATAAACACTTTAGTTTCTTGCGCTTATGGTATATCTTTGTTGTTTAGAATGAGTTTACATAATGAAGATTGAAAAGAAAGATATACTGAGCGCCTTAGCGCACATTACCGTACCCGGTGAAGGTCAAAATATGGTCGAAAGTGGTGCCGTAAAAAATGTCATGGTTTTTGGCGATGAGGTTGAAATCGACATCACGATCAATAACCCGAGCCTTCAGGCGCGTAAAAAGACGGAAGTGGAGATTTTAAAGATAATCCATAAAGAGGTCTACGAGAAGGCGAAGATAAAGATCAATGTCAAGGTCGATGCGGCAGTTTCCAAACCGAAGGTCAATGAAATAAAGGGGAAACCCATACCGGGAATAACGAATATCATCGCCGTTGCTTCGGGTAAAGGGGGTGTTGGAAAATCGACGGTAACGGCAAATCTTGCGGTTACGTTGGCAAAAATGGGCTTTAAAGTAGGCTTGTTAGATGCCGACATTTATGGACCGTCAATGCCCATCATGTTCGATGTGGCGATGGAAAAGCCATTGGCTATAAACATCAATGGAAAGTCAAAAATGAAACCGGTGGAAAGTTATGGTGTAAAGCTACTATCCATAGGGTTTTTTACCCAACCGAATCAAGCGGTTATATGGCGGGGGCCTATGGCCTCTAAGGCCTTGAACCAAATGATCTTTGATGCGCATTGGGGCGACCTCGATTTCATGCTGATCGACCTGCCGCCGGGTACGGGAGACATCCATCTGAGCATTATGCAGGCAATGCCCGTAACGGGTGCCGTGATCGTAAGTACCCCGCAAGAGGTCGCTCTGGCCGATGCCAAAAAAGGCGTGGCAATGTTCCAGCAAGAGTCCATTAATGTTCCGGTTCTGGGTATTGTGGAGAATATGGCGTATTTTACACCGGCAGAGCTTCCCGACAACAAGTATTATATCTTTGGAAAGGAAGGTGCGCGTAATTTGGCGGAAGACCTGAAAGTACCGTTCTTGGGCGAGATTCCCTTAGTTCAGAGTATACGCGAAGCGGGCGATGTAGGCAGGCCCGCGGCGATGCAAACGGCAACCAGTATTGAGGCGGCATTCGAAGCGCTAACAAAAAATGTGGTTCAGGAAGTGGTAGGTAGAAATAAAAGCCTTCCGCCTACCGAGGCAATAAAAATAACAACAATGGCAGGTTGTTCTGCCATAAAACGATAGCTAATGACATCGGAAGAACTAAAAACGAACGTAGAAAAGGCATTGGCTGAAATACGGCCTTTTTTGCAGAGCGATGGTGGCGATATCTCGCTCATTTCGATAGATAACGGCACTTCCGTTAAGGTGAAATTGGAAGGCGCCTGTGTAGGGTGCAGTGTAAACCAAATGACCTTGAAGAGTGGGGTTGAAATGACCATTAAAAAGTACGCTCCGCAAATAGAGGAGGTGGTCAATTTAAGTTAGCGCAACTAACAAATGTCATAAAACAAGGTACTTCGCAGTAGTACTTTTGCCGTGGTTTTAATGGGATATTCTTCATGATCAAAACAGATATACTAATAATCGGTGCGGGACCTACGGGTCTTTTTGCCGTTTTTGAAGCGGGACTGCTACAATTGAAATGCCATCTGATCGACGCCCTGCCGCAGCCTGGTGGCCAATGTTCAGAAATCTATCCTAAAAAGCCCATTTACGATATTCCTGGCTTTCCTGAGATACTCGCCGGGGAACTGGTAGATAACCTCATGGAACAGATCAGACCCTTCCAACCCGGGTTCACCCTTGGTGAGCGGGCGGAAAAAATAGAAAAGTTAGAAGACGCGACATTCATCGTCACGACCAATAAAGGTACAAGGCACCACGCCCCCATTGTGGCGATAGCTGGTGGTTTGGGAAGTTTCGAGCCACGAAAACCACTACTCGAAAATATTGAAAAGTTCGAAGAAAAGGGGATCAACTATTTTATAAAGGATCCTGAAGTTTATCGTAATAAAAGGGTGGTCATCGCCGGAGGTGGCGATTCCGCCCTTGATTGGAGTATTTTTTTGGCGGAAGTCGCCTCACAAGTTACATTGGTACACCGTAGAAACGAATTCAGGGGTGCTCTAGATTCTGTTGAAAAAGTGCAACAGTTGAAGAACAAAGGAAAGATTCAATTGATCACCCCAGCTGAAATAATAGGGCTGGAAGGCGGTGAAAAACTCGAGAAGGTCATTGTTCGAAAAGATACTGACCCCGTTTCTGAGCAAGTTTTGGAGGTCGATAATTTCATACCCCTGTTCGGCCTTTCCCCAAAATTGGGCCCCATAGCCGATTGGGGATTGGAGATTGAAAAAAATGCGATAAAAGTCGATAATACCCTAGATTACCAGACCAATATTCCAGGGATCTATGCCATTGGCGATGTCAACACCTATCCTGGAAAATTAAAGCTGATTCTTTGCGGTTTTCATGAAGCTACCCTCATGTGCCAAAGTGCCTACCAGCGCATTTATCCCGATAAAAAGTACGTTTTAAAATATACCACGGTAGGCGGTATCAATGGTTTCGACGGCAGTAAAAAAGAAGCGCCGAAAGCTGTTGTAAAATCGATAGACTGACCATAAGCATATCCACTCAAGTCGAATAGCTCAAATCGTAAGATGACCGATATAAAAATAAAAATTACCGACCGCGAAGGCAACGTACACGAAGTTGATGCACCCACTGATATGAACATGAACCTTATGGAAGTGGTACGTTCTTATGAACTGGCCCCCGAAGGCACCATAGGCATCTGCGGTGGAATGGCCATGTGCGCCTCTTGCCAGTGCTATATTGTATCAGATCACGAACTTCCTGAAAAATCAGATGAAGAAGAGGCCATGTTGTCAGAGGCTTTTTTTGTAAAGGAAAACAGTCGGTTAGGCTGCCAAATTCGAATTACCGAAGATTTAGAGGGCTTAGCGGTTGAACTGGCACCTCAGAGTTAGAAGAACGGAATAAAATATGGCATGGCATAAGCTAACTATGCCTACGTACCCTTTTAAATCCTGGCCTGATACGTGAACAGATTATAATACCTGCCTTCTTTAGCGATTAATTCTTCATGGGTGCCCTGTTCGGCAATACGACCGTTCTCGATGACCAGAATCTGGTTCGCCTTACGAATGGTACTCAGCCTATGCGCGATAACAAAGGTAGTTCTGCCCTCGGTAAGGGTGGCCAAACTTTTTTGTATCAATGCCTCGCTTTCGGTATCTAAATTTGAGGTTGCCTCATCTAAGATCAAGATCTTTGGGTTTGCCAGTACCGCACGTGCGATGGCGATCCGTTGCCGTTGACCACCTGAAAGTTTTACGCCCCGCTCTCCGATCAAGGTGTCCAATCCTTCTTCGAACCTATCTGTAAACTCATTTACATAGGCCGCTTTTACCGCTGCCTGTAATTCTTCCTCGGTAGCCTTCGGTCTTGGAAAAAGTATGTTCTGTCGAATGCTTCCTTCGAACAAAAACTCGTCCTGTAACACTACGCCTAAATTTTTACGGTAACTATTCAGGTTGACCTTTGACACGTCTTTGCCATCAACCGTGATGCGTCCCGACTGCGGATTCAAGAAAGTGGCGGCCAAACCGGCAATGGTCGATTTTCCTGAACCGGAACTTCCAACCAAGGCAATCACGTCACCAGAATTTGCCGTGAAACTGATGTTGTGCAATACTTCTTTATTTTCTTCATAAGCAAATGACACATCTTCAAAAACAATATCACCTGTGATGTCTTCCAAAATAATCGTTCTGTTTTCCTCGTCAGATTCGGGGGTCATGTTCATCAGTTCCTCGGTTCGGTCAAGGCCCGCCAAAGCTTCTGTCAATTGACTGCCAATATTGCTCATTTGAACAATTGGGGCCACCATGAGGCCAAGAAGAAATGTAAAGGTCAAGAACTCGCCAATGGTCAGTTCGCCCATCATGATGTTATAACCTCCTATGCCCATGATCCCCGCTGTGGCCAGACCTAGAAGAAATGTGGAGGAACTTGTCATAAAAGCAGTTGCGGTCAAACTTTTCTTAACGTTATCGAACAGTTTGGCAACACCTTCCTCAAACACGAGGTTCTCCTGCGCTTCGGCATTAAAGCCCTTGATAACGCGAACACCGCCCAAAGTTTCGGTCAACCTACCGGTAACCTCCGCATTTATTTTACCGCGGTTCCTGAAAATGGGGCGGATGATCTTAAAGGCCTTTAGGGCTACAAAAGCGAAGATTGCCAGGGGCAAAAGGGTGAACAGGGTCATTGACCAACTTATTCGTAAGAGCAAGACCAAAGACACCACTGCGGTAATCGACCCCCCTACAAGCTCTACCAACCCGGTACCGATGAGGTTACGTACGCCCTCAACGTCGCTCATGATCCTTGAAACCAAGGCCCCTGACTTGGCATTGTCGAAAAAACGTATGGGCAACGAAAGTACTTTTTTCTGCACCTGTGCCCTGAGTTCTGAAATCAGATATTGTGCCTGTACACTTAAAATTTTTGTCAATAAGAACGATGTCGCCGATTGTACCAAAATGGCCAAACCTACCGCTCCGACGAGTAGTTTCAGAAACGCTACATCTTTGTTGGGTATGATATCGTCCATTAAATATTTAAGTGACATCGGCGCCACAAAACTTGCCGCTTTACTGATAACGATCAACAGTAAACCGATGAATACAAGTTTACGCCGCGGCCAGATTATGGTCTTGAACGCGGTTAGGATATTGACTTTTTTTTCGGGCATGGCATATTTCAATAAGGCATCAAAGTTACGCCATATTCTGACAATCTTTCCCTTGGTAGGTCTCTTGCAGCTTTTTGGTATAAAAATTAGCATTTCAATGGTAAGTCATGTAATTTAACGCAGCACTAAGTGAATTTAAAATTCAAGGTTATGAAGATCCTCGTGGCAGTTCTAAGTATTTGTTTTATCGCATGCAATACCGAACGGAAAACCTATGTTGAACCCCCAACTTTAAAGCAAAAGGCCGAGAACGTAACCATAATCCGTGATGATTTCGGCGTGCCCCATATTTATGGCAAGACCGATGCCGATGCCGTTTTTGGCTTGTTGTATGCACAATGTGAAGATGATTTCAATCGAGTAGAACAAAATTATATCTGGGCAACTGGCAGGTTGGCCGAGGTGGAAGGCGAAGAGGCGTTGTACAGCGATTTACGTGCAAAACTCTTTATGACCGAACAAGAGGCCATAACACAGTATGAGAAGAGTCCGGAGTGGTTGAAGAAACTTTGTGATGCCTTTGCAGATGGGATAAATTATTATTTGGAAACCCACCCCGAGGTAAAGCCAAAACTTTTGACCCATTTTGAACCTTGGATGCCCATGTATTTTAGCGAGGGAAGTATTGGCGGCGATATTGAACGGATATCCACCACAAAGCTACGGGCATTTTATGAAGGCGGAATGGAAATTCCTGAAGCGGAGGAACTGGAAATCAAAAAGAAAGAGGCGCTTGCCGAACCGCAGGGCAGCAACGGAATTGCTATTTCAGGAAAGCTGACGGCATCGGGAAATACCCTTTTGCTCATAAATCCACATACCTCTTTTTACTTTCGTGGTGAAGTACATGTAGTCAGCGAGGAAGGGCTGAACGCTTACGGTGCAGTTACTTGGGGGCAGTTCTTCGTGTACCAGGGGTTCAATGAAAAAACGGGGTGGATGCATACCTCCGGAGATACCGACGTCTTGGACGAGTTCAAAGAAACCATTGTCAATGTTGACGGAAATCTTATGTACCAGTATGGTGAGGAGCTTCGGCCCTTAGAAAGTGCTGAGATCGTTTTGAACTATAAAGACGGCGATCAGATACAGCAAAAAAAGTTTCCCGGCTATCGATCTCATCATGGCCCCATTACCCATTTACAAGAGGGTCAATGGACGGCCACGGCCATGATGTGGGAGCCTGCAAAGGCCTTGGAGCAATCCTACATCCGCACAAAACAAAATGGGTATGACGGATTCCGAAAGATGATGGACATTCGTACTAATTCGAGCAACAGTACCGTTTACGCAGATGCAGAGGGCAATATCGGCTACTACCACAGTAATTTTGTTCCGAATAGAGATACTTCTTTTGACTTTTCAAAACCCGTAGATGGCAGTGACCCAGAAACCGATTGGAAAGGATTGCATACGGTCGATGAAACGATCGTTTTGAAAAACCCTGAAAATGGTTGGTTGCAGAATTGTAATTCTACCCCTTTTACTGCTGCTTTGGAATTTAGTCCCAAGAAAGAGGATTATCCCAATTATATGTCCGTTGACCAAGAGAATTTTCGTGGCGTACATGCGATCGGACTTCTAAAAGATAAAAAGGATTTTACCTTGGATGGCTTGATCGAATTGGCCCATGACCCTTATTTGCCTGCATTTCAAGCTTTGATTCCAGGTCTTGTAAAAGCATACGATACCTCTGATAATAAGAATCCGGCGCTTCGGGAAGCCATTGAGGTTTTGGGCAAATGGGACTATAGAACTTCCAAAGAGTCGGTTGCTATGACACTGGCCCATTTTTATGGTACAATTTACGGCCAGCTGGGTCAGAAGGATGATGATGTTGATGATATGGAAGCCATGATTTATTTTGGCACAAAATCGCCAGAAAAGGAGCGATTGCAGATCTTTGAAAAAACCCTTGATAAACTGATTACCGATTTCGGTACCTGGAAAATGCCTTGGGGCGAGGTGAACCGGTACCAACGCTTGAATGGCGACGTGCGTCAAACTTTTGATGATTCAAAGCCAAGTATTCCCATAGGCTTTGCTTCTGGGCGTTGGGGCGCACTTGCTGCCTACGGTGCCAGATATACTTCAGAAGGCACTAAGAAACTATATGGTACCCGTGGTAACAGTTTTGTGGCGGTGGTTGAATTTGGAGACCGGGTAAAAGCAAAAAGTATCTTGGCCGGCGGCCAAAGTGGTGACCCCAATTCTGCGCATTTCAATGACCAGGGTCAACGGTACGCCAATGTTGAATGGAAAGAAGTTGCCTACTATAAAGAAGACGTTCTGAAACGGGCGAAAGAGACCTATAGGCCTGGGGAAAGAGAATAAAATTCAAAGAACCATGAAATCGAAGAAGTAATCACGACCTTTACTCCTTTGTAATTACCAAACTCGCCTTAGCACCTGCAGAAAGCAACCATTTGTTAGAATAAATTAATTGCCCCATATCATCGTACACATCAACTTGGGCGGTGTTGGGCGCAGAGGAACCCTCGTTCAACGCCTCGAAGACAAGTTGGTTGAAACCTTTTTCCAAATCGACATTCACACCTTTAAAGGTACCTGTTAAAAGTAAATTGGGATCGGCTACACGACCGTTCACATATATCTTTACACGGTCACCATCAACATATTCATGATCTCTACAAACCACGCCCACAAACTTGCCGTTACTTTTTACCTCCCCAAGATTTTGATCCGGAAAGTAGTCACTAGAACCTTCCTTGGCAGTTCTTGGGCCTACTTTCGTGTCTATTTTCATACCTTCCCCAGCTTGTACTAACTTCTTGTCGGGCAGCATTTTTATAGGCCGTCTGCCTATCGAATCCTTCATGTTGATTTCTGGCTGCTCCTTGATTATGGATGGAATTTTCAATGCGGTACCTTGATCTGTTTTCCCCTGATCATCGATCTTATTGGCCGCCTCTATTTTTAAAGGTTTAGCGATAGGAAGATCGCCTTGCGACCATCCTAGAAATGGCATCGAAAAAAGTACGTAGTAGAGTAGTTTTGTTTGCATCACTTACGAATAAGACGCTAAGTATTTCCAAAAATAACAAATACCCTGCCAGAAGCGCTTAAAATGTAGTTAAAACCCTAGTTTTTCGATGAAGGTGTCGGCAATTAACCGATGACCGATCCTATTGGGATGGATGGGATCCTTGTCATAACAATTTGCCTGCTGTTCAGAAAGTGCGCTATGTATGTCTACCGTAGCGATAAGTGCACTATGCCGCATTTCGAGAATGATCCGTTTGAATTCTTGCAACACCTCGCTATCATAATTAGGATAGGGATTCAACCACGTAAACTCGGCATTTGTGTCGATCTTGAGCGGCACCGTTTCCAATGCCAACGGTGGGGGTGTCATAAGAATGGTGGCAATGCCCTTTTGTTTCATTTTCTCCAGTGCGGAATATATTCCCGTTTTATAGCTGTTGAATAGCGTTTCCGATGGCCTACCATAAATTCCACAGTTGATGCCATAACAGAAAACGGCGATGTCTACCGTTGTGCTGCCCAGCAATTCATCTAGTCGTTCAAAAAGGTAGGGTCTTGGCCCAGGATGCCCCATTTCTGTCAAACCGGTTATTGTTTCACTCGATTTGCCCCAATTCAAGAATTTTAAATTCAGCTCGGGGCGCTTTTCATTGGCCAACACCTGCAGCATTTCTACATACCCATTTTTACTACCGTAGGTGACGCTATCGCCAAAGCAAGCGACGACCTGGTTTTTTTTGAAGGGAAATTTTTCGAGATCGGAACAGCCAAAAAGTAGGGTGCCGAACGCGCCTAACGTTGTTGTTATGTTGAATTCCCTTCTGTTCATTTCCAATTGGTTTTGAGAAACCGAACGAAGTTTTCGTGCATTATATTTTTGATATCGGTTGGTGAGTAGCCCCTTTCTGATAATAATTCGGGTATTCTTTGTAGGTCGGCTATGGTGTCTAAATCTGCGGGGGACTGTTCTTTACCAAACCCCCCGTCAAGGTCACTTCCTATGCCTACGTGATGCGAACTACCCGCCATTTGACAGATATGGTCGATATTATCGGCCATTTGCTGTAAGGTCACGTTCATTTCTTGCGGGGTAGAGGTGCCTTTGATCCAGTTGGGTACCATCATCCAAGTGTCCAATACCATTCCGATGACCGCTTTTCTATCGAGTAGTTCTTTAAGTTGTTCATCTGAAAATTGACGGTTATGGTCCACAAATTTTCTACAGTTGTTATGACTTGCCCAAACAGGGCCATGATATACCGCCATGGTCTCCCAAAAGCTTTGGTCGCACAAATGGGTGGCGTCTAAGATCAGTTCAAGACGTTCGATTTCTTTCAAAAGTTCCTTGCCCCTTGTACCGATGCCACCTACCGAATTGGTACCATGGGCATAGGTGCCCGGACCATAATGTCCAGGTCCTATGGCGCGTAGTCCCTGTTCATAAGAACGTTGTAAATGTTCAATACTAATAATGGAGTCAGCCCCTTCCAAACTTAAGAGGTAACCAATTCGTTTCTTTTCAGAAGTGCTACTTTCCCAATATTTTAAATGGCTATTGAGTTCTTCCAGATTTCTTATTGGCGTCAGTTCGCCTATTTCTTCCATGGCTTTATACCAAGCTAGCTGGCCTTGGGTCTGTGCCCAGGCCTGATGGGGAGAGTTCCACCCCGGCAAAGGATTATCCCTATGAACATAGCGTGCAATTTGTGTGGCAACACAGAGTCCGATATTGCCCTTTCGCATGGCGTCGAAAGAAACGGTATTGTTGCCACGATCCGGTTTGTCGGTCATTGCCCTTTCACTTTCGCGTATGTCCTGAACCGGCCAAGTGAGGTCACGGTTCCATTCAAGGGCGTTCATAGCCAGGTCTAAATGGGCATCGAAGATCAGCATATTCAAATGGTTATTTTTTGATTTCTGGCCGCCACCTTCCATTCACTGATCACTTTGCCGTCTTCCACTACCTGCAAGGTTTCGTATTTGGCGACGGTCGGACAAATATGCATCGGTATGGCATAGAATGCATCACCTACTTCGTAACGACTACCGTCTTTAACGGAAACGACCAAGTGCTCTTCACTTTGCCCGATCTGTTCACTATCGGGTAAGTTTAAGAAGGCAACTCTTGGAAAATCCATTTCAGGAGCAATGGATTTATGACCGATATCAAAGCAAAGTATATTTTCTGAGGGCTTGCTGATAATTCGCGTAAATAGTACGGCCGCCTGATGAAATTGCATGTCTGGAAAAAGGCTGCCATATTTGGCATCCCAAAGTAAGGTTGTGCCTGGGGCCGCCTCTACGCTACCTCTCAACGCATGCACGGGAAAACTCGGTGATCCCCCGGCGACGATGGTCGTCACTTTACCACCATGGCTTTCTATATCTTTTTTCAATTCAAGTACGGTTGCAAAGGCGGCATCACAAACTTCCTTTCGCTGCAAGAAGTCTGAATTTCGTATATGACCATCGTAAACGTGAAGTCCTTTTGCCTCTAGGTTCGGGTCGTTCTGGATTTGAATGTAAAGTGCCGTTGCTTCAGGACCCGGAATTATTCCGGTGCGGTTCATGCCGTTATTGACATCCATCCAAAGCGGAACAACAATTTGATGTGCTTTAGCCTTAGCCGCTATTTTAGAAAGTGTTTTTGCGTTATCTACAAGTACCGAAAATCTCGATTGGGGAAATGTCTGCATTAATGTTATGAACCGATCGCTGTTCGCGCCAACCAAGGGCATTGCTAAAAGGATGTCTTCGGCACCACATATTGCAAGTAATTCTGCTTCGGCGATAGTGGCGCACTTGAATTTCTGAATGCCGTGGCGCTGTTGCATCTTAATAATTTCAGCGGTTTTGTGGGTTTTGATATGGGGGCGAAGCAGGGCAACATCATCGACCATTGAAACCATGTGCTCAATATTTTTTTCAATCCTTTCGGGATATACCAGAAGGGAAGGCGAGATGATTTGCTCCGTATTAGAAACCCTATACCAACTTGAGATTTGCATATGATGAAAAGTTAAACTTTTTGCCCTACTTTTTGGAGTGAATGAGGTTGTGGTTATTTATGCAATTCGAACATGGCCTCAATTTCCACGGCAATGCCACCAGGAAGCATCATGCCGACCGCACTTCGAACGCCAACACCAAGATCAGGGCCAAAGACATCGGCCATTAATTCACTGTAGCCATTAATAACAAGAGGTTGGTCTCCAAAATCAGGGGTACAGTTAACCATACCTAAGGTTTTTACCAAGCGTTTAATTCGATCTAGGTCGCCAAAATGCGTGGTGATCGTTGCCAGCATGGTCAGTGCGGTCTGACGGGCGGCGGCCTTCCCTTCTTCCAAAGTGAGGTTGTCTCCAACACGGCCCTTAATTAAAGTGCCATCTGTTCGCATACATCCTTGTCCGGATACATAAAGAAAATTATCGACCACTAGTATTGGTTTATAAAGGCCTGCCGGCGGTGGCGCCGGGGGCAAGAGTAAGCCTAATGATTTTATTCTTTCTGAAGGTGATTCCATAGTTTTCTATTTTAAATTAGTACATCTAATACCAGTACCCCTATTAACCCCATGACCCCGACGGTTGTTTCCATGACCGTCCATGTTTTTAAGGTGTCTTTGACCGATAGGTTAAAATATTCTTTAAACAACCAAAAACCACCATCGTTCACATGTGAGAGCATCAAACTACCCGAGCCAATAGCAAGTACCATTAATTCAGGACTCACCTCGGTACCGGCCAATAAAGGTAGCACAATACCGGCTGCGGTCAAACCTGCAACAGTCGCCGAACCTACGCATACACGAATGGCGGTCGCGATCAGCCATGCGAGGATCAAGGGCGAAATGGTGGAGTCTTTTAATAAGCTACCAATGTAATCGCTCACCCCACTATCGACCAAAACCTCCTTTAAGGCGCCAGCACCGGCAATTATCAACAACACCATGGTTATACTTGCAACCGCTTGTGAGACAGAATTCATAATGTCGCCCATTTTTCTTCCCCGGGCCAACCCCAAGGTATATAGTGCCACCAAGACCGAAATGAGCATGGCAATAACAGGATTTCCAACAACATTGGCAAGCTGTTTTAGAACATTGCCGTCAGGTAGTAAAAATGATATCAATGCAGCAAACCCTATTAGAATGACCGGCAGTAGGGCGGTTAAAATACTAACGGTTATACTTGGCATTTCATCATCGGCCATGACCTTTGGGTTCAGAAATTCTTTAAGGGGTGTGGCTTCTATGTTTTTTATAGTTCTGGTGAATAAGGGTCCGGCCACGATGATGGCCGGTATGGCAACCAGAACACCATAAAGCAAAGTTTTACCCAAATCGGCATCGAACATAACCGCAATACCTGTTGGGGCGGGGTGCGGAGGCAGGTAACCATGGGTAACCGATAAAGAGGCCAACATGGGCAAGCCAACATAGATCAAAGGTAGGCCTGTGGCCGTCGCGACCGTAAATATAAGAGGTACCAAAATAACAAAACCTACCGAGTAAAACATCGGAATTCCAACAATGAAACCGGTAACCACCACCGCCCACTGAATATTGTTTTTTCCGAATTTTTCAACCATTTTCGTAGTGATACGTTGCGCCGCCCCACTGTCGGCGACCAGTTTTCCCAACATCGCCCCAAATCCTAAAATCATAACAAGGTCGCCCAAAGTTTTCCCCAAGCCCTTTTGAATGGAGTCGACCACCGCCAAAACATCCATGCCTTCGGCAACACCAACAAGCAAAGAGACTATGATAAAAGAAATGAAGGCGTTGAGTTTGCCTTTGGCGATGAGCAGTAATAACAAAAGTATTCCACAAATAACAATGAAAAGAGGCATAGGTTGGTTTCTTCAATGGATAAATATACCAAACCAAGACTTAAATTATGGTTCTGAGCAAGTAAAATTTATAGAAGAAAAATCCTCATGCCCTATTCGGTGCCTGCGCTCATGCCGAGGTATATTTTTCCTTTTTCAAAGGCTATTGCGAAGGGGTCGGCGCTTCCAATTCCGATGGAGGGACCAGTAAGAACATCCCATCCGTCACGGTACCGGTTCAAAGCTTTTATGCCTTCCAAAAAGAGCCGCCATCTTACGGGTTTATAGACCGTGCCATAGTTCATCTAAGCTCATAGGCATAGATAATAACAACTTAACAGGCTATATGTAGCAGTTTAAAAAGGCGAAGCTCGCCTAGCTGGTTGAATATAAAATGCATCGCCATAGTGGGATGCATTTTATAGTTCATCCTAATATGATGCATTTAATCTTTATCTGGAGACAAGAATTTATAAACAAGTCCCGCAAGAATGGCTCCAACAATCGGTGCTACCCAAAAGAGCCACAATTGGCCCATAGCCCAACCTCCCTCGGCGAACAATGCCTGACTTGTACTTCTTGCAGGGTTTACCGACGTATTGGTAACCGGAATGCTGATAAGATGAATAAGGGTAAGACAAAGGCCGATTGCCAGACCAGCTAGATATTTTGGTGCTTTGGCATGCGTACTTCCAAGAATAACAAAGAGAAATATAAAGGTCATGACTACTTCACAAATAAGTGCCGCCATCATTGAATAGCCTCCTGGGGAGTGGTCTCCAAAACCATTAGCTGCGAACCCGCCGACTTCATAACCAGCTTGACCACTTGCTATTGACATTAAGATTCCGGCCCCCGCGATCGCACCCAATACCTGAGCAATAATGTAGGGTACCAAATCTTTGGCATCAAACCTACCACCCATCCAAAGGCCAATAGATACGGCAGGGTTCAAGTGACAACCTGAAATATGGCCTATGGCATAGGCCATGGTTACCACGGTAAGGCCAAAGGCAAGGGCGACGCCTGTAAAACCGATTCCTAGTTCTGGAAAACCTGCGGCCAAGACCGCGCTTCCGCAACCACCAAGTACCAACCAAAGGGTTCCGATAAATTCTGCTATTAATTTCTTCATTTTTAAAAGGTTTAGTTAATGATTATTTAAAAAAGTGTAGCTCAAAGTATGAAAAAAAAGAATATGTCGCTTATTTGATGTGGATAAATGCTTAGAACCCTTTAATTCATTAAATTAGAAAATCAGTATCACCATATTCTATACTAAGCCAACATCAGCCATGAAAAAAAGACAATTCTTAAAGCAAATGGGGCAGGCCGCTCTGATATCACCCTTTTTGCCATTGACTTTGCAAGCGAATTCCGTTAGCGGGCAATTGCCCTATCCAATGAATGATGACGACGCATTTTGGGAGCGGGTTCGTAAAGATTATGCCCTCAAGCCAGATTATATCAATCTCGAAAACGGATACTATAATTTTATCCCTGAGCCAACCATGAGCAAGTATATCGAGCATATAAAAATGGTGAACTACGAGGCTTCTTTTTATATGCGTACCGTACAATGGGATAATAAAAGAAAATCGGCCTCGCGGTTGGCAAGCATGTTGGGCTGTACGGAAGAGGAATTGATATTGACCAGAAATACTACCGAATCTTTGGATATGATCATAGGAGGTTTTCCTTGGAATGAAGGTGATGAAGCCATTTTTGCCGAGCAAGATTACGGGGCAATGCAGGATCATTTTCAATTGGTCGCCAAACGTTATGGGGTAGTGAACAAAATAGTATCCGTGCCCAATCATCCTGAAACTGATGAAGAAATCGTTTCACTGTACGAACAGCAGATAACCCCGAAGACAAAATTGATCATGGTGAGCCATATGATCAATATTACGGGGCATATTCTCCCTATTCGAAAGATCAGTGATATGGCCCATAAGTACGGGGTCGAGGTATTGGTTGACGGGGCACACTGCATCGGTCATTTCGACTTCAATATATCAGAATTACACTGTGATTATTATGGATCTAGCCTGCACAAATGGTTGAGTGTGCCTTTAGGATCGGGCATGTTGTACGTGGCCAAAGACAAAATACCCAAAATCTGGCCCCTACTGGCAGATCACAGTAATGACACGGAAAAAATCCAACGGTTGAACCATATAGGCACACATCCGGTACATACCGATCTAGCCGTTAACGATGCCATTGATTATTTAGAATTAATTGGTCTTGAACGCAAAGAAAAAAGAATGCGCTACCTACAGCGTTATTGGAGCGACCAGTTAAGAGGCGTAAAAAACATCGCGGTGAACACACCCGTTGAAACGCATAAAAGCTGCGGTATCGCAAACGTAGGGGTAACCACTATGAAACCTGCCGATCTGGCAAAAACGTTATTGGATGAATTCAAGATCTTTACGGTCGCGATCGATGGCGCCAATGTAAAGGGGTGCCGTATAACCCCCAACGTGTATACGACAACCAAAGAATTGGACATTTTTGTAGATGCCATGAAGACTTTGGCAGGGTAAACGAGGTCAGTTGATCCTCAAAATTGGTGGTACGCCGAAGTAACCGATTCAGAAAGAAGGTACCTTTCAAAAGCTTAAGCAGTAATCTTAGAAACTTCTAGTAGGTTGTTTTCTTGATGTGACTCGTTCGCTTAAACAAAAGATTTCTTACTTTTAAGTAAAACAACCACCAAGCTTAATTCTTAGAACGATGAAAAATACCATAGTACTTTCTTTCTTACTTCTTTCCGTATCACTGCTAGGGCAGACCACAGCATTGCAAAAAAGCCCGATGCTTGCAGAAGCGCTGCCGGAGTCAGTAGGGATGTCTTCAGAACGATTAGCACAAATAGACGCTATGTTCAAGCAGGCCGTGGAAAACGATAATATTCCGGGTGCGGTTGCTATGGTGGTCAGAAATGCCAAAATAGTTTTTTACAAGGAATATGGAATGGCAAATAACGCCGCTGGTCAGAAAATGGAAAAGAATAGCATATTCAGAATAGCTTCTCAGACCAAGGCCATCACCTCCACGGCGGTTATGATGCTTTGGGAAGAAGGCAGGTTTCGTTTAGACGACCCGATATCGACATATATTCCTGAATTTGAAGATGCTCGAATTTTGGACACTTTCAATGAAGCGGATTCAACATATACCACTAAACCTGCCCAAGACCAGATAACCATAAGAGACCTGATTACCCATACTTCGGGTTTGGGATACGGTGTGATCGATGGCGACGAACGGTTTCGAAAAATATACCACAAGGCCGGTATTACCGATTTATTTACCACTGAAAACATTACTATAGAACAAAGCGTCAAAAAATTGGCAAAACTGCCCTTACACCATAATCCGGGTGATGCTTATGTCTATAGTGAAGGATTGGATGTGCTCGGTTATTTTATTGAAGTGGTGTCGGGCATGCCCTTCGATAAATTTTTGAGAACGCGCCTTTTTGAACCATTGGGAATGAACGATACCTATTTCTACCTCCCAAAGGAAAAACACAACCGTATGGTCGCCGTACAAAATCAAGTAGAGGGCAAATGGAAAAAATACCCTATCACGTTCTATGATACCGATTATCCCATTAAAGGGGCGCAACGCTTTTTTTCAGGAGGAGCAGGCCTATCAAGTACGGCTAAAGATTACGCGAGCTTTCTTCAAATGTATTTGAACAATGGAGAATTGAACGGAAAAAGAATATTGAGCAGAACTACGGTTCAAAGTATTATGGGTAACCAAACCGGAGAAAAATTTGGGGGTGAACTTAAACACTACGGTCTAGCATTTGGTGTTGTAACAGGTGCCGGTCAAGACGCTGGGGGCCAAGGTAGCGAAGGCACTTTCGATTGGGGAGGGTATTTCAATACCCAATACTTTGCAGATCCCAAAGAGAACATAATCGGGGTCTTGATGAAACAGACACAAGGACCACTAAATGATGATACCGCTTGGAAGTTTCGGCAAATGGTCTTTGCGGCCGTTGTAGATTAATTCTTCTGTACCTAGGTTGACTTCAACCTTAGTTTTCCATAAAATGGATCTAACATTAAAAATTTTTAAAATGAAGAAATCAATTTCACTTCTTATTTACTTTGTCTGTGCCGTCACTTTCGCTCAAAGAATGAAAATCGAAAATGGGGGTTTTGAATTCATTAAAGGGGAAAAAAACGTTAATGTGGAGTTTGTTTATGATCATATGACGCTGCTTAAAAAAAACCTGAGCAATGAACAGTATGTTACAGAGCACTCTGCAGAGTTGGAAGAAAAGGGTAAAAATGCCAAGATATGGCAAAAAAAATGGATCGATGCGCGCGAGTATATTTGGCAACCCAAATTTATCGAGCTAGTGAACCGCGATTTGAAGGAAGATCATGGGGTTAATTTCGAAGAAGGGCTTAGCGATTCAAAGTACACCTTAATTGTTGAAACTGTTTGGCTATACCCTGGCTGGGATGCAGGGGTCATGAAACAACCCGCCAAGGTCACAACGAAGCTTATATTTGTAGAAACGTCGAACCGTGGCAATGTTTTGGCCGAGGTAACTAGTGCAGATGCACCTGGGGATCAATGGGGCAATAGTTTCAGCAACGAAGATAGATTGGGCGAAGGATATGCCAAAACAGGTAAGTCTCTCTCGAAATTGATTTTGAAAGAAGCGTTCTAACCTAGGGGATCAATAAATAAATAAAAAAACGGGTGGCCATTGTCATCCGTTTTTTTTATTTTCACAAACTGTTGTAAAGCTAATGATTAAAATATTTAGATACTTTATTATCCTATGCTTTGCCAATCTGTTACACGCCCAAAAAATAAAGGTAGATAGTGGCAGTATTGAGTCTTTGGCTAACGTGAAACGCTACAAAGTGGTTTTCACCTATGCCTCAGATTTAAAGATTAAGGGCTATGATTCTGAAGAAGATTTCCTGAAGTTTCAATCTGAAAGAATGGAGCAGAAAGTCGCAGGGTCTGGGGAAGAGTTCAAAAAACGCTGGGTGGAGAATAGAACAGATCTATATGAACCCTCTTTCATACAAGAATTCAATGGCTTTTTAATCGAAAACAAGCATGTTACCGTGGCGCGGAATATAAGGCAAGCTAACTATATTATGTTGGTCAAGACAGAAGCTGTCGACTCAGGATATGACGATCTGTTCTATGTAGAGGAGGGCGGTTTAGATGTTAGCATCACCTTCTTTGAAAGCGAAACGCCAGAACATATTTTATATGCCATTAGCACCAAGGTCAGAGGCAACGCCAATGCCGATGATTTCGAAAGAATAAGAACCTCGTACGGCAATTTAGGCTTGGCGATCTCAAAGCATTTGAATAGAAAGGCGTTGGTAAAGAACTGAAACTTTTTACTCCACAGCTACATTTTCCAAATCGGTCAAGTGGGCCAAGGCTTTAACCAAGCGGTGATGGTTCTTAACGAACGGATTGGTTTGATCCCAAACGTAACCTGCAAGCACAGCGCAGATCTGACTCTTAATTTCTTCATTTTGAATTTTATTGAAGAATATCTTTTGAAGATTGCCTGTGTACCATTCTTTTACGTAGGTTGAAAAAACTTGAACACCTTGCTTCATGTAGGCCGAATAGTCGTTTTCCCAATCAACCGTTTCACCCCTGAATTCTTTGTCGATCATTTTGGCCGCCAAAATAGCCGATTCCGTTGCAAAGGTCACTCCTGAAGAAAACACAGGGTCTAAAAACTCTGCGCTGTTACCCGTGAGCACGAAACCGTCTCCATAAAGTTTTTTCACCGATTTTGCTATGTTCTTGATTACCTTGGGTTCAAAAGCATATTCTTCGCCATCAAAACGGTCAAAATAGTAATCGGAAAGTTTCATCATCTCTTGTAATCGCTCGGTTGTGCTACCTTGAAAAGACTCGATATATTCGGTTGGGCCAACATAACCGATGCTGGTATAACCATTCGAAAAAGGAATGACCCAAAGCCAAGTTTCGGTGCTGACCACATCAAAAGTAATGATAGTGCCCTCGTGGCCCTTTGGTCGTTTGGTTTCCTTTACGTGGGTGAATATGGTAGCATGTTTTGGTATTTCAGAGGGCTTGTCCAGATCCAACAAGCGGGGCAAGACCCTACCAAATCCACTGGAATCAATGATATAGTTGGCGGTTATCGTGGATAGATTCCCATTTATATCTTTTATGGTGGTAGTAGAGCGTTTTCCGTTGAAAACAACTGACACCACCTCGGTTTGAAATACAATATCAACTCCCCTTGCTTCAAGGTTATCCGTTAAAACCTTATCAAAATCGGCACGGGGCACTTGCCAAGTCCAATTCCACCCCTCGGTATGCTTCTTGCTAAAATCAAAATCACAGACCTTATCATCTTTCAAAAACCGGGCTCCGGCCTTGACTTCAAAACCAAAGTCCTTGAGATTGTCGAGTAGACCAACTTCCTCAAAATGGTGCATGCAACGGGGCAATAAGCTTTCCCCTATCACAAATCGAGGAAACTTGTCTTTCTCTACCACTTTTATGCAATACCCTTTAGAATGCAGATAAGCCGCCGCAACGCTTCCCGAAGGGCCAGCACCAATAATCAACACATCGACAGTTTGGTTATTCATAGCAAAATCAAATTGTTGATCCATGAATTATTATAAATTTACAGACCGAATTACCTAATTTTAGTTAAAAGTATTACTATTGCCGCATAGAACCAACCTTAGATGACAGAAATTACAGGAGAGTTAGGAATAAAAGATTTTTACAGTGTCATTTTCGAGGAAGAACCTATTTCTATCAACACATCGGTATTCGATGTCGTTCAAGAGAGTTTCGACTTTCTAAAGGAGTTCTCGAAAAATAAGATAATATATGGTGTCAATACCGGTTTCGGCCCTATGGCACAGTATAAAATAGAAGATTCCGAGACCATTCGGTTACAGTACAATCTGATTCGAAGTCACGCTTCCGGTACGGGAAATCCGATTTCCCCCAAATATGTAAAAGCGGCCATGTTGGCCCGTTTGAATACCCTAGCTCTAGGAAATTCGGGCGTACATAGATCCGTTATAGAAGTGATGGCTTTGTTGATCAATAAAAATGTAACTCCCCTTATCTATGAACATGGTGGTGTTGGAGCCAGTGGCGATCTGGTGCAATTGGCGCATTTGGCCTTGGTGCTGATCGGCGAGGGAGAGGTTTTTTATAAAGGTGTTCGAAGGCCTACCGAAGAAGTCTTTGAATTGGAGCTTATTAAGCCTATCAATGTAGCCTTGCGAGAGGGCTTGGCGCTGATCAACGGCACCTCTGTAATGACGGGTATCGCAATCGTGAATACCATTTACGCCCGACGTCTTTTAGAATGGATGATCGCCTGCTCTTCTGCTATAAACGAAATTGTTCAGGCCTATGACGACCATTTGTCTTTCGATCTTAACCAGACTAAAAAACATAAAGGCCAACGTGAGGTCGCCAGAGCTATGCGCAGCCACTTGCAAGATAGTAGCCTGACCAGAAAACGAGAACATCATCTTTATGTTTCGACGGAAAAAGTAACCGTATTCGAAGAAAAGGTACAGGAATATTATTCGATCCGCTGTGTACCGCAGATACTGGGGCCTATTTTAGATACCCTAGAGTACGTTGAGAAAATTCTTATCGAAGAAGTCAATTCGGCAAATGATAACCCAATCGTTGATGTAGCTAAAAAACACGTTTACCACGGGGGTAATTTTCATGGAGACTATGTTTCTTTGGAAATGGACAAGCTAAAGATCGTAGTGACGAAATTGAGCATGTTGGCGGAGCGCCAGCTGAATTATTTATTAAACTCAAAATTGAACAATATTCTGCCGCCTTTTGTAAATTTGGGTGTGTTGGGCCTGAATTTTGGAATGCAGGGCGTTCAGTTCACGGCAACTTCGACGACCGCGGAAAACCAGATGTTGTCCAACCCGATGTACGTGCACAGTATACCCAACAATAATGACAATCAAGATATTGTCAGCATGGGTACCAATGCGGCGATGATTACCAAAAAGGTTATTGAAAATGCCTTTGAGGTCATTGCGATCGAAATGATAACCATTGTTCAGGCCATTGAATATCTTGAGGTGCAGGATAGAGTGTCGTCAAAGACGAAGAAAATGTACGACGATGTACGTAAAATAGTTCCCCCGTTCAAAGAGGATCCAGTAATGTATCCCTTTGTAAATGCAGTAAAAAACTATATTATAAACCATCAAAATAAAAAGTCATGAGAACATTCTACACCGTTTTTTTAAACTTGTTTTTAACTATCGTTTCAGTTTCGGCCCAAGAATTGGCTTTGGTACGCGAAAGTGGTCAGTTCGGGTATATCGATAAGTCAGGAGGGTATGTCATAGCGCCCCAATTTATTAATGCTAAGAGTTTTTCAGAGGGAAATGCCGCGGTAGAGAAGGATAAGAAATGGGGTTTTATCGACACCACGGGCAAATGGATTATACAGCCTGAATATGACAAGGTGAAATATTTCAATTCAGGATATGTTTTGGTTTTAAAGGATGACCAATGGACATACATCGATCGGTCAGGCAAGGTTTTAGAGGTGCCTCAGACCGATAAATATTACGATTTTGAAGAGGGGGTAGCGGTCATAAGGCGGGGTACAAAAGTTGGCCTTATCGATACCAATGGTAAGGTTGTTCTAGAACCTATATATGATGAGATACAGGCGTTCAGAAATGGGCATGCCAAAGTACAAAATGGGGAGCAATGGGGTATGATCGACACGAAAGGTGCCGTGGTAATACCCGTAGAGTATGAAGAAATAGGAAATGATTTTCAACAGGCAGGTGTATACGGTAAAAAAGGCGGTGTATTCGGAATCGTTCACAACGGAAGTTTCAACCCCATTGAAGGTGCGGATAAGGTTTGGGATTTTTATGGGTCCTCAACACTGACCTATGCCAGAAAGGAGAAAAAACTCGGATTTGTTAATTCGAAGGGAGAATGGGTTATTGCCCCTAGCTTTGAAAAGGTAAGGGCTTTTTCTAAAGGTCTAGCGCCCGTTATGAGCGGGAAAGGCTGGGGATATATAAATGAAAATGGAACAATGGTCATCGATGCCCAATTTAAGGATGCGGAAGTGTTTTCGGAGAGTGGATTAGCGCCGGTAAAGGACAAACTGTGGGGCTTTATTGATACCTCGGGCAAAATGGTCATCCCTATGGAGTATGACATCACGGCCGGCCTGGCATTTTTGTCCGGTAACAATGATAAGGGCTTTCTCGGCGATATCGCCCGTTTAAAATCAAAGAAAGGATGGGGCTTCTTCAATACGAAGGGTGAGCTTTTGGGCAACAAATGGTATGAAAATGCAGAGCCGTTCGTGAAGAATTAAATCGGCCAAAGGCCAAAGTAGATGTTAGAAAAGAAAGAAACCATCAAGTGCGCACTGGTTACAGGAGGATCCAGAGGTATTGGAAGAGCGGTATGCGTGCAACTGGCAAAAGACCACGACTATCATATACTCATCAATTACAACAGTAATAGAGAGGCGGCACTCGAAACGTTGAAAGCGGTTGAAGAGGCCGGTGGATCGGCAGAAATCATACCATTCGATGTGGTCGATTCAGATGCGGTAAAATTAGCCCTGTCAGATTGGGAGGAGGCCAATAAAGAGGCCATGATAGAAGTCATCATAAACAACGCGGGCATTACCAAAGACGGTCTTTTCATGTGGATGCAAGCTAACGATTGGTCGAGCGTCATCAATACGAGCCTTAACGGTTTCTTCAATGTGACCAACCATTTGATACAAAAACTATTGGTGAACAAATATGGTCGTATCATCAATATGGTATCGGTTTCGGGTCTGAAGGGCACCCCTGGCCAGACCAATTATTCTGCTGCAAAAGGGGCTGTTATTGCGGCTACCAAGGCACTTGCGCAAGAAGTAGCAAAAAGAAATGTTACGGTGAATGCAGTGGCCCCCGGGTTTATACGAACCGACATGACCAGTGAACTCAACGAGAAAGAACTTAAAGCAATGATACCCGCTAACCGATTTGGCGAGGCTGAGGAGGTTGCCCATGTAGTTTCTTTTTTAGTATCGAAAAAGGCGTCTTACATTACGGGCGAAACTATAAACATCAACGGAGGAATTTATTCTTAGTAATATAGTCAGGGGCAATGAAGAGAGTGGTAATTACAGGGATGGGAATATATTCTTGCATAGGCAAAAACCTTGAAGAGGCGACAAAATCGTTATATGATGGTACTTCGGGAATTGGCCTTGATGAGCAAAGAATCGGTTTCGGTTACCGCTCCCCTATCACAGGAATGGTAGAGGAACCAGACCTAAAGGCCTTACTATCTAGAAGGCAACGAATCAGTTTGGGAGAGGAAGGGGCATACGCTTATGCGGCTACCATTGAAGCTCTTCGAAATGCCAACATAGACCAAGCTTATTTAGACGAAAACGAAGTCGGCATCCTTTACGGCAATGATAGCACCGCTAAGGCCGTAATCGAATCGAACGATACTATAAGAGAAAAGAAAGATACCACTTTGGTAGGTTCTGGCGCCATTTTCAAGGCCATGAACTCTACCATTACCATGAATTTATCCACCATTTTCAAGCTTAGGGGTATTAACCTTACCATAAGTGCAGCTTGCGCGAGCGGTTCACATTCCATAGGTATGGGCTACCATTTGATTAAAAGTGGCCTGCAAGAGTGTATCATCACCGGTGGCGCGCAAGAAATCAATCACTTGGCCATGGGAAGTTTTGATGGTCTCGGCGTATTCGCAACACAGACAGAGAACCCACAGAAAGCATCTAGACCTTTTGATGCGGCCAGAAACGGATTGGTGCCAAGTGGTGGGGGTGCCACCCTGATCCTTGAAAGTTATGAATCGGCCTTAAAGCGTGGGGCACCGATCCTAGGCGAGATCATCGGCTACGGTTTTTCTTCTAACGGCGACCATATTTCAACCCCGAATGTAGAAGGGCCCTCAAGGGCTATGAGAAGGGCCTTGGAAGATGCTAAAATAAATGCAGATGCTGTTGACTATGTCAATGCCCACGCCACTTCTACCCCCGTAGGCGACGCCAACGAAGCCAAGGCGATCTTCGAGGTTTTTGGAAAATCGAACCCGCCTGTGAGTTCTACCAAATCAATGACGGGCCATGAGTGTTGGATGGCAGGGGCAAGCGAGGTAATTTACTCGATGTTGATGATGCAGAACTCGTTTATCGCACCTAACATTAACCTTGAAATCCCTGATGAGGACTCGGGCAAATTAAACTTGGTGCGCAAAACCCTAAATAAAAAAATTGACGTATTTTTGTCCAATTCATTCGGATTTGGGGGGACTAATTCTGCTTTGATAGTACGAAAATTACAAGAGAGCGCTGATGACTAAAGAGGTAATTAAAGAAAAAATTGACGATTTTCTAATCGATGAATTCGAGGTCGATGAGGATGCGATCGCTCCAGGCGCGAATCTTAAGGATACACTAGGGCTCGACAGTCTTGATTTTGTTGACCTGGTGGTGGCCGTGGAAAGTAATTTCGGGGTAAAATTAGTTGGTGAAGACTTCGTGAATGTGGTTACACTAAAAGATTTCTATGACCTCATAGAGCGTAAACTAAGCTAACCTGAGCTAATTCAACCCAAAATGGCAGCGGAATGGGAAGGAAAATCTAGGGGTACGCTTTTAGGTTATAAAATCTACATTTTCTTCCTTCGGAACTTCGGGATATCGGCAGCCTATTTCTTGCTCCGGTTTGTTATTTTTTACTTTGTACTGTTTTCTCCGAAAAGCAATAGGGACATCTACCGTTATTTCCGTAAGCGACTTGGATATTCAAAATACAAGAGCGTTCTGAGCATCTATTTTAGCTACTATACGTTTGGCAAAACCTTGACCGATAAAGTTGCCATATCAACAGGTTTGCGCGATAGGTTCACTTACACCCATGACGGTATCGAGCATATTGATGATTTGCTAAAGAAAAATCTGGGAGGCATTTTGATTAGTGGCCATGTAGGCAATTTTGAGATTTCCCACTATTTTTTAGAAGACCGCTATTCCATTTCCAAGATAAGTATGGTTACCACCATGGCCGAGCATAAGAACATTCAAGATTACATGGAGCGTATTTCGGTAAAATCGCACTTGAAATTCATAGTGGTAAAAGAGGATATGTCACATATCTTTGAAATTCATAAGGCCATCGATGAAGGTGGCTTGGTTGTTTTTACTGGCGATAGGTATATGCCAGGCAGTAAAACTTTGAAGGAGAACTTTTTGGGAAAGGAGGCTCATTTTCCTGTTGGCCCCTATTTGCTGGCCTCCCGCTTAAAAATGCCCGTACTGTTCGTGTATTTTATGAAGGGTGATAACCGTCATTATGATCTTTATGCCAGAACGGCGCAGTTCAAGGCACGTGATGCGCAAGGTTTGCTAAAGGAATATACCGAAAGCATGGAATGGATCTTGAAAAAATACCCACTACAGTGGTTCAATTATTTCGACTTTTGGGACGATAGAAAAAAAATATGAAAGAAGTCTTAGTTGTTTATTATTCGCAAACAGGACAACTGTTCGATATCTTAAAAAATGTGGTATCCGATATAGAGGGAGATTCGGTGAACGTCTCTTATTATGAGATTAAGATGGTTAAACCGTTCCACTTTCCATGGAATAAAGATGCGTTTTTCGATTGTTTTCCGGAGTCTTTCCTTCAAATTCCTGCCCCTTTCATCGGGCCTGACGAAGATATTTTAGGCAAAAAATATGATCTGGTTATACTGGGGCATCAGGTGTGGTATTTGAGTCCGTCCATCCCCTTGAATTCTTTCTTAAAATCAGATTGGGCCAAAAGATTATTGAAAGGCACCCCTGTTATAACGGTTATCGGGGCTCGGAATATGTGGGTCATGGCCCAAGAAAAAGTTAAAAAATTAGTAGTCGATATTAGTGCCGAATTGGTGGGTAATATTGTCCTGGTCGACCAACATCCGAACCATATCAGTGTTATTACCGTAGTTCATTGGATGTTCAGTGGAAAGAAAACCCGAAAATGGGGAATTTTTCCAAAACCGGGCGTATCCGATGAGAACATTAGCTCGGCTGCGCGTTTCGGGCAAACGATCAAAACAGCACTGATGGCAGAAAATTACGCGGGCCTACAAGATAATTTACTGCGGTTGAAGGCCGTAAAGGTGAATCCGTTTTTGGTGATTGCCGACAAAAGGGGCAACCTATTATTTTCGAAATGGGCCAACCTAATCATCAAAAAGGGAAAGGCGGGCGATCCTAAAAGAGCAAAATGGCTGGTGCTGTTCAATTATTACCTGTTATTTGCAATTTGGATCATAGCCCCCATAGTTTTTGTTGTATTTTTGTTAACTTATATTCCTATGAACAAGGGAATACGCCGCGATAAGGAATACTATTCGGGGGTGCGTTTAAACGATAGTTAATGGCAGACGTTTACATTACCAAAATAGCTAAATATTTACCCAACGATCCTGTTGACAATGACCACATCGAAGAGGTGCTCGGCATGGTAGACGATAAGCCGTCGCGTGCCAAGAACATCGTGCTAAGAAACAATAAGATCAAGAACAGATACTATGCGGTTGACCAAAATGGCAAGGTAACGCACACCAATGCCCAGTTGACAAAGGCCGCTATCGAGCAGTTATTCGATGCCGGTTTCACCGCTCAACAACTTCAACTCCTTTCTTGTGGAACATCAACACCAGACCAATTGTTGCCTTCACATGCTTCAATGGTACATGGTGAGCTGAAGAACGGTAATATGGAGGTCAACTCGGTATCAGGTGTTTGTTGTGCAGGCATGAATGCACTGAAATATGCTTATCTATCAGTACTTTCGAACCAAGTTTCGAATGCTATCGCTACCGGATCAGAGCGTGTTTCTACTTGGATAAAATCAAAGGCCTACGAGGAAGAAGTCGCTCATTTGGCTCAATTGGAAGACAGCCCGATCTTAGGGTTCAACAAAGATTTCTTGCGTTGGATGCTTTCTGATGGCGCAGGCGCAATGTTGTTGCAGGCCGAAGCAGGAACAGGACTTTCGCTTAAAATAGAGTGGATGGAAGGTTATTCCTACGCCTATGAAATGGATACCTGCATGTATGCGGGGGGAGAAAAAATAGAAGATGGAAGCCTAAAATCGTGGAGTGAGTTCGAACCGGCGAATTGGGCCAAAGCTTCCGTTTTCGCCATTAAGCAAGACACCAAACTTTTAGGCGACAATATCTTGGTCAAAGGGGTCGATTGCCTTAAAAACGTATACCAAAAACACCATATCGGACCTCATGACGTGGATTACTACCTTCCGCATATTTCATCGTTTTTCTTTAAACAAGGGCTCTATGATGAAATGCTGAAACAAGGGGTAGAAATGCCTTGGGAAAGATGGTTCTTGAACCTTGACAAAGTAGGCAATATGGGTGCGGCCTCCATTTATGTAATGCTAGAAGAACTTTTTTATTCGGGGAAACTCAAAAAAGGAGAGAAGATATTGTTACATGTTCCAGAGAGTGCGCGATTTTCTTACACCTATGCCTATTTAACCGTTTGCTAGATGAACCTTTTGGAGAACGAAATCACTGATGAGCGTTTTCTGCTTGAGTTGATTCCTCAGCGAAAACCGATGGTAATGGTCGATAAGCTCCTCTACTATTCCGAAAAGAAGATCGTTTCGGGTTTTAAGGTTACTCATACCAGTATTCTGGCCACAGAAAAGTATTTATCAGCGCCCGGTCTCATTGAGAACATGGCACAGACCATCGCTTTGCATACGGGCTATAAATTCTTCTTGATGAAGAAACCGGCCCCGACCGGCTATATTGGTGCCATCAAAAAAGCGGAAATATTCGAACTGCCCAGTATTTCACATGAGCTGGTTACCACCGTTGAAATACTGCACGATATAATGGGTGTTACCATGGTAGAGGCGAAAGTAGAGTGCAATGGAAGGCTATTGGCAACAAGTGAAATGAAAACTGTACTCGCAAAATAACATGCGTAAACCACGCTACGATATCAATATTGAGAATTTTCTACCGCATCGGCCACCGATGTTAATGAAATGTAATACGCCCTACTTGGATGGCGAAGCCGTGGAAACCCACTTTGAGATTACCGAAGATTGCATTTTCACTAACAAAAAAGGGTACCTGTCAGAACCCGGACTCATAGAACTTGCCGCGCAGAGCTGTTCGGCCATTACCGGGCAAGATTTCTTTGAAGACAACGATTTTGAAGGTCTGGGGAATAAAGTTGTTGGCTATATCAGCGCAATCAAAAAAATCGAGCTGTTTCAATTGCCCAAGATCGGTGAGACATTAATTACAAAGGCCAACTTGATTTCAAAATATGATACGGGCACTATGGTTATGTGTACCATTGAATCGTCCACTTTTAGAAATGATGATTTAATCGTAGCTTGTACATTTAATTTCTTAATTCATGAGATTGAATGAAAGCAAAGGAAGTTCCGCAAGATAAAAGTCACTTGGCATCAGCCAGTAGAGAACTATATTATGCCGTTAACGAAGAAGGCGAATATACCACTGCGCTCAGCACAGGCTGGGATGTTAAGACCATTGCCCTGGACAATGCCCTGCAAGATATCGAAGAACGTGTAGATAGCGCAAGACAGCGGGTACTTGAAAACCAGACCAGCCCTATTGAATACTATATGGAGCTGCACAAAATGGACCTCCCCATTTTAGCGAGTTATGTGGGCATTTGGAAATGGCGGGTAAAAAGGCACTTCAAGCCACAGGTATTCAACAAGTTATCGTTAAAAATGTTACAGAAATATGCCGATGTTTTCCAGATTTCAATGGATGAATTGAAGCAAATCAAACCCTAAACGATGGAGATAGATTTTACCCATAACCAATCGGCCCATTGCGAGAACGGGGTGGTTTCCAATCTTATGCGGCATAACGGTTTTGAGGTAAGCGAGCCGATGGTTTTTGGTATCGGTTCCGGACTTTTATTCTGCTATATTCCCTTTTTGATGGTGAATCACGCGCCTGTTATAACCTACAGGGCTATGCCCGGCTTTATTTTCAACCGGTTCGCCAAGCGGGTCGGTATAAAGATCAAGCGTGAGAAATTTAAAAACCCGAAAGCGGCAAAAGAAAGGCTAGATGAAAATCTTGCAAAAAACAATCCGGTCGGGCTGCAGGTCGGGGTTTACAATTTACTATACTTCCCTGACGAATACCGTTTTCATTTCAATGCGCATAACCTTGTAGTGTACGGCAAAGAGAAAGACAGTTATTTAATCAGTGATCCCGTGATGGAAAACGTAACCACGTTAACCGATGAGCAACTTGAAAAAGTACGCTTTGCAAAAGGCGCCTTTGCGCCAAAGGGACATATGTATTACCCTATTGCGTTTCCTGAAAAACTAGAATTGGAAAAAGCGATAGTCAAGGGCATTGGGCATACCTGCAGAGACATGCTCGCCCCGGTATCATTCGTAGGGGTAAAGGGTATTCGAAAAATTGCGGGTCTTATCAGAAAATGGCCGATGAAAAAAGGAGCCAAAGTTGCCAACCACTATCTGGGCCAGATCGTGCGTATGCAAGAAGAAATAGGTACCGGCGGGGGAGGATTCCGCTATATTTACGCAGCATTTTTACAAGAGTCAGGTAAGTTATTGAGCAACACCAAACTCATAGAGCTCTCAAAAGAAATGACCGAAATTGGTGATCAATGGCGTGATTTTGCCCTAGATGCCTCGCGTATTTATAAAAACAGAAGTGCAGAAAACGATGGTTACAACAAAGTCGCCGATCAATTAATTGCCATTGCGAACAAAGAGGAAGTTTTCTTTAAAGCGCTTAGAAAGGCAATATAGCCTACCTTTGAATAAAGTGTTTGCCGAGCAAAAAATTTAAAAAGTTACCCCCGTTGAGGGTTTAGAAAGCGACATGATTCAAATCAACCAACTTTCAAAAAAGTACAAGGGTGCCGATGATTTTTCGGTATCCGAGTTGAATTTGAATATTGATAAGCAAGAAATATTTGGCTTATTGGGCCCCAACGGCGCAGGTAAAACCACATTGATTTCTATGCTGAGCGCCTTGATTAGACCCACTTCCGGTACATTTTCTATTAACGGGCTCAACTACCAAGACCATAAAACTGCCTTGAAGCAAGTAATAGGCATTGTGCCTCAAGAATACGCCCTATATCCGTCTTTGACCGCCTTTGAAAACCTGGCGTATTTCGGCAGTACCTATGGTTTAAAAGGTAGAACATTAAAAAAGCGCATAAATGCGCATTTGGAAACCCTGGGGCTATCTCGATTTGCGGATAAAAAAATAAGCTCGTATTCAGGTGGTATGAAAAGACGGGTAAACCTCATCGCAAGCATTCTTCATGAACCCCAAGTGTTGTTTTTGGATGAACCGACAGTTGGCGTGGATGTACAATCAAAAAATGTCATCATAGACCATTTGAAACATTTGAATGCAGCGGGTACAACAATAATCTACACCTCGCACCATTTGAACGAGGCAGAAGATTTTTGTACCCGGGTAGCAATCATCGACAGCGGAAAGCTTATCGCAATAGGTAAACCAAAAGATTTGGTAGACCAATATGAAGAAACCAAAACTCTCGAAGACGTTTATTTATACCTAACCGGTAAAGCCCTTCGCGACCATGCATAAACTTCGGGCTTCAGCATATAAGGAGTTTTTGCTGCTCATAAGAGATTGGGGCGCACTTGCCATTCTATTTGTAATGCCCCTTTTATTGGTTATCACCATAACCGTTATACAGGACAGTACCTTTAAAACCCTTAAAGAGACCAAAATACCGATTCTTTTAGTTGATAATGACCAAGGGGAAGTCGCCAAGAAGATCTTAGATAATCTCAACAGCACATCGCTTTTTGAAGTTCAGTTACAATCAACCGAAAAAACGGTGATGGAACTCGTTCAGACTGGCAAATACCAAATGGCCATTGTAATACCGGGGAATCTGTCAAGGGACCTCAACCTCAAAGTTGCCGACAACGTAGAAGGGATACTCGAAAAATTGGGCCTAGAGGAAGAGAACGCTCCCCGGCAAAAGGCAAAACTAGACCCCAAAGAGATCAAACTTTATTTTGATCCGGCCACCCAATATTCATTCCGTAATTCGATCAAAAGCGGAATTGATCAAATGGTAGCCAAAATCGAATCGCAAACCATTTATAAAGCTTTTCAAGAGCAGATGAGCGACGATCCCACCGAGGTTATTTTCGATACGGATCCCTTTATCAGGTATACAGAAATTATACCTTCGGGAGGCGATCAGCAGGTCATTCCAAATTCTACCCAACACAATATTCCTGCATGGACCTTGTTCGCGATTTTCTTCATCATCTTGCCACTCTCAATTAATATGGTAAAAGAAAAGAATCAAGGTACGTTTGTTCGGCTGCGAACGAATCCGATTTCGTATGCCACCGTTCTTGGGGGTAAAACAATCGTATTCTTGGTTGTTGCTTTGGTACAGTTCGCGCTGATGTTAATGATCGGGGTTTATGTATTCCCGTCAATAGGCCTGCCGAAACTAGAGCTTACCGGAAAACTCCCCATGCTCTTTCTGGTCGCTTTTTTCGCAGGTCTTGCCGCTATCGGATTAGGGTTATTGCTCGGTACTATTGCAAAGTCTCAAGAGCAGTCCGCTCCCTTCGGTGCGACCTTTGTTGTTATTTTGGCCGCGCTGGGCGGGGTTTGGGTACCGGTTTTCGCAATGCCCAGGTTCATGCAGGTACTTTCGAACTTGTCGCCGATGAATTGGGGACTTAGCGCTTTCTATGATGTTTTTCTAAGAAATGTGGCGCTTATCGAGCTAGTTCCTGAAATTACATTGTTATTTTTGTTCTTTGTTGCAACCACCATGATTGCCATCATGTATAACCGGAGAACAAATGCCGTTTAAATGAAAGAAGAGATCAGTTATACAAGTGAGGTACGCGTTCGTTTTGCCGAATGTGATCCCTTGGGTATCGTTTGGCATGGCAATTATATCCAATATTTTGAAGATGGCCGCGAAGCTTTTGGTCGACATCATGGGGTCTCTTATTTACACCAAAAAGAACATGCATTCAGTACACCGATCGTAAAATCTACCTGCGAGCACAGATTGCCCTTGCGTTATGGTGATGTTGTGGCCATTAAGACCACCTATGTTGATTCTGAAGCGGCCAAAATGATTTTTAGGTACGAAATCTTCAATGCCGAAGGTAAAGTGGTATGTAAGGGAGAAACTATACAGGTTTTCGTTGAATTAGGTGGCGAACTCTCATTGACCATACCGCAGTTCTTTAAAGATTGGAAGAAAAAAGTAGGCCTTCTACATGAATAGAACCTATCTATCATATAATAATATAGTATCATCGCTTGGTTTCGACAGTGAAACGGTGGCCGATCAAATTTCTAAAGAAATTTCAGGCTTGGCCTTAATCAACGACCCCTTGTTATTATCAAGGCCTTTTCCCGCGGCCAGTATTGCTTCCGATGTGCTTCGTAATGCCTTTGCAAAGCTTCAGACCAAAGTTAGGTACACCCGCTTAGAACAAATGCTTTTAATATCGGTCAGTAAAACTTTGGCACTATCAAAATTGGTATTGACCGATCGCGTCGGACTTATCGTTTCCACCACCAAAGGCAATATTGATGTACTTGACGCATCAAGCGTATTTCCCGAAGAACGTTCCTACCTAACTGGCCTAGGTGGTGTGCTGAAAGAGTACTTTGGTTTTAAAACTGAACCTATTATTGTTTCAAATGCCTGCATATCAGGACTTTTGGCTGTTGCAATAGCAAAACGAATGATACAGCAACGACGATTTGATCAGGTGGTGGTGGTGGCCGGAGAATTGCTGACAGCCTTTACCATATCAGGTTTTAACGCCTTTCAGGCCTATGATTTTGAGCCTTGCCGCCCCTATTGTAAAACACGCCGCGGGGTGAATTTAGGCGAAGTGGCCGTAAGTGTTCTGGTAACTAACGATGTGGCGTCGCTGGCACCCGAGGCTGTTCGTATTTTGGGCGAAGCTTCTTGTAATGATGCGAATCATATATCAGGGCCCTCACGTACCGGTGAAGGCCTGTTCAAGAGTATACAATCGGCCTTGAAGGAAGCTGCCTTGGCGCCCCAGGCAATCGATTATATTTCGGCGCATGGCACGGCTACACCTTACAATGACGATATGGAGGCAATTGCTTTCAACCGCTGCGAATTGGGCACGGTGCCCCTGAACAGTTTGAAGGGATACTTCGGGCACACCTTAGGGGCGGCCGGCCTTTTAGAAACCGTGGTAGGGATGCATTCATTGTTTCGGAATACATTGTTCGCCTCTAAAGGATTTCAGGAAATTGGGGTTTCTCGGCCGCTAAACGTGATTCGAGAAACCACTCCTAAAAACCTAGCTACCTTTTTAAAAACCGCCTCAGGTTTTGGTGGAAGTAATTCGGCGGCCATATTTCAAAAAGTTAAGGATTAATCACGCTTAAAAGCGCCATACTTCTTAAATTCGCTTTTTTTAAAATTTCCAGCTAAGTATAAGAGCATGTCGAAAAAATCTATGAAAGCATTCGATGCCCTGCAACAGGCACAAAATATAGCATTCGCTCCTTTCATTTTTCAAGCTACCGTTACACTGCGAAAGCTCGGTATATTACATTATATCTTTGAAAAAAGTGGCAAGACCGGTGTTAGCCTTGACGAGATTTCAAAAGGGCTTTCGGTACCAGAATACGGACTTGGGGTATTGCTCGAAATAGCAGAGTCGGCCGATATCGTTAGCAAGAACGATGAACAACGCTATGAACTGACCAAAATCGGGTATTTTTTGAACTACAACCAGATGACCTCGGCAAATATAAATTTTACCCATGACATCTGTTATCAAGGGCTATTTCATATGCAAGAAGCCATAGAAACCGAAAAACCGGCAGGCTTAAAAGAGTTGGGAGCTTGGAAAACAATTTACGAAGGTCTTTCACAGCTTACCCCCGCACAGCAGAAATCTTGGTTTGATTTTGATCACTATTACTCTGATGAAATATTCGAGGAGGCATTACAGACCGTTTTTAAGAAAAAGCCTAAAGTGATTTATGATATTGGCGGCAATACTGGTAAGTTCGCCCTTCTGTGCTGTAGTTATGATACAGACGTACATGTGAAAATGTTCGATTTACCCGGCCAGTTGAAGAAAGCCATGGCAAACGCTACAGAAAGAGGTCTGGCGCATCGAATTTCCGGCCAAGAAATTGACTGGTTATCCGAAAACCCCGAAATTCCCGCTGGTGCCGACACCATTTGGATGAGTCAATTTCTAGATTGCTTTTCAAAAGATGAAATTTTAAAGATCTTGAAGGTCGCAGTTGGTGTGATGAACAATGAAACCGAACTGATCATCATAGAAACCTATACGGATCGTCAACAATATGGCAGTGCAAAATTAACATTAGAGGCCACTTCTTTATACTTTACCGCTTTGGCCAATGGCAATAGTAAAATGTATACCTCAACAGAATTCAAAGAGCTTGTTGAAGAGGCCGGCATGACCATTGTTACAGATGAAAAAGTGGGCGATTTTCACACCATTTTTGTTTGCAAAAAAACCTGATAGATTGAATATTGATCGCTTCATAGAAAGTTATTGCCATATTCGTCACAACGTTATTACGTTGAACGGTATAACCTTGGTTCAAAGTGATGAGGATAATTTTCCTGACTTTATAAAAGCGGTATATAAAAAACTAGATCTCGATTATGCCAAATTTTTCAAGATGGATAATTTGAGTAAACTAGGTTTTATAGCTGCGGAAGTACTTTTTAATAAGGGACTTACGATACATGGAGACGAAAAAATAGCAATCGCCCTTTCTAATAGGGCCTCGAGCCTAGATACCGATAGAAAGTACCAAACTTCAATCAATGATGCCGATAATTATTATCCTAGTCCCGGTGTTTTTGTTTATACCCTGCCCAATATTTGCATCGGTGAAATAAGCATTCGACATAAACTTCAAACTGAAAATAGTTTTTTTATATTTGATGCATTCAATGCGGGCTATCTTAAAGATTTTAGCGACAACCTACTGGACACCCAAAAAGCGGATAAAGTGCTATGCGGTTGGGTAGATATGGATAGGGATAGGTACGAGGCTTTTTTGTACCTGGTATCGCCTACAGGAGGTCAATTTCACACAGAAGAAGAAATAATCAGATTATATACAACCAAATGAGCGAGCTGAAACAAGAACTGAAGGAGAAAATAATTGAGCAATTGAACCTAGAAGGCATTGCCATTGAAGAAATAGCGGATAGTGACCCACTTTTTGGTGAAGGTTTGGGTCTCGACTCCATTGACGCGTTGGAACTTATAGTAATGCTTGATAAAGATTACGGCATAAAATTGGCAGATCCAAAAGAAGGGCGCAAGATTTTCGAATCTATAGATACCATGGCCGGCTACATCGCGGAGCATCGAACAAGGTAGTATTTTTTGATGACCCATACTACATCGAAAAGTGCCGCTGAACGCGGCATTTTTTTTAAGGGGATTTGGAAACCGAAATTCCCGATACCGCGAATTTTATAAAATAACATATTCCTTATTCGTATTTTTGACCTCATAAGCAATTCGGTTCGGCACAAAGTATGAGTAAGGGTATAGCAATTACGGGAATGGGCATTATTTCGGCAATTGGCAACAATGTGCAAGAAAACTTTGAATCACTCGTTCATGGCAAATCGGGCATTTCAAAGATTACCCATATCGACACCATACATAAGAATGAGATATTGGTCGGTGAGGTCAAGGCCACCAATGCAGAACTTGAACAAAAACTTCGCCTACCCCCGAATACGTATTCTAGATCACCGATGCTGGGTATGATCGCCGCCCAAGAAGCTATCGATCAAGCCGGAATCGTAGATATCAACGATTATAGAACCGGACTCATTTCAAGTACTACAGTTGGGGGTATGGACAAGTCGGAACAATATTTTTTCGAATATTTTGAAAGTACCGCGAATCACATGCATATCAACGGATTACATGCGGGTGACTCTACCTATAAAATAGCAGGGCACTTGGGGTTGAATGAAAGTTTTGTTACCACCATCAGTACGGCCTGTTCTTCGGCCACCAATGCCATTATGCTCGGGGCGCGTATGATCCGGTCGGGCCGATTGGATCGTGTCATTGTAGGGGGTACCGATGCGCTCTCTAAATTTACCATTAACGGCTTTAAAACGTTGATGATCCTATCCGATACGTACAATACCCCGTTTGACGAGAACCGCAAGGGACTCAATTTAGGTGAAGCCGCCGCATTCCTGGTTTTAGAATCCGATGAATTGGTGGTCAAAGAAAATCGCAGTGTTTTGGCCTATGTCAAAGGGTATGGCAATGCGAACGATGCCTTCCATCAAACCGCATCTTCAGAAAATGGTGATGGTGCCGTAATGGCAATGGAAAAGGCCCTGGCAGTCGCAGGTTTGACTCCCAATGACATTGACTACATCAACGCACACGGTACGGCAACACCCAATAACGACCTATCTGAAGGGCGTGCGATGTTGCGTATATTCGGTAATAAGGTGCCCGATTTCAGTTCTACGAAAGCTTTTACCGGGCATACCTTGGCCGTGGCCGGGGGCGTAGAAGCGGTTTTTTCCGTTTTATCATTGCAGCATAGCCAAGTTTATCCTAACCTTAATTTTAAAACGGCCATGAAGGAATTCAATTTGCTGCCCGTTATTGAAACAAAGGAAAAGGCGCTGAACCATATACTTTCCAATTCTTTTGGTTTTGGAGGAAATTGTTCCACCTTAATTTTGTCGAAGGAAGCGTGAAAAAACCCGTTTACATAAATGGCACAGGTTCGGTTTCTGCCCAGAAAACCTTTGACAACACCGCATTTTTAGAGGAAATAACCGAGTATAGCGCCACTGAGCTCAGCGTTCTAGATCCTGATTACAAAGTTTATATTTCAGCCTCGGCCGCCAGGCGAATGGCTAAGGGAATAAAAATGAGCACCGTAAGTTCTCAAACTGCTTTGAAAGAGGCCGCACTTGAAAATGTAGATGCAATTATCGTTGGAACTGGACTCGGCTGTCTTGATGATTCGTCGACATTTGTTGGCGATATCATTAACAATAACGAACAGTTTTTAACACCTACCCGTTTTATACAATCTTCACACAATACCGTTGCCGGCCAAATTGCTTTGATGCTAGGTTGTAAAGGCTACAATTTTACCTACGTGAATTCTGCGGTTTCATTCGAATCTTCATTGTTGGATGCCCTGATGCAATTAGAAAACGATGAAGTGCGGCATATTTTAGTGGGCGGTGTCGATGAGATGGTGCAACACCATGTACGGTCGCATCGGTTGATCGGTCATTTCAAGTCGGAATCCGTTACCCAAACCAATTTACTGACATCGAAAACCGAAGGAACGATAATGGGAGAGGGCTCACACTTCTTCGTGTTGGCGAACCAGAAACAAGAATCTACCTATGCCGAGCTGTTAGCGGTCAATATGTACAATACCATTTCTAAAGATCGACTGCCGTATTTGGTCGCATCTTTTTTGAGTGACAACCAAATGTCGGTGGAGGATATTGACTTGTTGATTTTAGGATGCAACGGCGATATTAATTTCGATACCTACTATAGCCTCTTGTGCGAGACCCTGTTCAAGACTACACCAAAGGCCCATTACAAGCACCTCTCGGGGGAATTTGATACGGCATCGGCATTTGGCTTTTGGCTGGCGGCTAAGATCCTCAAGACCCAAACTGTGCCGGAAGTGGTGAAATCGAATTCCTTCAAGCGTTCCGATCTCAAAACTGTTCTGATCTATAATCAGTACAGGGGAGAAAACCATAGCCTCGTGCTGCTCCGTAAATGTTGAGGCGTAGGGGCGTCAATACGGTTACTGCCATTCTTTTGGCCGGAGTCATGGGGTTAAACTTCTATGTTTCTGTTCCTTGGTGGGGGTTCACTTTAGTCATTTTAAGCTGGTTTCTGATCACGCTTGGTGGGTCATTTTTTATTGGGTGGAACTATCATTTGACCTCACTGCACGCGAATAAGAATATTCGTGATAATCAAATTGCATTGACCTTCGATGACGGCCCGCATCCTGATTTTACCCCCAAGGTTCTTGATCTGTTGAACAAGTACAAGGCCAGGGCGACCTTTTTTTGTGTTGGTCGAAATATTGAAGAATATCCAACTGTTTTTAGTAGAATACTGGCAGAGGGGCATTCCGTAGGAAACCATACCTATGGCCATTCAAGGGCTTTTGGTTTTTTCGGTACAGAGAAGGTAATCGACGAACTGAATAGAACAAAAGAGATCATCATGAAACTATCGGGTCAAGAAACCAAACTCTACCGGCCCGCTTTCGCAGTTACCAACCCCATGATCGAGCGTGCCGTGAAGCATTTAGGGTTGTACTCCATTGGTTGGAACATACGCTCTTTAGACACTACAATGAGAACCGGCCCGCAGATTTTAAAGCGAATAACCTCGCGCATCTCAAAGGGAGATGTGGTATTGCTTCATGACACCAGTCAAAAGTCTGTAGTGGTTTTGGAACAGTTATTGTTATTTTTGCAGGATGAAAATCTACAGTCGGTCACTGTGGACCAACTTTTGGAAATCGAAGCGTATGCGTAACCTGGTTTGGATGCTTATAATGACGGTTACAGCTGCCGGCGCACAAACTAAAATGAGCGCTGCAGAAGCAGATCAATTCAAGGTAGTGGTTAGAGCGCGAGCCGCCGAAACCCAGACCATTACTAGTGATTTTGTGCAGTACCAACATATTGAGTTTATAACCGAAGATATCGAATCATCTGGTAAAATGGCATTTAAGTCACCCAATATGGTAAAATGGGAATATTTACAGCCCGATCCGTATTCCATTCTATTTAAAAATGAAAAACTCTATACGAACCAAAATGGAAAGAAGAGTGCGATGGATATGGGCTCTAACAAAATCTTCAAACAGCTGAACCAGTTGATTACCGCTAGTATCAAAGGAGATATGTTCGATGCCAAGGAGTTTACCATCTCATATCTTAAAACTGAAGGTAATAGTGAGGTTCATTTTATACCTGTCGATGCGCAGTTTGCAGAGTTCATTAAAGCTATTCATCTTACCTTTAACGCCAAAGGAGAAGTGATGCAGGTCAAAATGATAGAAGCATCCGAAGATTATACCATGATTGTATTTAGTAATCGAAAAACCAACCAGACCTTGTCAGATGAGGTGTTCGCCCAATAATGTATGATATTCTGGGTTAAGATTCTAAGAAATGAAGCAATGTTGGGTTTCTAGGTTGAGCCCTTAAAAGCAAGATTAATTTGAATACCCCTAAGCATGAATAAAACCTTACTCGTTACCATACTTTTTTTAGTTTTGGGATCAGGGGCCAAGTCGCAAGCCAGACCGGGTATCAAGGCGGGACTGAACAATTCGAATATCAGTAGTACCACATTAGACAACAAAAATAGCATCTATATAGGGGCATTTATTGACATTCGCTTTACCGACTACTATACGCTTCAACCTGAAGTGCTGTATTCGGGGCAAGGGGGCAGGTCGAATTCGATTGTCTATGGCAATGTGAACATCAATTATATTTCCATCGGTGTTCCCAATAAATTCTATGTCGGCCCTAACAGGGGCTTTCATTTTATTATTGGGCCGAGTATCGATATCAACGTTGAGAATACTCCGGTTAGTCTAACGAATGGCAGTAACGATTTCGAAATTTCTCCTTTGGATATTTCATTTTTTGGCGGAATAGGTTATGAGTTCGGTTTTGGCCTAATACTGGAAGCACGATATAAACAAGGTACCTTTAGCACCGATTTTTTTGGGGAAACTGACCTTTATGAAGAAGATGGTAGCCAATTGAATACTGTTCTTCAAGTTGGTCTTGCCTATAAATTTAAAATTAGATGATATGTTGATCGAAGGATTGTATACTGTACTTTCAAGAGAAAGGAACGGGCAAGCGCTCAAGGCTACCGTAAAACTGCACAAAGAACATGAAGTGTTCAAAGGCCATTTTCCGGGTAATCCGGTTTTGCCGGGCGTTTGCATGATCCAAATGATTAAGGAGTTGACCGAAGAAACCCTTGGCAAGCAATTATTTCTGAGCATGGCCTCGAACGTGAAGTTCATGGCCATCATCAACCCAGAAGTGAACGAGACCATTGATGTTGAGCTTGATATTACCGAAGAAAATGACCTGGTAAAGGTGAAGAACGTCATTTCCATAGAGGAAACCGTAGCCTTGAAATTGAGTGCCACATTTAAGGTGATGAATGATGCGTAAACTGATTTTATTTCTCCTCGTTATTCCCATATTCGGTAATGCGCAAAAATTGTCGGAACTGAGAACTGATTACCCCTTGGCGAGTAAAGAAGTGGCTGTAACGGAAGAATTATTTAATGAACTCTCGTCAATTTCGAAGGAAGATGAAGCTTCTTTAGTAGCCTATAAAGGAGCCGTTTTGACCCTGAAGGCTAAATTTGCACAAAGTTTAAAGAGCAAGAAGACCTATTTTGAGCAGGGGGCCGAACTTCTTGAACATGCTGTTGAAACCAAGCCCGATAACATTGAAATCAGGTGCTTGCGACTGAGCGTTCAAGAAAACGCCCCGAAAATTGTCGGTTACAGAAAAGCAATTTCAGAAGACAGGCAATTTATACTCGACAATTATAGGGCTGTCAAAGATCTTGAGGTTAAGAAATTCATCAAAGGCTTCGTCATGGTTTCCAAAGCTTTCAACGAAACGGAAAAGCAGTTGTTTTAGCAAGGCTAATCCTTATCTTTACTGCCTAATTGAGCTTATTTCTACAAATAGGTTTTGAAAAAAGTTTCAAGTGCCGACCAAGCCGTCCATTCAAGAAACAATGGCCCAGCTCAAATGCTGCGTACTCGTACCTACCTATAACAATCATAAGACCCTTAGAAAAGTAATAGAGGGGGTTTTGGTGTATACCCAAAATATAATCGTGGTCAACGATGGTTCAACCGACAGCACTGCGCAAATATTAAAAGAGTACGGGTTTCTTGAACAAATACATCTTCCTCAAAACAAGGGCAAGGGCAATGCTTTAAAGGTAGGTTTTAAAAAAGCATTGGATTTAGGCTATGATTTTGCCATAACCATTGACTCTGACGGGCAGCACTTCCCTGACGACATCCCCGTTTTTTTAGAAGCGTTACTGAACGAGGAAACCAGAAACGTACTCTATATTGGTGCGCGGAATATGTCACAATCAGATGTACCGGGCAGTAGTAGTTTCGGCAATACATTTTCCAATTTCTGGTTCTGGGTCGAAACAGGTACCTGGCTGACCGATACACAGAGTGGTTATCGCCTTTATCCCCTAAAGGAAATGGGCAAGTTAAAACTGTATACCCCCAAATTCGAGTTCGAGATCGAAGTGATCGTCAAGGCTAAATGGAGCGGCACCCTGGTCAAGAACATTCCGATTAAAATATCGTACGATGAAGAGGGGCGTGTTTCGCATTTTAGAAAAGGTCCTGATTTTGCGCGCATCAGCGTGCTGAATACAGGGTTGGTTCTTGTCGCCCTGTTTTACATTAAACCACGCGATCTCTACCGCCGTTTTCGCAAAAAGGGGTTTCGAAGGTTCATTAAGGAAGATCTTTTGCATAGTAGCGATTCGCCGCGAAAAAAGGCACTTTCTATTGCCTTGGGGGTTTTCATTGGCTTTAGTCCGCTTTGGGGCCTGCACACGATCATAGTGCTGTTTCTTGCGGTACTTTTTAAACTTAACAAAGTCATCGCATTTGCCTTTTCCAACGTAAGTTTGGCGCCTTTGGTTCCGTTTGTACTCTATGCCAGTCTGCGCGCGGGGACCTTTTTGACCGGTGAAGAATTGACCTATAGTTTTGATAGTATCGTTACCAATTCTGAATATGTAAGACATCTGAAAACATACCTGATCGGCAGTTTGACGCTTTCTATTTTGGGGGCCACGCTTTTCGGGTTTTTAGGATATGTTATTCTCAGCGCTTTCGATCGTAAAAAAATGGCTGTTCACAATGGGTAGTTTTTTTTACAGGTCGCACCAATGGATTGCCTCAAAAAAATGGGGTATGTTCTTTGCCCTTATCCTGGTTTTGGTCTCGCTTTCCGCCCTTGCTACGAGAATACAGTTCGACGACGATATTTCGGCATTGATCCCACAGAACGAGGAATCAAAAAAAATTCAGGAAGTTTTAAAATCCATCGCATTTACCGATAAGATCATCGTTAATATTAGTCGAAGTCCCGAAGCTTCCATTGACGAACTTACCCGATATGCTACCGATTTTTTAGACAGTATTCAAGAAAGTAGCGCACCGTATATCAAGAACATTCAAGGAAAACTGAATGATCAAGACCTTCCTAATACATTGAATCTCGTTTATAACAACCTGCCGCTTTTTTTAGATGAAGACGATTATACAATTATTCAACAGCGCTTACAAAAAGACAGCATCACACAGCGCACCGAAGAAAACTATCGAACCCTGACTTCTCCGTCTGGTATAATCACAAAAAAGAATATCGTCAAAGACCCCTTAGGCCTTACATTTATTGCCCTTAAAAAATTGCAGCAGCTTGGCATTGGCGATGAATTCAAGCTCAAAAACGGTTTTCTGCTTGATAAAAAAGAGCAGAACATCCTTCTTTTTATTACACCCACCCATGCATCGGGCGCAACAGATGAGAACGCGCCCTTTGTTGAAAACCTGTATGCACTTCAGGAACAGTTTGATAAAAGGTATGGGTCTCGGGTACGTAGTGACTATTTTGGGGCGGCCTTGGTCGCCGTGGCCAACGCGAAACAGATCAAGAAAGATATTCAGTTTACCGCAAGCATCGCCTTATTGGTTCTTATGGTCATTTTGGTACTGTTCTATCGCAAGCTGGCCCTGCCGATTATCTTGTTTATACCAACACTGTTCGGCGGACTTTTGGCGATCGCTCTGCTGTACGTCATCCGTACGAAGATTTCTGCAATTTCGTTGGGTATAGGATCTGTACTGCTGGGGGTAACCCTCGATTATTCGTTGCATATCTTGACCCATATCAGAAATGGAAATTCATTACGAACGCTATTCAATGACGTTGCGCCATCCATTTTAATGAGCAGCCTGACCACGGCATCGGCCTTTTTGTGCCTTCTTTTTCTGAAATCACAGGCCTTACAAGACTTGGGTATTTTTGCCGCCACAAGTGTTTTGGGCGCATCGGTTTTTGCACTTCTTTTTATTCCGCAGGTTTATAGGTACACTGCTCACAAGGCAAGTAGAACCACACTACTCGACCAAATTGCGGCTTATGACTTCCATAAGAACAAATATGCGATAGGGTTTGTTGGCATATTACTGATAATCAGTATGTTCACCTACAGAACGGTAATTTTCAATCATGATATCGCCAAATTGAACTTTGAGTCAGAAGTACTGACCCAAGCCCGTGAACGGTTGGAGAAACTAACGGATATTGGCTCTAAATCGATCTACCTTTCCACCTTTGGTGAAGATCGAGAGGCCGTTCTTCAAAAAAATGACGCCTTGTTTCAGCAACTGAACCAGCTTAAGTCAAAGAATGAAATTGTAAGTTTCAGTTCTGTCGGGGCCTTGCTGTCTTCTGATAAGAAACAACTTGAAAGAATTAAGGCGTGGAAAGATTTTTGGGATCCAGAAAAAATAGGTAGAACCAAACAAAATCTCATTGAAAGCGGAAATACCCTGGGGTTTAAGGAAACTACCTTTGCTCAATTTTATGAGCGCCTGCAGGCTGATTTCTATCCTATGAAAGTTTCGGATCTCGAAGTGGTTTCCTCTTTCGCCGTGAACGATTTTATGGTAAGCGATTCGCTTTCGACCACGGTGACCTCATTAATCAAGGTAGATGACGCAAAGGCGCAACATGTTCGCGATGCCTTTCAAGGGGAAGACCGAACTCTGGTCATTGATAGAAAACAGGTCAACGAAACCTTCTTGGGCAACCTGAAGAACGATTTCAGCAATCTCATCTGGTATTCGCTTTTGGCGGTTATCGCATTATTGATCTTTTTTTATCGGAGCTTTTCGTTAACCTTGATAACGGGTATACCGCTGATTCTAAGTTGGTTAATGACCATTGGCCTGATGGGACTTTTCAAAATAGAGTTCAACATTTTCAACATCATCATCTCCAGCTTTATTTTTGGTCTTGGTGTAGACTACAGTATTTTCATCACCAACGGTTTGTTGACCCAATACCGCACTGGCGAGAAGACCTTGCCCTCCCATAAAACTTCGATACTACTTTCTGTCATTACCACACTTTTGGGCATTGGTGTGCTGGTTTTTGCGAAGCACCCGGCACTGTACTCCGTTTCTGTTGTCTGTGTTATCGGTATACTTGCAGCGGCATTGGTATCATTTACCGTACAACCCTTACTTTTTCATCTTTTTTTGGGCAGCACCACTAAAAGGCCCATAACCCCCAAGTATCTGGTGCATTCGCTCATATCATTCGGGTACTTCGATTTGGGAGGCTTGTTGCTTTCAGCCTATGCCAAGGTGGTTCTGAAACTCGACCCGAAGAGGCGTTTGAAAAAACAGTTGAGATTGCACCAAGTTACTTCAAAGTTTATGAAATCGGTTTTGTATACCAATCCGTTCGTGTCGAAAAAAGTGCTCAACCCGCATCACGAAACTTTTGAAAAACCGGCCATGCTGATTGCGAATCATGCCTCTTTCTTAGATATTTTGGCGATGGGCATGCTTTACCCTAAGCTTATCTACCTAGTAAAAGACCACGTTTATAATTCACCTATTGTTGGCAGTGCGGCAAGGTTGCACGGCGCCTATCCGGTTTCGCAAGGTATAGAAAGTGGAGCCGCCTACCTCACACAGAAATTGGAGCAAGGGTTTTCGATAATCGCCTTTCCGGAAGGATCACGTTCGACAACCAACAAAATAGGTAGGTTCCATAAAGGGGCTTTCTACTTGGCCGAAAAGCTTGGGTTGGATATACTGCCCATACTTATCCATGGCACGGCCGAGGTCTCTCCTAAAAATAGTTTTATCATCCGAGATGGAAGCATCACCCTTGAAATATTGCCAAGGATAAAAGCGGAAGATACTGGTTTCGGAGAAACCTATGCCCAGCGGCCAAAACAAATAGGCCAGTATTTTAGATCTGAATTTAGAAGACTTCGCAATGCGATAGAGCATGAAACCTATTGGCACAAACTGATCTTGGAAAATTACCGGTATAAGGGCGATGCTATTTATAAGTCCGTTAAAAAAGACCTTAAGACCAATAAGGAAATCTATATTAGCATTCTAAGGGCGGTCGGGTACGATGATCGCATTGTTCATCTTTCCAACAATATGGGGCAATTAGATTTGCTCTTGGCCTTGGATGCCATAGATAGAAAAATATTCACCTATATAAAAAATGAAGAAGTCAGGGCCATTGTCAAAAACAACTACCTGACCCATCAATATAGTAAGATATCGGTCATGGACAGCGCCGAAGAAGCTTTGGGGCAAGATGCCAACGTACTTATCATCACCTTAGAACCAGATGATTTTGAAAGTCTTGAAAACCGCATTAGCAGCGAAATTGCTATCTTGATCGTGATTACTAGTTCTGTCAAATTAGTTTTGGATCAAATACTAGATCTGGGTTTCGAACAGCACAGTCAAAATGACCGGTTTCTAATAGCAAAAAGAGGTAAGGTTTAAAATGAAATCGCACTATGATATCGTAATTATCGGCAGCGGCATGGGTGGCTTGGTGGCCGCCAACATTCTGGCACGTGAAGGGCGCAGTGTTTGTGTACTGGAAAAGAATAACCAGTTCGGGGGCAACTTGCAGACTTTTGTGCGCGAGCGCACCATCTTTGACACAGGCGTTCATTATATCGGCGGTTTAGCACAGGGGCAGAACCTCTACCGCTATTTCGACTATTTGGATATTTTAGACGGCTTAGAGCTTAAACAGCTTAATGAGGATGGTTTTGACATCATCACCTTCGATAATGATGATACCGAGTATCCGCACGCCCAAGGGTATGAAAACTTCACCAATGAACTGATCAAAAGGTTTCCCGGGGAGGCACGTTCCATAAAGAACTATTGCGAAAAACTTCGAGAAATCTGCCACAAATTCCCCCTTTATAATTTAGAGGAAGGAAAACCTTATGGTAACGATGCGGAAATCTTTCAGCAAACCGCCAAAGATTATATCGATTCCATCACTGAAAATGAAAAATTACGGGCCGTATTGGCAGGTTCGAATCTGCTATATGCCGGGGAGCCCGATAGAACCCCCATCTATGTGCATGCGCTATCCTGTAATTCGTATATAGAGAGTGCCTTTCGCTGCGCCGATGGGGGTAGCCAAATTACCAAACTACTCATCAGAAGGTTAAAAGAGCACGGGGGTGATGCTTTTAAACATCAAGAAGTGGTGGCCATGGAGTGCGTTGATAAACAGATCATATCGGTCAGTACAAAAAATGGGGATGTTATTTCTGGGGATATTTTCATTTCGAACATTGAACCTAAATCTACCCTTAAACTAGTGGGCCAAGAACACTTCAGGAAGGCCTTCAGCTCAAGAATTGACGATCTCGAAAGTACCATATCGGCGTTCAGCATCCACCTGGTACTGAAACCGGGCACCTTCAAATACTTGAACAAGAACTATTACCATTTCAAAGATTACCAAAAGGTCTGGAACGCGCACCGGTACACCCAAGAAAGTTGGCCTGAAACCTATATGGTCTCCATGGGGGTTCGCAAGAACCAGGGCGAATACGGTGACCAATTGACCGCTATTACCTATATGCGCTATGACGAGGTTTCACAATGGCAGGACACCTTCAATACCGTGGCCGATAAACATGACCGTGGCCAAACCTACGAGCAGTTCAAAGCGGAAAAAGCGGAAGTTTTTTTGAAGGAGTTGGAGAAGAAGTTTCCGAATATCCGCCAATGCATTCAATCCGTTCATACCTCTACCCCGCTTTCCTACCGTGATTATATCGGTTGCAACCGCGGATCTATGTACGGCTACGTAAAAGATGTCAATGATCCGCTCAAAGCGTTCATCTCGGCCCGAACCAAAATAGGCAACCTGTTCTTTACCGGACAAGGACTGAATATGCATGGTATTCTTGGTGTTACCATCAGTGGTGTAGTTACCTGCTCAGAAATTTTGGGTGGGGAATATCTGATCAACAAAATAACAAAAGGCTACAAAAAGGTAGAAACGGTATAGGGCACCCGATAGGGTCAAGATACCACAAGATCGATTGAACCTAAGGTTGACAAAAGAACTTAAAATTTGCGAAATGGGACAATTTGCGACCACACCTGTAAAACGGATTGAAAATATATCAAAAGAAGAATTTATAGAAAACTACTATAAACCCCAAAAGCCGGTGCTCATTACTGGGCTGACCAAAGAGTGGCCGGCCTTCAAAAAATGGACCTTAGATTATATTCAGCAACGCGCGGGTGATCAGGTGGTTCCGCTTTATAATAACGAGCCCGCAAGGGATAAAGAAAGTGTCTACGCCCCCAAAAAGGAAATGAAGCTGGCCGAATACATAGAAATTTTAAAGACCCAGCCCACAGATCTTCGTATCTTTTTCTATGAGATCTTGAAGAAAATGCCCGAGTTGCTCAATGATTTCGAATATCCTGACATCGGCTTGAAATTCTTTAAAAAATTGCCCGCACTGTTCTTCGGTGGGGGTATGTCAAAAGTTTTTATGCATTATGATATCGATCTGCCCGATAGTATGCATTTTCACTTTGATGGTCATAAAAGTGTAACCTTGTTCTCACCAGAACAGACTAAATATTTGTACCGTGTACCCTACTCGATCCATAATCTGGAGTCGATCGATATGGATAATCCTGACTTTGAAAAATTTCCTGCCCTAAAGTATGCCCAAGGTATCCAGTGCGATATGCAACACGGCGATGCACTCTATATGCCCAGTGGTTACTGGCATTACATCAAATATCTAGATGGGGGTTTCTCGATGACACTGCGTGCCTTGCCCCGCAGTCCGAAACGGTTCTTAAATATGATCTCGAATGTACTTATCATGCGTAATTTCGATAACTTTACTCGCAAACACTGGGGCGAAAGGTGGTTGAACTATAAAGATGAGTTGGCCGTAAAACGCACCGAACGCCATCTGAAATGATTCATAGTTTTAAAAAAGACCCTGTTTTTCCAAGGGTGGATGAAAGATTGAGCTAAGGTTCAATAATGTAGGCAATGACACAAGCTTTTCGCTATAGGTACCTGTTCAGCGCGCTATGAAATCGCTTTAATGTCTTTGGGCAAAAAAAAACAACATGGGCTTTCGTAAAACCGTTCGATAAAAAACATGCAGTATTCAAGGCACAAACTACTATTCGGCGTTTTAGCACTCCTCTTCGTGCTTGCCTCTTGTGGTGTAAAAAAGTCATTGAAGAACATGACACCAGATGTAAGTGGATATGCAACAGATATACCAGAGCGTACCCGATTGAACGATTCAACATACCGGTTAGGAAGTAATTTCTTGACCAAGAACAAGCAAGGACTATGGGAGTTGTTCGTTGACGGAAATGCGCTGGAGCTGGGTTTAAAGACCGGCGAACTCACCCAAGAGCTATTCAACGCGCAAGAAGCCATATTCGTTAAAAAGATCGATGAACTGGTACCCTCCAAGGGAAAACAAAACCTGCTGCGCAAGTTCTTGGCATGGTTCAACCGTAAAATGTACCTCAATATTGACGACCGGTACAGGGCTGAAATCTACGGAATGTCAAAATTCGCTTCACCAGATTATGACTATATCGCAGAGGCCTACCCTCGGGTGATGTACTTTCATGGGGCCCATGATATTGGGCATGCGCTACAAGATCTGGCACTTGTGGGGTGTTCCTCCTTCGCGGCCTGGGGCGACCAGACCGAAGATGGCAAACTAATTATCGGCCGTAATTTCGATTTTTATGCAGGCGATGAATTTTCAAAGAACAAGATCATCGCCTTTGTGGATCCCGATGAGGGGCATAAATTCATGTCGGTCACTTGGGGCGGTTTCATTGGGGTGCTTTCGGGTATGAACGATCAAGGTTTGACCGTTACCATCAATGCCGGCAAGTCAGATTTTCCCTTGCTTGCAAAAACGCCCATTTCATTGGTTACACGCGAGATCCTGCAATACGCGTCTACCATTGAGGAAGCGATTGCGATCGCAAAGAAGCGGCAGGTTTTTGTATCGGAGTCTATTTTCGTGGGAAGCGCCAAAGATAAAAAGGCCGCCATCATCGAAGTCTCCCCAAAAAATTTCGGGGTCTACGAGGTGGATAATTCAAGTCAATTGATCTGCTCCAACCACTTTCAAAGTGCCGCTTACACCAATGATAGGAAGAACCAAAAACATATTTTGGAAAGCCATTCAAAATACCGCTATGAGCGAATGGAAGAGTTATTGCAGCAAAACCCGAAATTGACCCCAGAATTAGCGGTCGGCATACTTCGTAACCGCGAAGGCCTTGACGAAAATAATATCGGATATGGCAATGAAAAAGCCCTGAACCAACTTTTGGCGCATCACGCAATAGTTTTTCAACCTGAAGATCTGATGGTGTGGGTATCAAGCAATCCGTATCAGTTGGGGGAATTTGTCGCGTATGATCTGAACGAGGTTTTCAAGGAAGGCAATCCGATGGGCAAAACTATCTCGCGGGCGGAAATGTCAATTGCCAAAGACCTGTTTCTGAATACAGAGGCCTTTAACAACTATGAGGCCTATAGAAAATTACGTACTGAAATTGAGAAGGCCATAAAGGATGAAGCACACCTTCCCCATGAAAAACTTGAACAACTTACATCGATGAACCCAGATTTTTGGGAGGGGCATTATTTAACGGGACTGTATAATTATCAAATGGGATATTATACGGTGGCACTTGCGGCGTTTGAACTGGCGGCCACCAAAGAAATAACAACGCTACCCGATCGAGAAAAGGTTGAGAAATATAGTAGGAAGATTCGAAAAAGACTGGATTAGTAGGCTAGTTCGAGATCAAATACAACCCGAATTTGATCTTCCAATACGGCATTTGTTCTTCAAAATAGTCAAAATAGGGGCGTAGGCCTTCAACCTCTGGGAGGGCTTTTTGGGCAGCCTTTAATTTTGAAACCTCATCGGCAGAGATGAAATCGTGAAGATCGATATCGGCCCCATCCTCCACCATTTTTAGCAAATGACCATAGATCGTATTCTCCGATAGCTCCCTCTTAACCGCAATCTCCTCAGGAGATAAGCCTTCCTTATAAAGCGAATAGGTTCTTTCATGCGTAGTGATTTTAGGCGCTAGCGATTCGATATGTTTTTTTATTTCCCCAATAAAAGCAACGGCATATTTCTCCAATTTTGCCGCTCCCACGCCTGAAACTTGTGCAAATTCAGCAAGTGTTTCAGGTTGTTTGGCCTCCATATCCTTTAGGGTAGCATCACCGAAAACCACATAGGCCGGCACATTTTCTGCTATGGCGATCTTGTAGCGTAGCAGGCGGAGTTTTTCAAAAAGGTCGGCATTTGAGGCGCTGACCTTTGGTTGACGCACAGCTTTTTCCTGTACCTGTTCAAGCGAAGCTAATTGAACGTTCTTGCCCTCCCGTAACACCGCATGGGCCAAGGGTGTCAACTGAATTCTGCTATGCTCCCTAAAATTGATTTCCAAGACCCCTTGGTTCAATAGCTGGATCACATACTGTTGCAGGTCTTGCCATGAAACATCCTTTACGGCGCCGTAGGTCTTGATATGCTGATGGCCCTTTTCGAAGACCTGGGCATTTTGCGCACCGCGCAGCACGTCAATGAGCATGCCCATGGGTTCTTTCTCTTTTAATCGAGCTACTGCCGAGCAGATTTTTTGACTTAAAAGCGTACCATCGAAATACTTGGGAGGTTTTTTACAAATGTCACAGTTGCCACAACCTTGGGTAACATGCTCGCCAAAATAGTTTAGCAAGGCGATGCGTCTGCAGCTAAGTGCTTCTGCGAACTGTTGCATTCGTTCTAACTTGGCATACTCCAATTCGGCGTTCGCGCTTTCAGAAATGAACTTCCGTAACTGCACCACATCGGCATAGCTGTAAAATAAAAGGGCATGTGCGGGCAGTCCGTCACGCCCGCCACGACCTATTTCTTGATAGTAGCCTTCGATATTTTTAGGCATGTTATAGTGAATCACCCAACGTACATTGCTCTTATCGATCCCCATGCCGAAGGCAATGGTCGCGCAGATAATGGGTGTACGGTCGTTGATGAAGTCTTCCTGTACCTTTGTTCGGGCGCTTGGTTCCATTCCCGCATGGTACCATTTCGCATCGTAACCAGCGTTACAGAGTTGCTCGGCTACCTTCTCGGTATCTTTTCGGCTCAGGCAGTAGATTATTCCGCTTTCACCGGCACGGGCGTTCAAGAAATTTAGGATCTGTTTCATCCGCTGTTGGCCCGAACGAACATCTAAATACAGGTTCTGACGGTTGAAGGAAGCGAGATGTCTTTCGGCAGCGGAAATACCGAGCTGTTCAATAATATCATCTTGCGTAGCCTTATCCGCAGTGGCGGTCAAGGCGATTAGGGGAACCTTGGCAAACCGTTTTTTCAAACTCCCGAGCTGGGTATAGGCAGGTCTGAAATCATGGCCCCACGATGAAATACAGTGGGCCTCATCGACCGCGAACAGACTAATGTTGATTTCTTGTAGAACACCCTCTATCAAGCCCAGACTTTCAGGGGCCACATAGCATAATTTTAGGCCTCCGGTCTTTAGTTGCTGCAAGGTTTCTTGTTGCACTTCTTGGGGTTGTGAACTGTTGTAGAAGGCCGCGGCGACCCCATTGGCGCGCAGCATATCTACCTGATCTTTCATCAAGGCAATTAAGGGCGATATCACTATCGCCGTGCCGTTCATGGCCAAGGCCGGTAGTTGGAAACATAGCGATTTTCCGCCGCCAGTGGGCAAGATTGCCATCGTATCTTTGCCTGAGAGCAGGTCGTTGATGACCTCTAATTGGTTCGGTCTAAAACTGTCGTACCCGAAATGGGTCTTCAAAAGGGGTAGTAGTTGTTGTTCGCGTTGCAGTGTGGTAGTTGGCATGGTATAAATTTAAGCTATATAATGGTTTACCAAAATTGATGGCCAGCAGTTATTTTTTTGGCGTGGTGTGCCAAGTACCTTTATCTAACCGCAAGTGAAATGGATGGAGTTGCAAAGGAGCATACCAAGGTAAAATTGGTAAACCCGTTGGTAGCCATACTCTTCGGGGGCTAGAAAATACACCCCTGTTTTTTTGGGACCTAATCTAAGAAAGTGGAGGCACCGGAAAGGTGCCTCCACTGTTGGGCTACATGCACAGGTATGTAGCGTTGTTGCAGTTTACCCTGGTGTTTTACTTACCTAACATCAAAAGTTCGTTGCATTTGATCTCGGTAAAATATCGCTTTTCGCCTTCCTTGGTCTCGTAGGCCCGATGCGTGAGTTTACCTTCAATGGCCACCTGTTTGCCCTTGGTTAAGAAGTTCTCCACCACGTCGGCGGTCTTGCCCCATGCGACAATATTGTGCCACTGGGTATCTTCTACTTTTTCGCCTTTCGCGTTCTTATAACTATCGCTAGTGGCGATGGTGAATTTGGCAAGCTTACTACCGCTTTCCAAGGTTACGATTTCTGGGTCTTGACCCAAGTGCCCAATCAACTGTACTGAATTTTTAAGTGCGTTCATAATTTTAATTTTTACGTTAAACAGTTAATACTATCGAACCTCCTTGATTCGACACTGCAAACATAGAACGGCACTTTAAAAAGATTCGGTTAAGAAACAGTTACTTACGTTTGTAAACGGATGTAAATGTTTTAAAACGTTTATAGTATTGATAATCAATTTAATATATGCTATAAATAAAATTGATGAATTTTAATTTTTTTTGTAATTAGGACCGTGGTAACGGCATCTGTATACAATGTGGGTGGGTAAAAAAGAGTAGTAAATCAAATTACAGGAACATAATTTTTTTAGAGAAATCTGTTTGTGCTTTCCAACACCGTTAATTCGGTCGTTAAGATTGTACGGGCATCCTACCACCTCACGGAAAAGGTTATCGTAACCGAAGTAATGGTAAAATATGAACGTGTCTTAAGCCTTTGCCGTGGGCTTATTTTGATGCGCAATTTTATTTGTTACTAGACATTAGTAAGAAAAGTAGGCAACCCTTTGGAGTCTGGGGGATATTAATTTATAAGGTAAAGCATTACTAGATGCGCTATTTTATCCCGTTTTGACCATATACATAATCAATCATCCACCAACTCATTTCTAGTTGATTTTCCAAAATCCGTGTCAAGTGATCTATGGAAATTCCTTGGGTCGGGATTACAATTATTATGTTTTTGACTGAAAAAACGGTATTTGTATAATTAGAAAAGGCATCTAATTTTTCAGAATCGGGTAGGCCTAAAATTACTTTTTGAACAGTTCCGATTTTTAACAAACCCATTTATTATGCTGCTGCTAATGAAAAATTAAAATCCTTGCTCGTTAATGAAGGCGAATCATTTTTAGCACCAAACGAAGTTCGAGTATTGTCTTTAATCCAGTCGAAAGAAATTAAAGCTTCGTTCAGGGTGTTTCTTTTAAGATGCACATCAAAAAATATAATCAAATTTTTCTCAAAATCCCGAAAAGCTTCTCTTTCGCTTCTATTTGAATAACCAAGAACCTTTAAACTAGGGCAAAAGACAATATAGGAATTACCTCTTTTTGTTGAGGCAATCCCCAAGTCCTTTAGTATGACCTCTATAGAGCCATCACTATGACCTTTTACATCTATTATTGATTCTGTTGTCATTTTTATTTTCTTATTAAAGAAATACCAGCACTATTACTATAATATACGATATTTTTAGTTATTAGTTTAATACTTAAAATCTATGGTGTTATAATATTATTATAGTTTTTGAGTATCAAACATCCTTGTTTAATAGTCGCGATTACTACTATAAAATTACAACATTTATAGTTAACGTTTCAATTTAGATTCTGTTTCAATCAATGTTAATTTTTTTGGCTCAGTTCCTTGTGGTAAATTCTTGATAGGTGCTCAAATTCGGGCTACACTGGCTTGACCAACACCGCGGCCCAAGGGTAATTTTGCAGTCTTAAAGGGCAACCTGCAAACCATAAAACCTTTTCTAAAGGGTAAATTTTATCGATGTAGTTTTAATTGGATCCGCTTTCGGGCAACATCAACGGCCAGCACCTTTACGATAACCTGTTGTTGAAGACTCACATGCTCATTGACGTCTTTGACAAAGGCGTCCGATAGGTTCGATACATGAATGAGTCCGCTTTCTTTGATGCCGATATCTACAAAACAGCCAAAATTGGTAATATTGTTCACTATGCCGGGCAGTAATTGCCCCTCATGCAGGTCGCCTATGGTTTTGATGTTTTCATTGAATGAAAAGACTTTTGCTTTTACCCTGGTATCGAGACCTGGTTTTTCAAGTTCCTTTACGATATCTTCTAAGGTAGGCAAGCCAATGGTACCGGAGCAATAGGAGTTCAAGTCGATGCTTTTCAAAACTTGCGTATTTCCGATGAGTTCAGAGACACCAAGTTTTTTGTCCTTGGCCATTGTTTCAACCAAGCTATAACTTTCTGGGTGAACCGCTGAATCGTCTAAGGGGTTCTTGGCATTCTTTATTCTTAGAAAAGCCGCCCCTTGTTCAAAGGCCTTATGGCCCAATCGCGGTACATGTTTAATCTCGGCCCTACTTGTGAAGCCACCGATTTCATTTCGATAGTCAACGATGCTCTCGGCTAGTTTGGGGCCGATGCCAGAAACATAGCTCAATAAGGGCACACTGGCGGTATTCACGTTCACCCCGACCGAATTCACACAACTTTCCACCACCATATCTAACGATGTTTTAAGTTTGCCTTGATCTACATCATGCTGGTATTGCCCTACCCCGATCGATTTGGGGTCTATTTTTACGAGTTCGGCCAAGGGGTCGGCCAAGCGTCTTCCAATCGAAACAGAGCCCCTCACGGTAACATCATAATTGGGGAATTCATCGCGTGCGATCTTAGAGGCCGAATAGATCGAGGCCCCCGCCTCGCTGACCACAAAAACTTCGATCGCATTTTTGAAATGGATGCGTTTAACCAATTGCTCGGTTTCCCTTGAGGCTGTACCGTTACCAATGGCAATGGCCTCAATTTTATAGGCATCGCATAGTGTCGCTATTTTCTTCATCGCCTCAATGGCCTTGTTCTGGGGGGCATGTGGATAAATGGTCTCATTATGCATTAAATCGCCTTGGGCGCTTAGGCATACTACTTTACAACCGGTTCTAAAACCAGGGTCAACGGCCAATATGGTTTTCTCACCTAATGGTGCGCCTAGCAGCAATTGCCTTAGGTTTTTGGCGAAAACGGCGATGGCCTCTTCATCTGCTTTTGCCTTGGCGCTGTTAAGCAATTCATTGCTTAGCGACGGAAACAAGAGTCGTTTGTAGGCGTCTGCAATGGCTAATTTAATATGTTCCGCACATGCCGAATGGGGATGCTTAAGGATGCGTTGTTCCATGCGCTCTATTGCCCTTGCGTCATCGATTTCAATTTTAATACGAACCACTTTTTCTGCTTCTGCCCGGGAAATAGCTAGAAACCGATGCGACGGACATCTGTTCAAAGATTCGCTCCAATCAAAATAATCGCGATATTTCTGTGCTTTCTCCTCGTCTTTTTCTTTTGCTATGACTTTGGTGGTAAGCTGAGCGAAACGTTCGAATTGATTTCGCAACTGATTGCGGATATCGGAACGCTCATTTATCCATTCGGCAATAATATGGCGCGCTCCTTCCAGCGCATCATCTTCGTTTTCAACTTCGCTGTTCAGGTACTTGCCGGCCAGATAGTCCAGTTCGTCCGAACGCTGTGCCATAATGATTTTTGCCAGAGGTTCCAATCCGTTTTTACGTGCAGTTTCTGCTTTGGTCTTTTTACTTTTTTTATAGGGAAGATAAAGGTCTTCCAGTTGTATGATATCGGTGGCCGATTCAAAAGTATTTTTCAGTTCCGGGGTAAGTACCCCTTGTTCTTCTACCGCTTTTAGTATCGCTTTTTTACGTTTTTCTAGTGCCTCGAATGCCTCCTTGTACTGCACAATAGAGGCAATCTGAACTTCATCTAGATTGCCCGTACGCTCTTTTCGGTAACGTGAGATAAAGGGTATGGTACAATCTTCGTTAAGAAGTTCAACAGTGTTTTGGACGCTCTTTTCAGGGAGTTGGGTGTGCTTGGTAATATAAGCGATAAGTTGCATGTTGATCGATCGTTCAGTTATGATTAACTGGACTATTCTCGAGACCTTTGTTGTTGCTCGAATCTGTAATAGTCGCTAAGTAAAGAGATAGTGTTGGCGCCGTCTCTAAGGCGCAGGCTTAATTGATCGTACCCCCATCACCAACCCCGTCTTCGTCAGGGTTGACAAAGACCAATTTGCCTTCGTTATTTTCGGTCATCAGGATCATGCCTTCGCTCGCCACGCCGCGCAGGTCGCGTGGTGCTAAATTGATCAAGACGGTGACGCGTTTGCCTATGATCTCTTCAGGGGAAAAACTTTCTGCAATACCTGAAACGATGGTTCTAACATCTAATCCGGTATCGACCTTAAGTATCAGGAGTTTTTTGGCCTTGGGCATTTTCTCGGCTTCGATGATGGTGCCAACACGCATGTCCAATTTTGTGAAATCGTCGAAGGTAATGGTGTCTTTTTGTGGCATAAGTTCTTTGTTTTCGTTTTCGTTCGCTTTTTTGGTAGCTTCTAGTTTCTCGAGTTGTGCCTGTATTTCGTTATCCTCCACTTTTTTAAAGAGTAGCTCGGCTTGGTTGATCTGATGGGTTGGAGGTAGAATGGTCTCTTTGGTTGAAACGTCTTCCCAATGCATCGCCCCTGCACTCGATGTGACCGCTAGCATTGATTTGAGCTTAGAAGAAGTAAATGGTAAAAATGGTTCACTTAAAACTGCTAGGGCGGCCGCTATCTGCAGTGCTATGAACATGCTGGTCTTTACACGTTCTTCGTCTGACTTGATTATTTTCCAGGGTTCTTCATCGGCCAAATATTTGTTGCCCAGGCGGGCTAGGTTCATAAGTTCTTGGCCGGCTTCCCGAAAACGGTAGCGTTCGATTGAACTTGAAATGATTTCTGGATACTTCTTCAATTCGGCCAAGGTTTGCAAATCGACCGGTGAGAAATTTGAGGGGTTAGGAACAACGCCCCCGTAATATTTATTGGTCAACACGACCACGCGGTTGATGAAGTTTCCGAAGATGGCGACCAGTTCATTGTTGTTTCGAGCCTGAAAATCCTTCCAAGTGAAATCGTTGTCTTTGGTTTCTGGGGCGTTCGCGGTCAAGGTGTATCGCAACACATCTTGCATATCAGGAAATTCCTGTAAATATTCATGCAACCAAACGGCCCAGTTCTTACTGGTGGATAGTTTGTTGCCCTCTAGGTTCAAGAACTCGTTCGCGGGTACGTTTTCGGGTAATATATAACCGCCGTGTGCCTTTAAAACCGCAGGAAAGATAATGCAATGAAAAACAATATTATCCTTGCCTATAAAATGCACCAATTTCGTGTTTTGATCTTTCCAATAGGGCTCCCAATCTTTTCCAACCCGTGCTGCCCATTCTTTGGTAGAGGAAATATAGCCGATCGGGGCATCGAACCAGACGTAGAGTACTTTGCCCTCGGCACCTTTTATGGGAACAGGAATACCCCAATCCAAATCGCGCGTAACCGCGCGCGGAGCCAAGCCGCCATCGATCCATGATTTGCATTGCCCGTAAACGTTTGGTTTCCAGTCGTTTTTGTGGCTTTCTAAAATCCATTCCCTCAGAAAACCTTCATAACGATCCAGGGGTAAGAACCAGTGTTTGGTCTCTTTCGTGGTCGGTACAGAACCACTTATGGTTGATTTTGGGTCAATGAGATCGGTCGCGTTCAACGTAGATCCACAATGTTCGCATTGATCGCCATAGGCCTCTTTATGGCCACATTTGGGGCAGGTACCCACCACAAAGCGGTCGGCCAAAAATTGTTGGGCCTCCGCGTCATAAAGCTGTGCCGTGGTTTCTTCTATAAAATCACCCTGCTCGTACAATTTCAGAAAAATATCGGAAGCGGTTTGGTGATGAACGGCTCTCGAGGTACGCGAATAGTTATCGAAAGTAATACCGAAATCTTGAAAAGACTTCCTAATGATCCCATCATATTTATCAATGACCTCTTGAGGAGAAATACCTTCTTTTTTGGCCTTCATGGAGATGGCGACCCCATGTTCATCGCTTCCACAAACGAAGGCGACATCATTACCGGTTAACCGTAAATATCGGGCATAGATATCTGCAGGAACATATACCCCTGCCAAGTGCCCAATGTGAATAGGGCCATTGGTATAGGGTAATGCGGCGGTAACGGTATACCGCTCTGGGCTTTTACGCTTTTGAGACATGTTTTGATTTAAGCCCCAAAAATAAAGATTTTTATGGGCTGCGTTCGAGATTTGATGAAAAAAGAAAGCCTTCGCGGTTACTCGGGTCACGAGCACGAAGGCTTTCAACAAATGTAGGTAGATTTAGGGAACGAAACTTCTCTAAATGTTCAAAGTTAAAAGCTTACAATGAACGGGTACACTTTGAACCTGCTAAGCGACCATAACCGATTTCGCCATTTTTTGGTTCTGTACATTAATGCGATAGATATACTTACCGGCCGAAAGATGTTGTGGCATGCGCTCACGTATATTGAGTTCAACAGAACCTTCCATCATCATTTCATTATAGATGGTGCCGACTTTTTGACCTAGAATATTGAATAATTGAATGTCGACATGGGCACTAAAGGGCATCTCCAAATATATATGTGGGGTTTCATCGGTGGGATAAAACGGTTTATGAACTATAGCATCTAACAACGAGGGGTTGAACGGTGTCGGTTCAACAGGGCCCGGTTGTGTTGGTAGCGTAGGGTTTCCGTCGTTATAAACGATGTCGGGGAAATCTATACCGCTACAGTTGAAGCCCAGATTAACGGGGGCGTAAGGGTGGTCCAATAAATGTTGTTCCACTAAGGGAATGTCAACACAGAGCCATTCGGCGAGCACGGTGGCGTAGAGGTCCCTGAAATCCATAGTGTATTCGAGGTTTCCTCTGCCATCTGGATCTTCTAGCGTAGGGTGATCCCCAACAAAGGCACTACCGTTCAGACCCGAACCGAAGAACAAGGTCGGTGCGGCCTTACCGTGATCGGTGCCGTTCGAGCCGTTTTCGAAAATACGTCTGCCGAATTCTGAAAATGTCATGCTCAATACTTTATCCTCCTGTTGTGTAAATCCTAGATCATCGTAAAAATTATCTACTGCAATGGATAGGTTGCTCATTAGCCGTGCATGGGCCAAGGGCTGGTTACCATGGGTATCGAATCCGCCCATAGAAATCATGTACACCTTAGTGCCAAGGTTTCCTTTGATCAAGCGGGCCAAAAGCGCCAATTGTCGTGCGATATCGTTCTCTTGGTATGTCACCTGATTTTGCCCTCGCTGGTAGGCAGCATGGATGATTCCTGAATATTCATAGGTGGTATTCGCCACTCCCCTTAAAAATTTCAATTGATCCCCGTACATACAGTTATCGAACAACATATCGTCTAGACCATAAACGACACCAGAATTCGCTATTTCCTCTAATTGGTCGATGTTCGAGGTAACAAAGGCGTAATTGGTCTCTTCACCTTGAAATACCAGGTTTCCGAATTGACCTACCTGAATGGCCGCTGGGGCGGCAGGTGGATTGATGAGGTAATCGGGATAGAGGTTCTCAAAATGTCTTCCCATCCATCCGGTTTTTAAACCGCTGAAGCCCGTGGTGGTCAAATCGGTGTTGGCAAAAATGTCCGATCCTGTAAAGTGCGAAAGACTTTGACCCTCATAACCAACGCCGTGTACGGCCTTGAACTGACCATCGTCCCAAAGCGGTTGAAGGGCGCTCATGTAAGAGGGCACGCCGAATTCATCGGTAAGTTTCAGAATTTTACTTTCAGGAATATAGATGTTCGGCCTTGCGTTGGCATAGGCGTCATATTGTTCTATGGGAATAACGGTGCTCAAACCATCGTTACCGCCCGAAAGGCGAATCAAGATTAGAATATGGTCTGTTTCCGCGTTCGCTATGGCCGCTGTTAACGGTGAAGGAGAAGAGGCAGTAACAAAACTGCTGCCTAGCATCATCGAGCCAGAGCCTGCAATGCCTAGGGCTTGAAGAAATGAACGCCGGCTCCAAACTTTGTGTTCGTGGTCATGGCCATCATGTTCTAGACCTTTAAATGGGGTTGTATTGTGAATATCGCACATAATCGTAGGTTTTTATTTGAGTTGAAATTCTGGCTGCCGTGCTAAAAATTGTAAAAGTAGGTACACTTGCTGCGGGGCTTGGGGCCAAATCGCCAGTGTCCATGACTCTTGATTGCCCCCCTGGTAGTATTCTGGGTCGATATCGAACCGGAAGGTGTCGAAGGCCTTTTGATATTCCCCTTCATCTAGAAGACCTTTGGGAAGTATAAAGTCTACAATTTGTCTTGCAATGACATCGGGATTACTGTTGGTGAGGCCATCATTGCCGGTAACCGCCATTCCGAAGGCCCTGAACTGCTCGTCATCCGCTGCATAGAAATTCTCCATGATGCTTTCTATGGTCAGCCAGCGGCCAATCATAAAATTCGTATTGATCCAACTGCGGTCACGCTGCCAACCGGCCACATCGACAGGGTTGAACAGTTCTTGGCTCAATAGGCCACTGTAGCCGATAAAGCTTGAAACGGTACTGGCATCGTAGGCGAAGTCGGTCTCTTTCAATACGTTGAAATAGAAATCGAACGGACTTTTGATGATCACCCCTAAGGCATCATCATCGAAAAAATGTTGGCTCTTGAATAATTGAGAAAGTACAGGGGCCAGCTCGAAATTGTTCGCCATAAAGGTCGCTGCCATACCGTCGATTATAGATTGGGCGTTACCCGCATCATCCTCAGAATCAGGATGCACAAAGAACTCGTATAGTTTTCTACAGATAAATTCAGCGATCTCGTTAGGTCTTTGCGTGAAGAGAATATCGATAACGTCATCATAACCCCAATTACCGGTCTGACCCATAATGGTTTTGCTACCGGCGTCATGTCGGTCTGCCCTGAAGGTTACTGCCTCGCAACCGAGCTCACCCCGTTCTACATAACCGGTAAGAGCCCTTGCGGCCTCGATAACGTCTTGTTCAGTATAGCCATTGCCCTCACCTAAGGAGAAAAGCTCGTAAAGTTCACGGCTATAGTTCTCGTTGGGGTTGTTACCATTATTGAAAACGCCGTCCAGGTAGTAGAGCATGGCGTTGGTAAGACCAATTTCGCTGATAAAGGTTCTAAAATTACCAAGGGCGTTTCGCTGAAGGCAGTTCACATATTCGTACAAGAATGCATTACATTCATATACCCGTAATTCGGTAACGAAGTGATTGCTCCAGAAAAAGCTAAGACGGTCCCTTAGGTTGTTATCAAGCATAGAATTCACGTAGGTCAAACTGAATTGATCGCGTTGCGCCCTTCTAAGGGCATTGGCCGCATCGTCATCTGCCGGATAATTACTGTTGTTCCAAGTGGCCCACGCGGGGGGTGCTATTGGCGCCAGCGTTAAGGCTTGATTGATTAAAGTATCTACCAAGGTGCCTGCATTTTGTCCGGTTCCGGCATTTATCGTCTGAACGGAGGCACTAAAGCCTAGTCTTCGATAAAGATGTTGAACTTGTTGTCGGGTTAACGGAGCAGTGTGCTGTGCGAGGGTAGAAGTATTACAATTAATGAAATATTCCATAGTCATTTGGGCATTAGTATATTTGTTCACAGTGCTTGGGGCTACTATTAACGTAGGTATATTGTTGGGTAGTATCGAAATACTCGTATTTTCGATGTACTACTTGGAAAGGTACGTTGATATTGGCAAATCAGACGTTTATCGGCAAATATTTTCGACGAAATACATATTTTCAAAATACTTAAAATATTTTTAGATGGGAAAACACAATGAATTTGGTGTCGAGGGCGAGCAATTGGCTACCGATTTTTTAGTGGGAAAAGGGTATGAAATTCTGCAAAAAAACTACCGTTATCTAAAGGCGGAAGTTGATATCATCGCACGGAAGGACGCTATTTTGGCAGTAGTTGAGGTACGGGCCAGAAGTAATGACCAGATCATTGCCATTGCCGATACCATTACCCCAAGAAAGATCAAACTACTGGTAGAAGCCGCCGATCACTACGTTGTGGAGCATGAACTTGATGTTGAGGTAAGATTCGATGTTATCACGATACTGAAGAACAGTAAGATTTTTAAGATCGAACATATAGAGGATGCGTTCTATCATTTTTGATTATCCTATTAAAATAATAGAATAATAATATAATACAATTTGTTTAATTTGTAACAATTTGTTATTTTAGCGCCAAATCAATCGAAAATGAAAACCATCTCATCTGTTGTAGAACAGTATATCAGAAAAAAACCCTTTCTGCAGAGTGCATTGGCCCAAGGAATTATCAACCTTACGTCTTTGTCAAGAATTGTAAAGGCAGAAATCGAGGATGAACTTGGCAAGGACATTCGAAATGGCGCCATTGTCATGGCACTGAAAAGATTGTCAGATGATCTCGAGTTCAGGGCAACACACAAGATTATCAAGGTATTGAAGAACATCGGTGAAATTACGGTAAGATCTTCGCTTACAGATTATACCTTTCTGGTTTCGAATACCATTTTGGTGCAGCAGGCCAAACTTCTAGAGGCAGTGAACCAGAACCAAGATGTTTTCTTTACGTCTTCGCGGGGCGTGAACGAGCTCAACATAGTGATCAGCAATGTAATGGATAAAACCGTGGACGAGTTGTTCAAAGACGAAAAGGGCACTCAAAAAGCGGAGGACCTTTCATCGATAACCGTCAAGTTACCTGCCGAAAATGTATCGGTACCTGGTATCTATTACTTTATTTTCCAGCGGCTTGCCTGGGAAGGGATCGTACTTTACGAAGTAATTTCGACCACGAACGAATTTACCATCTTGGTCAATGACGAACAGGTCGATATCGCCTTTAAGACCATTAAAGACCTGAAGACACTTTAAGGGAGCTGTTGGCAGCTTGGTGTGTTCTGAAACTTCAAGAACAAGCACTATTTCTAGTTCTTTTCTAAAAACTCAATTACCCCCTTATCGCTCTCTGGTTTGGCAATGATCCGTTTTTCGGTATCCAAAATAAAGTAGGTCGGTGTTTGGTTGATGGCGTACAAATGGGCATGATCGCTATCCCATTTTCCCAGGGCGATGGCATGTTCAAAGGTTTCCAATTTGGCCGATTCTACTTTCCAGTTCACATCATCATCCTCCAAACCAACGGCAAGAACCTTTACCTTGGGGTTTTCCTTTAGTTTTTTATGTAAGGCCGGTAGTTCATTAAGGCAATGGCCGCAGGTACTGCTCCAAAAGACCAGAACATATTTTTCGGCACCCGTAAGGGCACTTAAACTTTTGTGCTGACCGGCCTCTTTCCAGATGATTTCCGGGGCGATGGCGCCAAGGCGCAGTCGACCATGTACTTCGATCTCATCAATGATTTTCTGGTTGTTCGTCATCGCCGCCAATGCCCTTAAGTAGTCAGTATATATAAAGTCGGCGAGGTCATTGTAACCGCCTGCAGCGGCCTGCGACCAAAGCTTATAATAAAGTTGCACTTGGTAGTGTTCTGAAACACCTTGAAGATGTTCTGCCAAGGTGCTCACGTTCGCCTGCATGGCTACTTCGGTTTCCAAAGGGGTCATTGGTTCTAACGGAAGTGCCGTGAACACGTAATTCGCCGCCTTGTCGCTCAAAAAGTCCGAAGCCTGTAATTCGGGGTTTTTAAAGTCAAAACTATTGAAATAGGCCGCTTTGGTATTGGCCATGTAGTCTTGAATCGATTCATAGGAGGAGGCGATGTAGGGGTTGTTGGCCTTGATGAATTCATGCGCCTTTAAGCCCTTTGACCTTTCTTCGTACGCTTTTTGAACCCTCAGCTGTTCTTCGCCTAATTTTAAAAACGCTTTGCCATCGGTCTTGCCCTGAGAATAGAACGAAATGATCGCTTGTTTTGCGCGATTCATTTCCTCAAAATACGAACTGAAAACTTTGTTCTCTTCAGAAGAAACGAAGGTTACGCCCGATGGTGCATCAAAGCTTAATCGGATCCCTTCTTTGCCGGTATAGATAACATCAAAATAAAACTCTTCTTGGGGCACGGCATAGACCAGGCGATACATACCCGGTTCTGCGCCAGCTGGAATATTCAGTGCGAATTCCCCATTTTTTATCGCCGTGTCGGCAATATAGTTCAGGGCGGCAGGATTAATACGGTAGACGATTAGCCATGTGTATTCATCAGCAGGGGAAAAAGTGCCCGAGATGGTCTGCTGTGCCCTTAGCGAAAATGCCGTGATAAAGGCAATCACAAAAAGAATTTTTTTCATGCGTAGCTAGAATTCAAAAATCGGTCCAAATTCGACTTGCAGATAACAATCTTGTCAAAGTTAAGGATGGCCCACAAAGAAGACCTTGGTTTCTAATCTTTGATTATAGGTTCTTCATTGAACAATAGGGGAAGATCGTCCAACTTTCCCCCAACTTGCACCGATGAGGAGCCATGCACCTGTATGGTCGACTTGACGAAATCTTCTTCGTTCGCCTTATAGATGTTATCTACGTATTTCTGCGGATTGCGATCAATATACGGAAACCAGGTACTGTGTATCTGTATCATAATGCGATGTCCTTTTTTAAAGGTATGTAGCACGTCTTGTAGCTGAAAGTTCACATCGGTGATTTGGCCGGGCACAAAGGGTTCGGGCTTTTCAAAGCTGTTCCTGAACCGCCCTCGGAAAACTTCGGAGCGCACCAATTGCTGGTACCCGCCCATGATGATGTTGTCAGGGTTATGTTCGTACTGCGGGTGGTCTTGCGGGTATACATCGATCAATTTAACAATAAAATCGGCATCGGTTCCCGTCATAGATACTTTGAGTCCGGCCAATATTTCACCTGCCAGTGTTCTGTCGGCTTCAAGTTCCTTTGTTACAAAGGTCAATACATCGGGTCTCTTCGAGGCCTCTCGCTGATCATCTGACATGAACCGTCGTGGTGTGAATGTCAGCCCTTCGGTTTGCGAGGTATAGGGTACGGGTTTCTTCGGGTCGCTTGTATATTCGAATACGGCTTTCGCATCGGTGGGTTCATTGATGCTCAGGGATCCGTCTTCGCCAAAATAGAAGGTAACCGCTTCGATTTCTTTAGGAGGCCATGCTTCAAAACTTTCCCATTTTTTGATGCCCGTATCGAACATGTACGCTTCGGGTAAGGTGTTGGTACCTTCATCCTTGAGATGGTAGTTGAAAAAAGTACGTTCTATGTCCCTTTGGTAAAAAGTAGAGATACTATCACCAAAATAAATATGGTTGTGCGTGGTCTTGCCGCTTTCTCGGGCCCATCCGCCGTGATCCCAAGGCCCCATAACGATGGTGTTCTTGGCCTTCGGACTTGTTGCTTCCACAGTCTTGTAAATAGACAATGGCCCATAAAGATCTTCTGCATCGAACCATCCGCCTACGGTCATTACCGCATGGTTGATATTCTTCAAATGGGGAAGAATATTTCGTTCTTGCCAAAATTCGTCATAATTGGGGTGGTCAATGATCTGTTTCCAGAAGAAATTATCATGGTGGTAGTTTTCGGTAAAGTTCTTCAACGGGCCCATTTTCAAATGAAAATCATAGCCATCGGCGGCAGGCGCCCCGTAAAATCGCATTATTTTATCAGTGTACCAAGGGGTACGGGTCAGGCTATCTTTTTGATAACCGAAAACGGCGAACGCGGCGGTATAACTTTGTAAATAGGCGCCCTGATGATGAAAATCGTCGAAGAAAAAGTCGGCAATTGGGGCTTGCGGTGAAGAGGCCTTTAATGCAGGATGCGCGTCGATCATGCCCGTAGCCGTATAATGGCCGGGATACGATATGCCATACATTCCAACCCGCCCGTTGTTGTTCTTGATGTTCTTGATCAGCCATTCGATACTATCATAGGTGTCTGAACTCTCGTCGATGTCCTTTTTGTTCTTTGGATTATTGCCAGGGATATTCGGCCGCATATTATCGAAGGTGCCATCACTCATATAGCGCCCGCGAACATCTTGGTATACCAGAATATACCCATCACGGATCAAGTAGGTCGATGGGTAACCATTGACCTGGTAATCAGAGTAGTTCGAAGCATTATAGCAGGTACGGTTCATCAGGATCGGATACTTTCTTGAGGTATCTTTAGGGGTATAGACTACCGTGAACAGCTCCGCCCCATCACGCATTTTGATTCGGTATTCGTTGAGGTCGTAGTTATTTCGAATATAGAGCGAATCTGTATTTTGGCCCACAGATAGGCTACAGGTTATCAGTAAGACTAACAGGAACAATTGCTTTGGCATAGCGTTAAAATTTAAATCGGCACTAATATAGTGAATTGAACAGCAAAAGTGACTACATCACGAAGTAAGGTTCGATCAAGAATGTGCAACACTTGAAGCCAATGCCGAACTCTTGAAGTCAATACTGTCTTCAAGAGGTGCCGCCAAAGATTGGGCTGCTGGTTACTCGATAAAGGGGCCGTAAACCGCATCGCGAAATGCCTTGTGCAGACCGATCTGGTCATAGGGCATCAACTGCACGAAAAGTACTGCGGTAAGGTCGTTTACAGGATCTACCCAAAAGAGGGTGCTTGCCGCGCCATCCCAAAAATATTCGCCCACAACACCCATGTTCTCTTCGGCATGGGCAGGTGGGGCAAGTCGAACGGCAAAGTCGATACCGAAGCCTACTTGGCCCTTGCTGGGTAAAAAAGACCTTTCCGTCAGGCTATCCGCCAATTGGTTCGTAGCCATTAACTTTACAGTTTCGGGTTTTAAGATTTGAACAGAATCGAGTGTGCCCTCGTTGACCAGCATCTGTGCGAACCGCATATAGTTATCCAATGTAGAGGTTAGGCCGGATCCCCCGCGGGTGAGCGGCCAATGTTCGGTATAGTTGTCATAGGTGACCGTATCGCGCTCAAGTATACCTTCACCCTTGCGAAGGTATAGGGCGGCGAACCGGTCTCGATCGGCTGGGGGAATGAAATAACGGGTATCGACCATACCCAAGGGATCCAGAACATGTTTACTAACATACTCACCGTAGGGCATACCCGAGATACGCTCGACCATAAACGCTTGAACGTCTACACAGGGGCCATATTCCCATTGTGTGCCCGGTTGAAAGATAAGTGGGGTGCTACCCATTTTCTCGGCCATTTGCGCCAGGGTATTCTCTCTGTTCATGGCATCGGCTCTGGCGAATACCGGGCCTAATCCCGCTATTTCGGCGTTGCGGGGAAAGCCGGCCGTATGTCTTGTAATGTCTCGTATGGTTATGGGCCGCTTCAAGGGTTCGGTCTGTAGGTTGCCCTTGCCGTCAACTCCCGTGAAAACGGTCATGTTCGCAAACTCTGGCGCGAACTTACTCAGAGGGTCGTCAAGTGAGAATTTACCTTCTTCATAAAGGGTCATCAGGGCCACCCCTGTTACCGGTTTTGTCATCGAATAGATCTGTACTATGGTGTTCCGATCCATGGGCTTTTCCAATTCACGGTCTGCATGGCCAAATGCATTGAAATAGACCTCTTGGTCTTTTTCGAAAATTAAGGCCGATACCCCGGCAACGTTCTTTGACTTTACAAAAGCCTGCAAGGTACTGTCAAGGCGCATTTTGACGTCAGAAGTGATGATTTTGACGGAATTATCAGGTTCACTTACTGACCCGGTGGTTTGTTTACACGAGAAAAAAGACACGAAAATAAGCGCCAGAACCGGTAGGAAGAGCTGTTTCATATACTTAGGTTAGGAAGTTTACTTCATTTCTAGTATGAAGATACGGAAAATATAAAATTGACATACGGTGAGCTGCCATAAGCTGATCGATCAATGTAGGAAAAGTAACCTATGCCACTATTTCAGCTTCAACGTACCCAAAGTTAATATCAAGCTTCGATAGTGGTCGAACGGACATATTTTAAGAACTTTAATCCACGCCGGAATGCACGAATTTTGAAAACTTCTGCGTTTCAAGAACCCATTACGGCTAGTAGAAAAGAGTAAATTTTAAGAAGAAACCACAGTACACCACGGGGGTATTTTAGGGTGCTATTTCATAGCAGATACCAACTGCTTCACAGATTCCCAAAATCAGGTCCATTTCTTTTTCGTGAAAAAAACCATCGGCGTTGGCCACTTCATCTAAAATTTCCGCCATGGCCTTTTTCTTTTCCTCGGGCATTCGTTTCAGGATCAACAAACCTTGTTCTTTACTTATGTTTCTGGCCTGTACTATAAAATTGCTGTCGAAATCGATGCGTTGCATCAGTTGGTTGAAAATGTTCAGCTCTGCTTGGTGAATATGTTTATCGGCAACGATTACAGAGTCGATCGCGTTTACCAAAGCCAATTTTTCGGCGATGTTAAACATGACGGTTGGTGCTTGCATGTTTTCTAATTGTGGGGTTAGAACGGGGTAAAGGTAGGCAATTCTGATTGCATGCCTTGAAAACCCAGATGATTTCTATGTTAAATAATCAACAAAGCTATGCAACGCGCCGGTCAAAAACCTGATTGAGGCAATTTATTTGCGCACCGCCGTAAACGGGATCCGTTTTCAGAGAATTCGCGGTTGGTGTAATATGCGCACTCCTTTGGTAAATAGTAGCATCGTCAACTCAATGGGCTGTAGCACTTCATTTTATCCCCAAATGCTTGATTGTGATCATATGTGCCAAAAAGACAACGGGCACTATATACGAAGGAAGTAGTACATATGGAAAACTTAATACGGCTATGTTGGGCCGGTCAAACGACATTTGCTGAAAAGGTAAAGGAGCAGACAATACGGCAATAACCACTATATTCATTAAGAACAGAAGTCCAATCCAATTCCAGATAAGCAATATATTCTTTGTTAGCCGAAATTTAAAAATATTGGTTGCAATAAGGATTATTAAAGCTGAGACACCGATAAGAATATCAAAATTCAGGCCCATGAAGGTCATAATTTTGGGAACTTGTTCTTCTAAGTACAGGAAGAACAGAAAAACTTCGACCGGAATTCGGAAAACGTGAATGGCCATTATATAATTATTCGATATCTCTTTGTTTTTTAGGATGTTGTACACGTAGAGGACGAATACAACATTACCTAACAAGACGAATAGGAATCTTGGCGGGGTGCTATCTGTTTTTAGGAAGAACTTGTATAAAGCTAAAGTACCAATGGTAAAAAGCCAAAGGATAGAAACAGACAAAACTCTTTTATCCCTACCTGTTCCGAAATAGAAGATCAAGCAGAATAAAAGAGTGTTAAGTATGAAAATGGTGGAAAGCATTCTATGGATTTTCCACTGCTTTCTTTAATAGGTCCAGACCTAGTTGATTGGTCTTTTCCATTTCGGCTTTTGCCCCGAACAACCACATAAAGAATGCGTCGACCAAACCAGATTCTAGTTTGAAATCTTGTTTAACTTCTATGCCGTTTGTTGTTTCACTAAAGTAGTAGTCAAAGGTCGGTTTTGCAACAAAGGGTTTTTGAATGTCGCACTTCATACCCACAAAATTGGGCTCATCAACTTTCATGATTTCTTGATATCCCAAGTCTTTTCCTTTGTTTCCGTGCCAATGGTATTGCGCACCAACTGTTCCGTCCGTACCTTTAACCTCGAATTTCTGCGTTGGGTCTTGCGCTAAAAAAGGCGACCATTTCGGGAAGTTGTTCAAGTTTTTTACCATACCGAAAACTTCATGTTTTTTCCCCTTTATGGTAACCGTTTTGATGATTTGAATGGATTTCAAACCAGTGGCTTTGTATAAGCCAAATCCGATGAACGCTACAAGAGCGATTCCAATAATTGCGAATATCATTTTTTTGTTCATTTTTAAAGGTTTATAATTAGTTCATTGGTAATACGTTTCTAACTTCTACCATGCCACCCATAAATAGTATAGGGCATTTTTTTGCAAGTTCTGTGGCAGATTCTATGGATTCTGCCTTTAAAACCATATTTCCACCTACGGTGTGTCCTTCGGCAATATGTAACCCGTCTTCTGTGTTTTGATTGGCAAAAATCTTTTTACCTTCAAAGCCTAATTGGTGCGTACTTACCAATTTCCCTTGCATTGCAATGCCACCAATAAATTCTTCCCAATGTTTGTGCATTTCTTGTAGTTGCTCTTGGGTCGGCTCTTCGTTGTCCGGTTCGTATCTGAACAGCAATACAAATTCTTTTAACTGTGTCATACTTTAAGTTTTATAAATTAATGATGGGGCGAATTTCAGCCAACCAAAAAAAATAAAACTTGCCATATGACAAGAAAAACTATTCGCTTGAAATTTCCTTTCTGATTCGGCTCAATGACGTGTCAGTAATGCCCAAAAAAGTGGCGATATGCTTTAATGATACGTTTTGGACGATTTGGGGCTTTTCTTTCAGCAATTTTAAATAGCGGTCTTTGGCCTGGTCGGCAATCATAGAAATACTGTGGCGTTTTAGGGCAAAGTAGCTACCTACCAATGTTGTTCGTCCTTGTTCCCTAAAATTTCTGATGCCATGAAAAAGTTCTTGAAATGTCTCAAAGTCTAATTGCCAGCAAACACAATCAGATAGGGCTTGAATGTTTTCCCTTGTCGGATTTCTTAAAAAGAAAGAAGGCCAGTCGATAACAATATCGCCAACCGAATAGAAGTTCGTGGTTATGTCGTTTCCTTCGGTGTCAGTAACGTAAGACCGTATAAAACCACTTTGAATAAACCAATAATGGTTGGCTGTTTTACCTTCTTCTAGTAGGAAACTGTTCTTTTCGAACGTTACTTGTTTAAATTTGGAAATTGCAATTTCCTTTTCTTCTTTGGTCATATCCGTTTTACCAAAGACATTGTTTAAGAAATGTTGTTCTACCATATTTTTCCGTTTAGTATTTCTCGTTGCTTTCAGTTTGTCGGTTCTACGGTTTGACGCGTAAAACAATCTCCATATATTGTTTAGCCCAGCATCGGGGCCAGGCCCATGATGTGCTTTTGTAGCGCACGGCATGGGCAGCTTTATTGTATCCAAGATATGGTATTAATCTGTTGGTTGCAAGTACCTTATAGTCATAGGTGACGCGTTGAAACAAGGCTTAGCCGCAAGGTTGCAAGTTGTGCAGTTGGCATCCAGCGCAGCCACACCACTACAGCCTGTACCGACCCTTCGGCTGCCCTTTATCTTTCTGTGTTGGCTTGGTCAGGAGCTAATTTTTCTGTTTTATAGTGGAGTGATGATTTTTTTAATTCAATCTTGTCGGGGTGGGAGCTGTAAGCTCTTTTGCTCTCAAAAGTTTTCGGCATTGTTCTTAGTAATGGGCTATCAGCGGTTTACCAGTGTGCTTTCAACTGCGGGCGGATTATTCTTGGAACAGTTTCTTAAAGAACTATCCTTCGGACATTTATAGTGTAAAAGCCTGATGATCACCAACCACCTCCTAGTGCCTTGTAAATATTAACTGTAGCAATACGTTGACGTTTTGTGGTACTAATGAGCTCCAGTTGCGTTTCTAAAGAATTTTGTTGTGCCAACAATACTTCTAAATAGGTCGCTCTACCATATCTGTATAAATCGCCAGATGTTTCCACCGACTGTATCAACACATCATTTTGTTGTTGCCTCAGGGTATTGACTTGTTGTAAATACTCTAACTTGGATAGCTCATTGACCACTTCCACATAGCCGTTCAGAATTGTTTTTTGGTAATTATACATGGCTGTTAACTGATTGGCTTTTGCCTTGTTAAACTGTGCTTTCAAGGCATTCATATTTAAAAGAGGCGCTAAGAGACCGCCTGCAGAAGTGTAACCCAGTGAGGTGTGATTTAACAAAAACTGTGCATTAAACGACTGAAATCCGAGACCGGCAGCGATATTGATGTTAGGCAAAAACGATGTTTTCGCAGCTTTTAGGTCAAACTTACTAGCCTGTACTTGATACTCTGCTTCTCTGATGTCGGGGCGACTTAAAAGAAGCTGAGAAGGAACACCCGAAGAAATTTGCTGCGGAATTTCTGCAAACAAGGTTTCTTTTTTTCTTTCAATGGACTGCGGAAATCTACCCAACAGAAAATTGATTTTATTTTCCATTTCGGTAATTTGCTGTAACGTTTCTTTTTCAAATGCCTGCGAATCAAGAAGCGTTGCCTGAAATTGCTGTACTGCCAATTCGGTCGCTCTTCCAGCTTCTTTTTGCAATTTGACAACATCATATGCCTCCTGCTGCTTTACAATGGTCTGCCGGATAATGTCCAATTCATTATCCAATGCCAATAATTCATAATAGGATATGGCAACATCGGCAACCAAATTGGAAACGACAAACTTGGTTCCTTCTAGACTTGAAAGATATTGGGCAACTGCTGATTTTCGCAGGTTTCGCAACTTGCCCCAAATATCAATTTCCCAAGTTGAGGTTAAGCCTATGAAGTAATCGCTAATAGGGTTGGGAATTATTCTATTGGGGTCATCAGGATAAGGGGTTGTGGCATTTCCCTGACCGCTTTCTGTAAATTTTCCGTATCGGGTTGAACCTGCCAAAATATTTCCATCTACTTTCGGCATTAACTCACCTGAAGAAAAACGTACGCCTGCCCGGGCAATTTCTATTCGTTGCAAAATTATTTGCAAATCAGGATTACCGACAAGGGCCGTATCAATGAGGTTTAGCAATAATTCATCGTCAAAATAGTCTCGCCAATTAATTTTTGCAATGGTGGTTGTATCGGTTGATACGGTACTGTAATTTTCCGGAATTTTCTTTTCAGGAATTGCCAAGTTTGATTGGAGTGTTTTGCATCCGCTAAGAATCAGCAGAGCAAAAACGAAGTATATGATTTGAAATTTTATCCGTGTCATGTTTATAGAATTTCAGTTACCGGATTTTCATTTTTTCTGTTCTTGCTGAATTTTTCCGAAATCGAGGCAAATGCCACGTACAAGCCCGGAATGATCACGACACCGAATATTGTTCCGAACAACATTCCGCCCGCTGCTGCCGTGCCAATGGTTCGGTTACCAATGGCACCTGCACCGGTTGCTATGGTAAGTGGCAATAAGCCTGCAATGAACGCGAACGATGTCATCAAAATAGGACGTAAGCGCAGTTTTGAGCCTTCTAATGCTGCTTCAATCACACTCATTCCCTGGCTGTGCTTCAGTGCGGCAAATTCAACAATCAGGATGGCATTTTTTCCCAGAATCCCGATCAACATCAGCATGGCTATTTGTGCATAAATATTGTTTTCCAATCCCAAAACACTCAGCATGAGGAAAGCACCAAAAATTCCGGTGGGAAGCGAGAGAATAACGGGCAAAGGCAGCAGAAAGCTTTCATATTGTCCTGACAAAACAAAATAGATAAAAAGGAGACAAATGAGGAAAATAATAACCCCTTCGTTGCCTGTATTTGCTTCATCCCTTGAAATACCTGCCCAGTCAATATCATATCCTCCTGGCAACTTTTGTTTGGCAGTTTCCTGCACGGCTTTCAATACGGTTCCGCTGCTTACGCCTTTCTTTCCTTCCCCGTTTAATTCAGCAGATGGAAACATATTGTAGCGGGTTACTTGGTCCACTCCGTAGGTTTTTTCAATTGTCATAAATGCAGAAAGCGATACCATTTCCTCCTGGTCGTTTTTTACATACAGCTTCAATATATCCTCAGGCAATGCACGGTATTCGGGCAAAGCCTGAACCATCACTTTATACATCTGCCCAAAGCGGATGAAATTGGTGGCGTATTCACTTCCCAACAATGTTTGCAACGAACCCATTGCATTGCTGATGGTGACGCCTTTTTGTGCGGCTTTATCAATGTCAATATGCAAGGTGTATTGCGGAAAACTTGCATCAAAAATGGTGAAGGCACTGGTAATTTCTGGTTGGGCTTTCAGGTCGGCAATAAATTGCCGAACCACTTCTTCCATTTTTTTGAAATCACCACTTCCTGTTTTGTCTAACAGGCGCAATTCAAAACCGCTTGCATTTCCGTAACCCGGTACAGCAGGCGGCGGAAAGAACTCAATCTGCGCATCTTTGAGGTGTTTTATTTTTTCTTCTAAAGTGGCAATAGCATCATTTACAGAAACGGAGCGTTCTTCCCACGGTTTCAGATTGATAAGTGCTGTTCCGTAAGTGGCGCCTGTTCCGTCAGACAGGATATTTGTTCCTGCAAGTGTTGAAACACTTTCTACGCCTTCCATGGTTTGCGCTTCTTGCTGAATGGCATTTACCACTTCCTTCGTGCGTTCAAGGGTTGCACCCGATGGAGAAGTAACGCTTGCATAAAAAGTACCCTGGTCTTCATTGGGAATAAAACCTGTTGGCAGAATTTTATTCAATAAGCCAGTACCAATACAGAATGCAAGCAATGCACCGAATGTTACAACCCGGCGATTCGCAATTTTTGAAAGCAGGTTTTGGTATTTGTCTTCCAACGCTGAATACCATTTATTAAAGCCAATAAAGAACTTCGAAATAAGGGTTTTCTTCTTTTCTTCACCATAATGACTTTTCAAAAGCAAGGCACACAAAGCCGGTGTCAGCGTGAGTGCCACAACTCCTGATAAAACAATGGAAATTGCCATTGTGAGTGAAAACTGCCGGTAAAAAATTCCCGATGGGCCACCCATAAAAGCAACGGGAATAAATACTGCTGACATCACCAGCGTAATGGCAATAATGGCTCCCGTAATTTCCTTCATGGCTTCTTCGGTTGCCTTTATCGGAGTTATCTTTGAGTGTTCCATTTTGGCGTGAACCGCTTCCACCACTACAATAGCATTGTCTACCACTATACCGATGGCGAGTACCAAAGCAAAAAGTGTAATGAGATTTAACGAGAAGCCTAAAAACTGCATAAAGAAAAACGTTCCAACCAGCGAAACCGGAACTGCCAATGCAGGAATCAACGTAGAACGCCAGTCTTGTAAAAAAAGAAACACAACCAATGTAACGAGAATCAATGCTTCTATAAATGTCTTTACAACTTCTTTAACCGAAGCATCCATAAAACGGGAGATGTCGTAACTTACTTCATAGTCCATGCCTTTTAAAAAGGTGGATTCTTTGAGAACTGCCAATTGATTTTTAATATCCTGAATAACTGCTCTTGCATTGGAGCCTGGCAATTGTTTTATCATGATTGCAGCACTTGAATTACCATTAAACTTTGATTCTACATCAAAATACGTTGTTCCAAACTCTACATCAGCGATATCTTTTATACGAAGAATTTGTCCTTCTTCAGTTGCTCTAAGCGGAATGTTTTCATATTGTTCTTTCGTGTTGAATTTACCTGTGTATTTAATGGTGTACTGAAGTGCCTGTGCTTTCTTGTCACTGCTCTCACCAATTTTGCCGGGGGCTGCTTCCAAATTCTGCTCTTCGAGTGCATTCAAAACTTCATCGGTGGAGATATTGTAAGCAAGCATTTTATCAGGCTTCAGCCAAATACGCATGGCATATTGTTTAGCGCCTAACATGTTGCAGTATCCAACACCTTTTATTCTTCTTAACTGAGGAACAATGTTCATTTCAGCAAAGTTGTATACGAACTTTTCATCTAAGGTTGTATCTGAGCTGTAAACATTCAGATACATTAACATGGCGTTTTCTTCTTTCGCTATCTTTACGCCATTCTTAACTACTTCAGGAGGCAATTCTCCCATTACAGCACTCACTCGATTTTGAACATTTACTCCCGCTGCATCTGGGTCAGTACCTATTTCAAATAAAATCTGAACTACACCCACACCATCATTTCCGGCATCACTACTCATGTATTTCATGCCGGGAACACCATTGATGGCCCGTTCAAGCGGAACGATTGCAGCTTTCGTAACCGTTTCGGCATTGGCTCCGGTGTATTCCACTGTTACGTTCACTTCGGGAGGGGCAATGCTGGGGAAAAGTGCCATTGGCAACTGAAACAAAGAAAGTATACCGAGAAAAAGAATAATCAATGATATAACAACCGCCAATATGGGGCGATGAATAATTTTTGCTACCATTTTCTTTTAGTTTTTGGAGTTACTGATTTTTGAAAATGATACGGTTTCGGCTTGCACCTTATCGCCATCTTTTACCTTTTGTATGCCCTCGTAAATGATTCTATCGGTGGTTTGCAGTGAAGGTTCAATTACATACAATTGCGACAGTCTTGCTGTTGGCGTAATTTGGCGTTGCTGCACTGTGCTGTCAGCAGTTACAACAAACACATAAATGTTCCCTTGAATTTCAAAGGTTGATTTTTGCGGAACGAGCATGGCATTTTTCAATTCGGTTTTCACCAACACTTTTCCGCTTCCACCGTGTTTCAGCAGGCGTTCGGTGTTTGGAAATTTAGCCCTGAACGCAATGTTGCCGGTGCTTTTATCAAATTCACTTTCGATGGTTTCAATTATTCCGATGTGTTTGTAAACATTTCCGTTTGCCAAAATGAGAGAAACTTCTTTTGAACTTCCCTCCTCTTT
>JBHJNU010000036.1:0-52344 GCA_050330515.1 Flavobacteriaceae bacterium | reverse complement strand
AAGCTCGAAAATTACCAAGAACTCTACGATCATGACCAGCGCATGATACAATTGGGGAATAAAGTCGACAAAGCTGCCGCAAAGTATTTTCAAGACAATAAGAAGCGTATTCTGGTATCAGAAGTATTGCGTATCGTTGAGACGGAAAATAGCAAGCGAAAGAAGAAAAGCGCCCATGAAGCAAAAGCCGAAAGCACTAAGAAAGCAGAGGTAGCCCAAGAAGTCCAGAAAGAGGTGGCGGTAATCCGCGAGAAAAAGCAGGTTGAAAAGAAAAAATCTATTCAAAAGGAAAAGAACATGCCGAGACCAGTTTTTAAAATCGGGGACCGCGTACGGATGACCGATGGTAAAGCTGTGGGCAGCATCGATAAGTTAGAAAAAGGGAAGGCCGTAGTGAATTACGGCATGTTTACCACCAATGTAAGTGTTGACCAATTGGAATTGGTAGAGCGCTTGAAATAAACTTATAGTAAATTTGATTATCAAGTAGTTACGTTGAATCGTATACGATATGTATTCAATTCCATTTACTTAAGAAGCAATAGTATACTGTGGCAAACCGCTGAAACCCTATTCCATAATCTTATGGTAAGTTCAGGTGATTTTTTTTGAAGTGCGGCAGAAAAGGATAGTGGATATAGTCCCTTATAAATATATGAACTTCTCAGGACAAATTTTCTCATGCCCCGAAAATTCGCCGAGAGTGACTGGGCATCCATCCCTTTAAACCAGAAGTTAGGGTCAATGACCATGTGTAACCATAATAAAACAGCCGACACCCAGTTGTTGAATCGCAACTTTAGGTGCCGACTGCAGTAGGCATAAATTTTAATTTATGGCCCAGGGGCCCTCTTGAATGTCTCCATCCAAGTTTTGTCTGGACATTCTTCCATCGGAGGAGAAGTAAAGGATATAATCCGTGTCGTTCAGCTCAACCTTGCAGGCCGCCTCTACCTGTTCTAACCGAAAATCATCTATATCCAAGACCTATTTTTCAGAGGCGCAAAATGATTTTGACCAAAAACTGAAAACCCTTTACACGGATATCTCGGAAAAAGAAATACGTTTGGCGGCTTTCCTCCGCATGAACCTCACCACCAAAGAGATCGCGGCCACGCTGAACGTGTTGCCAGACAGTATCCTGAAGTCCAAATACCGGCTCAAAAAGAAATTGGGGTTGGAGAAGGACATGGATTTGGGCACCTTCCTAAATTCGATCTAAAAAATAGGTAAAGAAGAAAGGCCATGGTATCTTTATCCCGTGGAAACGAATAAGAAAATAATATTGTTTGATGGGGTTTGCAATCTCTGCAACGGTGCCGTTCAATTCATCATCAAAAGGGATGGCAACGATGTGTTCCGCTTCGCGGCCCTGCAGAGCGCCATTGGCCAAAAGCTTGCCAAAGAGCGGGGCATTGATACGGCTGCCGTAGATTCCATCATCCTCATAGACCCAGGAGTGGCCTATTATACCAAATCTGATGCGGCCCTTGAAATTGGCCAATATTTAAAAGGTTATGGCACCTTAAGTACCGTATTACAATGGTTTCCATCGGCTTTTCGAAATATCGTATACGATTTTGTGGCCAGAAATCGCTACCGTTGGTACGGAAAAAAGGAGGCTTGTATGCTACCTACGCCTGATTTGAAAGCCAAATTCTTAGAACCATAATACCTGTGGAAAAATTATCACATGAAATCTATGGGTATTTAATCGATTCGGGATTGTCATCCGAATGGGCGGCGCTTCTGAATGCGGCAATACTTTTCATCGGCCTACTGTTGGTGTTGTTCATCGTTGATTTTTTATTTCGCAAGCTTTTGGTTGGTTTGTTTACCCGCTTATCCCTAAAATCTAAAACCCGTTTTGACGATTACTTGGTCAAAAACAGAGTACCGCGGAATATCGCCCATATCATGCCGATAATCGTCCTGTACCAGACCATACCATTTGTTTTTAGAGATTTTCCAGTGGTAGAACCTTTTCTTTTAAAACTTATAGAGGTATTAGGTATTCTCCTTTTCCTTTGGATCATACGAAGTCTTTTACACACTCTAAAAGACTACCTCAAAAGCCTTCCCAATTTAAGAGACAAACCCATTGACAGCTACATTCAAGTGTTCATGCTTTTTTTATGGGCCTTTGGGTTGTTCTTTGCTTTTTCAATTTTTACAGGTATTGAATTGTGGAAGTTCTTTACTGCCTTAGGTACAGCTTCCGCAATCATAATACTTGTATTTAGGGATACAATTTTGGGCTTTGTGGCCAGCATTCAGGTCTCCGTTAACGATATGGTACGTATTGGTGATTGGATCACCTTTGAAAAATATGGCGCCGATGGCGATGTTACAGAAATTAACCTGGCCACGGTCAAGGTTCAGAATTTTGATAAAACCATAACAACGATTCCTACCTATGCTTTGATTTCCGATTCGTTTAAAAATTGGCGCGGCATGCAGGTTTCTGGCGGAAGACGCATTAAACGTGCCTTGATCATAAAACAGAAGAGTATTTGTTTTTTAACCGTTGAAAGACTTGAAAAACTAAAAAAAATTCAGTTGATCAAAGAGTACCTGGTAAAAAAGGAGGTAGAAATAAACACTCACAATGAACAGAAAGGTGCCGATAAATCGATATTGATCAATGGAAGAAATCTAACCAATATCGGGGTTTTTAGAAAATATATCGACGCTTATCTGCACCAACATTCGGGAATAAACAAAGACATGATGATTATGGCGCGTCACCTAGCCCCTACCACTCAAGGTATTCCCATTGAACTGTACGCATTTAGTAGTGATAAGCGATGGGAAAACTACGAATATATCATGGCCGATATTTTCGATCACTTGTTGGCTGCAGTTCCTTACTTCGAACTAGAGGGATTTGAACTGATAAGCGCCGGCGATAGTATGACAAGCTAAACGGCATGCCATCAAAAAGACATCCAAAAAGATAATTCCACGTTTTACTTCAAATTGTTCAAAATAAAGTCAAGTGTCTTGTTGGTGTTCAAATTTTGTTGGAAGGCCAAGTTCGTGTAGGTACTGGGTTTAACCAGACCCAGTTTGTTCAATTTCAAAATGGGTTCTTCAAAATCTAAGGCAACTTTTCCCAGCAGCAAGTTCTCCATCGATTCTTCTGCAAGATACCGCTTGTATATCTTTTGAAGTCCACTTAAATACAGCCGGTCTTTGGTAAATCCGCCACCACGATGAGCGCGTAGGGTTATAGAAAAAGCTTCGTTGCGATCAAGCTTATATTGGCCATGTATCAAATCAAAAGTATCTGAAAAGCTGTAACCTTTAATTAAACTATCTGACGCTAAAACACGATATGCCAATTCTTTAAGCCTTTTTAATGTCAATGCGCCGCACATATATTCACTGAATACGGCCAAACCCTCTTGTGTTTCTACATTTCTTGGGAAACCGTTGGAAAAAATCTTTAAGGGCTGCAATAATCCGTTATAGGTAGTGACCAGATGCACCCCTATTTCATGGTTGGCCAAAGTGAGTAGTTGGTTTTTACTGAATCGCGTATTCTTTTTTATCAAAAGCGATTGCGAGGTATTACTGACCATGGCATCAGCTGCAATGCTGGTTGAAAATTTAACGTTCAACGGAAAGTCATAGCGTTGAACAAAATCTTCAAAAAAACTTTTCGCCTCTATAGCGCTGAACATTTTCTCCATATCGCCCGTTACCGGTTCGTTGGCGAAATGCAGTATGAACTTGGCGTTCTGAACATCCTTCTCAGTTGGTGAACCATAAACGCGAAGCGAATTGTAGTAGAATTTCTTACCCTGGCCTATGGTCTCAATACATTGGATCATGTTCGAGTAATAGTAAATGATATCTTGGTAGAGTTTACGTATATCATCTTCTTCGATCCGTTCCAATCGTTGCGAAAAGAATGATCGGTTCAGTTTGTAAGGATCAAACTTTAACTTACGGTATCTAAAAATAGGTTCTTCAGCGTATTTTGATGTGAAGAAACGCTGTTTTACCTTTTCGGTATTCAGTGGATTCACATAGCTCACTAATTCTATCTTCTTCACCAAACGATCCAAATTGGTATCTATTTCGAAGAGTCCTGCGTAGTCTTTTTGTAAATAAGTCGGGTCGTGTTCTTGGATCATTGTGCCGTGTACGGAAACCATTCAGTGAGCAAAAGTATTGATTCTTTAGATTAGGCAGACACACTTAAGGGAAATCATAATTTAAACCTCACCCGCGCTGGAGCCTTATTCCCTTATGATTTGAAAATTTACTATTTATGGATTCTGACAGAAATGAACGCCAATCATTAAAAAGTTATGGTGCCTTACTTGACATCATCTAGATGGTCGTCCCAATTCTTAACTTTCGGGTCGCCCAATTTACCGACCGACTTGGCTACGATCATCGCAACGGTAGCATCTCCTGTAATATTGATTACCGTGCGGAACATATCCAGGGGCCGATCTACCGCAAAAATCAAGGCCAAACCAATGGCTAGCTTATCAGCAGGAAACCCTACGGATTCCAAAACGATTACCAGCATTACCATTCCCGCCCCAGGCACCGCGGCGGTCCCTATAGATGCCAACAAGGCCGTTAATATGATCGTTAACTGACCGGACAAGGGAAGGTCAAATGCCAGAGCCTGGGCAATAAATACAGCTGCAACACCTTGGTATAGGCTCGTACCGTCCATATTGATAGTCGCGCCAACTGGGAGAACAAAACTAGATACTTCTTTATCTACCCCAATATGTTCCTCCACCCGTTCCATAGTGACAGGTAAGGCTGCTGCACTTGAACTTGTTGAAAAAGCCAATAATTGGGCCGGACTCAACTGCTTCATGAACCAAAATGGATTTTTCTTAACCACAAAACTTACTAGTATCCCATAAAAAACAAGCATCAAGCATAGACCGAGAACGACCACCCCGGCATATTTCAACAAGGCGACAAGTAATTCGGGATCCCCGGAAGAAACAACTACATTGGCCAAAAGTGCAAATACGGCTAACGGGGCTATCAACATGATCAGATCTACCATTTTTAGCACTACATCGTTTAAAGAATCAAAGAAATCCTTTAATGGCCTGGACCTTTTCTCGCCAATCAAGAGCATTGAAATACCCATAAATATGGTGAAGAATATGACCTGTAGCATTAAACTGTTGTTACCCATGGCGGCCACCGCATTATCGGGAACCATATCTTCAATAAATTTAAGTGGGCCTGCGCTCTTTTGTCGGGAAGCTTCCTCAAGTTTAGAGGTTACCCCACTATCGGAGGCATAGGTCTCAGTCAGCTTTGTGATGGTTTCTTCAGATATGCCCGAACCTGGTTGCATTAAGTTCACCAGTACAAGACCTAGAATAATGGCGATCACGGTAGTACCCATATAGATAATTATGGTGCGCACACCGATATTCTTGAACTTTGAAATATCCTTTAGGTCAGAAATTCCTTTTATCAAGGAGGCTAAAATTAATGGTATGGCGATTAGTTTTAATAGCTTTATAAAGATTGTACCGAGCGGCTTTATCCAATCTGACACAAATTTACCACCCCCATCTACTTGGGTCATGATAAAGCCGAAAATGATACCCAGCACCATTCCGATCACTATTTGCCAATGTAATTCAAGTTTCTTCATTCCTCGTTTGGTTTAGGTCAGTAAGATAATATTAAAATATGAGGTATGAAACCAGAGGGCGGGTATGTTAGCCTGCCTTACGCCGGTTGCGTGAGGAATCGAAACAAAATATCCTTTTAGCTAATGGGTCGAAGGCAGTCAAGTGAATGCCTCGACAGCATCCAACTTAGAACTGAATGGTACGGTTCAGCAAGGTAAAATCAGCCAATACCAAAGCCGTCATCGCCTCCACAATGGGCACGGCACGAGGTACTACACAAGGATCATGTCTCCCTTTTCCTTGGGTCTGAACCATGTTTCCTTCCTTATCAATGGTTTCATAGGGCTGTATTACAGTAGCTACGGGCTTAAAGGCCACATTAAAGTAAATATCCATTCCGTTACTAATGCCACCTTGAACGCCCCCACTGTGGTTGGTTTTCGTTGATCCATCCGAATTGAACTGATCATTATGCGCACTGCCCCTCATTTTTACGCCTGCAAAGCCACTACCATATTCAAAACCTTTAACCGCGTTGATGGACAGCATGGCCTTACCTAACTCGGCATGTAGTTTGTCAAAAACAGGTTCTCCAAGTCCGATGGGCACATTCTGAACTACACAGGTTATAACGCCCCCAATGGTCTCACCTTCTTTTCTAACGGCCTTGATATATTCTTCCATTCGAAGTGCGGTTTCAGGGTGCGGACAGCGCACCGGATTCGACTCGGTTAGGCTGAGGTCAAGGTCTTTATAATTCAGATCCATGGTCAAATCTCCGACCTGCGATACAAATGCATTGATTTTTATGGTATTCAGAAATTGCTTGGCGATTGCCCCTGCCACTACCCTGCTCGCCGTTTCCCTGGCAGAACTTCGGCCACCACCGCGATAATCCCTGAAACCATATTTTTGGTCATAAACATAGTCCGCATGCGAGGGTCGGTAAGAGTCTTTGATGTGCGAATAATCATTTGATTTTTGATTGGTATTGCGAATAGCGAAACCGATGGGTGTGCCCGTAGTTCTACCTTCGAAGATTCCAGAGAAAAATTCAACCGTATCGGGCTCTTTACGCTGGGTAACAATAGCCGACTGGCCCGGCTTTCTTCGGTCCAGTTCATATTGGATCGCTTCAAAGTCCAAATCTATTCCCGAAGGACAACCGTCTAAAACACCCCCTATGGCAACCCCATGTGATTCACCGAAAGTCGCTAGTTTAAAAAGGGTTCCATAAGTATTTCCTGCCATTGTAAGGTTTTCAAGTTAAGGTTCAAGGTCGAGAAAGATTTTCGATCTAGCCCTAAGCATTAGGCATCAAAGGTAAATCTTATCCCAGAGCTAACCAAAACACACTTGTGCTTAATCATTTTATAACCATTGCACAATGATAACTTAACGATAAGCAAATGATAACTTTAAATGAACTTAATCGAATACTTATACCAATAGGTTTATTTTGTAGGAAAGAAATTCCCTTGAAAAGAAGACGAATAGATTTGGCCGTAATTTCTGATGTGCATTTAGGTACCTACGGCTGTCATGCAGAGGAATTGCTGGCCTATTTAAGTAGTATTGAGCCCAAGAAACTTATACTGAACGGAGATATCATTGACGTTTGGCGATTCGGAGAACGCTATTTTCCTTCGGTGCATATGCAGGTGGTGCGCAAGATTGTTGGCATGGCCTCTAAAGGAACCGAAGTTTATTATATTACAGGAAACCATGACGAAATGCTTCGCAAGTTCAACAAAACCTCCATGGGCAACCTGCATGTTGTTGACAAATTGGTACTTCAGCTTGATGATAAAAAGGCATGGTTCTTTCATGGTGATGTTTTTGACACGCCAGTAAGGCATGCGAAGTGGTTGGCCACTTTAGGTATCTTCGGATATCAATCGCTAATTCTGATCAACCGAGTTGTTAACTGGATGCTCTTGAAATCGGGCAAAGAACGCTATTCCCTATCCAAGAAAATTAAAAACAGTGTAAAGGATGCCGTAAAATACGCTCAGGACTTTGAAACGACCAGCGTCTCCCTGGCTATAGAATATGGGTATGATTTCGTGGTACTCGGACACATACACCAACCAAAAAAAGAAGTCCATGTCACTAAAAAAGGACAATGCACCTACCTCAATTCGGGCGATTGGGTCGAAAACCTAACTGCACTTGAATATTCTTTCAAACGTTGGAAAATCTATCGCTACAATCAAGATAAACTCTTGCCCTTCTTTGTTGACGAGGATCTGAAAAATATGGATATGCAAGAATTGATCGCTTCGATCACCGCAAAAAAAGACGCTGAAAACCAAGCTATTGAAAAAGATCCCAACCTTAAAAAAGAAAAAGAGGGCGAAGCTTCCTTAGATTAGGGCATCCTTCAAAATAGACACCGGATGCAGTGCCGTTCTTTTCGTGCCATCATGAATTTGGTGCCTGCAACTTGTGCCATTTGCCGCAATAAGTACATTTTCCCCTGATTTTCTGATAGATGGAAACAGTTTCAACTCCCCTATCTGCATGCTGATGTCGTAATGTTCTTTCTCGTAGCCGAAAGAACCCGCCATACCGCAGCAGCCAGAACTAATAATTGAAACAGTATAGTTTTCAGGAAGGTTCAGCACATCAAAAGTCACTTTTTGGTTACTTAATGCCTTTTGATGACAGTGGTTATGTATTTTTACGGTTCTTGGTTCTTTCGTGAATTGGGCCTTGGTCAAACTTCCATTTTCAATCTCTTTGGATAAGAACTCTTCGACCAAATAGGAGTTATTGGCAATCGCGTCTGTTGTTTTCGCATCATTATAAAGCCGTTTATATTCATCACGGAAGGTCAATAGCGCGGAGGGCTCTATACCGATAACGGGTACTTTTCGATCCGCGAACATCTTTAACTTCGGAATGTTTTCTTGGGCCAATTTCTTGGCCTGCTTCAAGTAGCCTTTTGAAAGATAGGTGCGGCCACTTTCTGCAAAGAAAAGTTCTACATCATAACCCAACCTCATAAGTACTTCTATAGCATCTTTACCCAAATCAACATCAAGGTAGTTGGTAAACTCATCGATGTAAAGAACTATCTTTTGTCTTGATATACTATGTTGATTTTTAAAATTTTCTACTAACTTATCGAAATTAAAGCTTGATACTTTTGGAAGACTTCTTTGAGCGGCAACCCCTGCAGATTTTTTCAAAAGACCACTGAGTAAACCTGAACTATAGACTGCATTGGTCAGGCCAGAGACTTTACTTCCCAAACGGTTTAATTTGGTGTTGTAAGCGAACAGTTTGCTGCGCAAAGAATATCCATTGGCTTCTTGGTAGTTGAATAAAAATTCCGCCTTTAACGTGGAAACATCCACATTACTTGGGCATTCGCTAGCACATGCTTTGCAGCTAAGGCACAGGTCGAAAACTTCCTTGAGTTCCTTTTGGTCGAATCTGTTCTTTTTATCGGAAGTTGTCAGAAATTCACGAAGCGCATTTGCCCTTCCCCGCGTAGTATCCTTCTCGTTCTTGGTAGCGTGATAACTCGGGCACATACCGCCCGACATTTCATGTGATTTACGGCAATCGCCACTACCGTTACACTTTTCGGCGGCCTTGAGAATTCCCTCACTGTCTGAAAAATCGAACAGAGTAGCTATCTCGGGCTCTTTTCGGTCAATTACATATCGCAAGGAAGCATCCATTGGATAAGGGTCTACAATCTTCCCTGGATTGAAAATATTGAGCGGGTCAAAATACGACTTGATGCGTTTTAGCAATTCATAATTGCTTTCACCTATCATTAAAGGGATGAATTCCGCGCGAACAATGCCATCACCATGCTCACCACTAAATGAACCCTGGTACTTCTTTGTCAATTTGGCTACATCAGTGGTAATTGCCCTAAAAAGACCTACATCGGCAGACTTTTTTAGGTTCAAGATAGGTCTGAGATGAAGTTCACCTGCACCTGCGTGTGCGTAATAAACGGCATCTTGATCGTAGTCCTTCATGATTTGAGAAAATTCAGAGATAAAATCCTTCAAATCTTCCAATGCTACCGCCGTATCTTCTATACAAGCCACCGCTTTGCGGTCACCGACCATATTGCCCAAAAGACCAAGACCGGCCTTTCGGAGTTCTACAGCCTTATTAATATCGGCACCCTTCAGAACGGGACTGGCGTAACTCAAGCCCGATGCACTAATGGTGGCCTGCAGTGCGGCAAGCTGTTTATCAAGATCCTGTTCGTTATCGGCCCTCACCTCCAGCATTAGTACCGCGGCAGGATCCCCCTCGACAAAAAAGCGGTTCGCCGATTGCTGCTTGTTGTTTTTTGTGCAATCAAGAATAACCTTATCCATCAACTCGCAGGTATGAAGGTTATGTTTCATGGCGGGCGCTACATCGTTAAGACATTCTTCCAAGGTGTGGTACTGGGTTACCACCATGGCCGACAATTTTGGTGGCAAAACATCAAGCTGCAGGGTAATTTCAGTTGTGAACGCTAGGGTTCCTTCACTACCACAGAGCAATTTACAGAGGTTGAAATCTTCACCTGAATTGCTAAAAACAGCATTGTTCAACAGTTCATCAACAGCATAGCCCGTATTTCTTCTATGAATGCTTTTTTTAGGAAACTCTTTATGTATCTCCTCCTGTATATCTCTATTTGACAATTCCTTATCTATACTTCTATAAAGTGATGCTTCAGGGCTATTCCCATAGCGTTTTATCTCATATTCTTTAAGGGAAACGGCCTTGAATTCAATTTCGCTTTCATCTGCCAATATCGTTTTTAGCGAAACAACCTTGTCACGGGTAACCCCGTACTGAATCGACGTAGTGCCCGAAGAATTATTGCCCACCATGCCCCCGATCATACAGCGGTTCGATGTAGAGGTGTTCGGCCCAAAGAAAAGTCCGAAGGGCTGCAGATAATTGTTAAGTTCATCGCGCACTATTCCGGGTTGCAGTGTTACCTGCTTTTTTTCTTCATCTAAACGCACAATTTGGGTAAAGTACCTAGAAACGTCCACTACGATACCCACTCCCACACATTGCCCAGCGAGCGAAGTACCTGCCGTACGCGGTATCAAACCCACGCGATTTTCACTAGCAAAACGAATCAGTTTTTTAATGTCCGAAGCTGTCTTAGGATAGGCAACCGCCAAGGGTGTCATGCGATACACCGAGGCATCGGTAGCATATAGCGCTCGGGTTAAATTATCGTCAAGAAGCTCTCCTTCTAACGCTAGCTCTAAATCTTTCAGTAAATTTTTATCCAAGGCTGAACAATTTTTGAATGGTAAACCAAGTTTTCACTTTTAGAAGCAAAGATAGGCATAGCCCTAGCGATAATCACAAATGAAATAAAGGAACTTATGAAAATTAAAACAGTATTGGTTTTTGGCTTTTTCTTGATGACATCCGTAGCATCCATGGCGCAAGAAATCGCCAATCACGCATTCGGACTCCGTTTGGGAGAAAGTGATGGCTTCGGGGCGTCATTTTCATATCAAAAATCAATTGGCAGGTATAATCGTTTAGAGCTAGATTTCGGATACCAAGACAGTCGGGAGTTCGATGCCGCGAAAATTACGGCACTGTTTCAAACAGTGTATTCACTAGACGGTATTTTCAATTGGTACTATGGTTTTGGAGGAGGCGCCGGTACGGCCGATTTCACCCCGACGCTAGACCCCAATGGACAAGCCTTCAAACCTGATGGTGGCCTATTCGTTTTTGCGGCCGGCGATATAGGGGTGGAAGCAAAACTCAACATGCCCTTAGTGATCTCACTCGATATACGACCAGAAATTGGACTGCTAGGATATAAAAGCTTCGACAATAAATTTAATTTCGATGTGGGGCTCGGAATTCGATACCAGTTCTAAAAGCTAACGAAATTATGCCCGAAGCCTTTGACATTGACTTGTTGGGGGCTTTTTTTATATTCTCAATATAGCTACATTTACGGCATCTAAAACATTTATAATGAAGAAAATCATATTATCGATAACAACTATCGTGTCATTAATCGCCTGTAATTCAAAACCGGAAGGTTATACCATTATCGGAGAATTAAGGGGAGACCTTGAAAATGGTACCCAGGTTTTTTTGAAAAAAGTGGGTGAAAACAACCAACCGGTCGATATCGATACGGTCAAAATTGAAAGCGGAAAATTCGTCTTTACCGGCACTGCCAATATTCCTGAAATGCATTACATCTTTGTTGATAAACTTCAAAGTTATACAGGGGTAATTTTAGAAAATGGCGAAATAACCCTAAGTGCCCATAAAGATAGTCTAGGTCTCGCCCAAATAGAGGGTACCTTACAAAATGATTTTTTTGCCGATTACATGAAAAAATCACAGGCGATTTCTAAGAAGGCCATGTCGATACAACAAGATATGCAAGCAGCACAGAACGAGGATACCAAATTGGCCTTGGCAGAAGAGATGAACGAGCTGCAAGAAGAATATAAAAATTTTGAGGTCAACTATATCAAGTCCAACCCGAACGCCCTTATTTCCGTATTACTAATGGACCGTGCCATAGCCTCAAGGGAATTCTCTTCTAACGAAATACAGGCAATGTACGATGCGTTCACACCGGAAGTAAAAGAAACCAGTGCCGCCAAAAAAATAGTGGAGCAATTGAATCTTTTGAAAGATTTTGAAGAGCAGAGCAAAAGTACCGAGGTCGGCGCCAAAGCGCCAGAGTTTACCGCACCTGGGCCAGATGGGCAAGAAATTGCCTTAAACCAGGTTCTGGGCAAGGTTACCTTGGTCGATTTTTGGGCCGCTTGGTGTAGACCTTGTAGGGCCGAAAACCCCAATGTAGTCGCTGTTTACAATAAATACCACGAGAAGGGCCTGAACATTATCGGTGTATCGCTAGATAGAAAAGCTGAGGACTGGAAAAAAGCTATCGAGGATGATGGCCTAACCTGGAACCATGTTTCACACGTTCAATACTTTAATGATCCGATTGCCAAACTCTACAATGTTGACGCGATACCTGCGGCATTTCTGTTGGATGCAAACGGTGTGATCATTGCGAAAAATTTAAGGGGTCCGGCTTTAGAAGCAAAGGTGGCCGAACTTTTGAATTAAGAATCTAGAATACTAAAAAGCCCCTATATTGAATTATAGGGGCTTTTTAGTTTAATTTCAGGTTGGATTAAAATTTATTCCTTACATCTTGAAAGGTGCCCGTAACGGTAACATTACCAGTTTTGCGAACGTTTCCAAAAACATTGGCCACTGAATCATCTCCAATAAACTCTAGGGTTGACCCATCGCTTAGAATTATATCCCCATACACCACAAGGCTACCTTCTATTCTTAAGGTAGCGCCTTGGTTTACGGTAATATTCCTACGTCTATTATTTCTGCCTACCACCAACGTGCCATTCATTTCAAAAAGTGCGTCGTTGTTTATATTCACCTGATTACTAACGGTCCATGAACCACAAAGCAATAGTTCTCCACTAATCGAAACCGAATTAAACTGTTTTGACCCGCTATACGACAAACTTTGGCCGGCAAGAACATTCAGGTTGGAGCTGCCTTCATAAGAAGGGCTGTTCGAACATCTTGCCTCGAGACTCACCTCAGGTCGATTCAATTTAATAATCTGTAGTCCTTTTTTTCCCGATGCGGCAAAAATATAGTCTCCTTTCGAGGCTACGAAGTTAATGGAGCCCGTAAGCTCAATGATACCAACCAAAGCAGGATTGTTTCCTTGGTCTTCAGAAAGACAAAGTCCGGCACCTCCGTTTGCCATCAATATAATACCTTCATTGGACGCTACGGCATTAGTTACTATGTCTTGATCGGCAACTCCTGCCGGGTTGATCAAAATAGGTAAATGCTTTAACAAATTTCCAGAAGTGGCGTCGTAAACACCAGCCCCTTTTGATCCCTCCGAAACAATCACCATGTTATCTGAAAGATCAATAGTTCGCTTAGAAAAAGGCCCGAAATCGGAAGTGATGTTAATTTCCTTCAAGGTACTAAAGCCCTGATCTAGAATTTTTACTCCTGTACTGGCGTCCAACACCGCTATTTTGTCATCTTTTAGAGCAATAGATCGAAGATCTGTAAAAGGAGCATCGTTCAAAGTGGCCAAATCTGCCTTATTGTAAGCTGTTAAAAATCCGTTACCTCCACTGGTCACATAAACCTTGTCGCTAGAAATTTTAACGTCGGTGGCATTAAAGCCCTCCTGAAAGCCATATTCAATGCCCGCCCCTAGATTAAATCTTCCTTCGCTAACCGCAATTTTAGCTACAAACGAATTAAAATCTGACCGTGTTGATTTTTCCGAATCGAAGCCACCCGCTGCGTACACATAGCCATTATCATAGGCCAAAGCATTAATGTCAGCATTGGTATAATAGAGTCTGCCGGTAACCAGGGGGTTATTAGGGTCGCTAACGTTCACAATGTCAATACCACCGGCGTAGCCGTCTTCAACCGTGTTATAGGATACATAAGCATAATCACCGTAGATCGCAACATGGGTGGCTCCAAGATTTTCCACCCCGGTGAACGATGGGGCCGATACTTGCGCCACTAATGTAAGCGGGTAATCGCCGGCCTGCTGGTCATTTTTAGAAGTTTTACCGGAAAGTTGATTTTCATCGAATATTTCCAGAACACCGGCATCATCAAAAGATATACTTCCTTCTAATGTGGATTCATTGGTCTCTACACTGACATCGTCTTGTAGCTGGTCTCTGTAGACTGTAGTTTCATCACTACAAGAAACCAAGAGTAGCACAAGTGATGCTACCCAAAGGGAAACTTTTTTCATAGTAAGTAGGTTTTTACCTGTTTGGTTTGGGGTCTAAACAGGTTTCAAACGTCAAAATTAAGAGAAGTGTATTTGATACTTCCTTTTTTTCGATGAACCGCACTTTTTTGGCCTTAGATAACCGAATTACTACTTTAAAAGGTAGTGTTGGCTATATTTTACCCATCTTTTCCATAACGAAAAGAATGATAATCGGTACGGCCAGAAGAATGACCATCCATGTTTCTGTAAAAAGTAGATCGGGATCAAAAACCAAGGTGGTAACATAGCCGCCCATAGCACCACCAAAATGCGCTGTATGGCCAATATTACCCACTCTGTTCTTCATACCATAAATGGAATACAGTAAATAACCTATACCGACTACATAGGCCGGAATTGGAATTGGTATGAACATCAAGTACAGACTCATGGTCGGATGAAGAAGAATGGCGGCATATAAAATACCGGTCACCGCACCACTTGCCCCAACGGCACTGTAGTAAGGCTCATTTTTATGGAAGAACATGGCCAAAAGGCTGCCCGCAAGTAAACTGACCACATAGATCCCTACGAATTTTGCCGCTCCGAAGCCTTGAATAACAACATCGGCAAAAAAATACAAGGTCAACATGTTAAAGAGAAGGTGGGTCATGTCAACATGCAAAAATCCCGAAGTAAACATTCGTTCCCGCTGTCCCGCATTGATAGCACCGATACCGAATTTATAACGTTCGAAAAAAGATTGGTCACTGAAACCTTTTAAGGTTACCAAAACGTTCACTGCAATAATACCTATGGTAGCATAATGAATGTCGTACATGAATGGGTTCTGTTTGGCTTCAAATATAGCTATATTTGCGCTATAATAAATCGCATGCAATTAGTAGTTTTCTTATTGGTCTATCCTGTACTTTGGGTAGTATCTATACTTCCCTACAGGTCATTTTACGTTTTGTCAGACTTTTTTTTCTTTTTGGTGTATCATGTTATAGGTTATCGAAAAAATGTGGTTTACGATAATCTGAAGTTGGTCTTTCCTGAAAAATCAGAGGTCGAGATAAAGACGATTCATAAGAACTTCTTCAAACATATGTGCGATATGTTCATGGAAATGGTGAAAACCATGAACCTAAGCAAAGAGGAAGTAAAGAAACGGTACCATGTCACGAACATAGAAGTACTGCTTGATATAGAAAAAGATAAAAGCACCCTTATCGTTTGTTCGCACTACGCCAATTGGGAATGGAACGTCAGTATCAACAACTATGTCAATTCTAAAGGATATGCGGTTTACCAAAAAATTGCCAACCCCTATTTTGATAGATGGATACGGAACGTTCGTGCCCGATGGAACACTACGCTTATCACCCAACAAGAAACCGTAAAAACAGTTGTTAGAAACAAACAAAACGGTATTATTGGCACCTTCGGTATGGTAAGTGACCAGTCACCACAAGCACATCGGGCGCAGTATTGGACGGAGTTTATGGGAATTAAAGTGCCCGTGATCAACGGGGCCGAAACCATGGCCCGAAAACTAGACCTTGCCGTAGTCTTTCTAAAGGTTTCTAAAGTAAAAAGAGGTTTCTACAAAGCCGAATTGATCCCTATTACAACAGATGCCAAGAACACTGACGAACACGAGATCACCGATTCTTTTTTAAGATTGGCCGAGCAACAGATAAAAGAAAGGCCCGAACACTATTTATGGACACATAAGCGCTGGAAGCACAGGGATAAAAACCCCGCGCCCTTTGCCAAGATAATTTAATTTACATTTCCTACCTTAAGAGGGATTAGTTCGAATTTCAGTATTTTGTAATTTACTTTTTATTTATAACTTAGTTACAATACTAGAGTAATATGGACTTCTTGGATACCTTGTACAACGAAATCATTGGTTTTTTGGGAATTTCCCAAGCTTGGGCAATCATTAAAACAGGTGATTATAGTTCCTTTAGAACTTTTGAGGGCATACAAAGCCTAATTTACCCAATTATCCCATTATTGGTATTGTTAGAGTTCATTCTAGGCCTAATTTATAAAAAGCCTCAGACCAAGATATACAAGGTCAATTTTTTAATTTATGTTTTTAACCGATTCGTCGGTAGGTTCATAGCAATCGCGATGGTCACTCTTTGTATTGGTTGGTTTGGGCCCTATGCCTTGATTAAAACGTCGCCCACGTGGTATTGGTTTATCTATGCATACATTGTTTGGGAATTCGGACATTTTATCTATCATTATTTAGGACATAAAGTGCGACTTTTTTGGTGTCTTCATGCTACCCACCATGTTCCCGAGGATATGAACCTCTCCGTTACCTATGCCCATTTTTTTCTGGAAGCACCCTACGCCGATGTAATTCGAACGACCGTGTGTTTACTTTTAGGCGTGGAACCCGCCATGTTGTTCTTGATCATGTTCATCGACGGCACCTATGGCGCCTTTATCCACGTAGGTGAAAATATGATAAAGGACGCCCGATTCGGGTCTTTGAACAAGGTTATGCTAACGCCCTCCCACCATAGGGTGCACCATGCCCGAAATCCGCTGTATATGGATACCAATTTTTGTAACCTTTTGAATATCTGGGACCGGGTTTTTGGCACCTACCAAGAAGAACAACCCGATATCAAGCCTGAATATGGCATTACCCGAAAAGTAAACAGCGGTAATTTTGTGGATGTATATTTTGGGGAGATTATTGCCTTGGCCAAGGACGTTTTTCACGCACCCGGAATAATGAACAAATTGGCCTACATTGTTATGCCCCCTGGATGGAGCCATACTGGGGAACATAAAACCTCCAAAATTGTCCGTGCGAATTATTTGGCTGATAAATCGGCCTAAATACCGGCGACCTCCTTGATTTCACCAATAATGCGGTCTGCCAGTAAATCTGCTTCGGCCTGACTTTTCGCTTCGGTATAAATTCTGATGATGGGCTCGGTATTCGATTTTCTCAAGTGTACCCAATCTTCGGGAAAGTCGATTTTTACTCCATCAATAGTGGAAATTTCCTCATTTTTGTATTTGTCGGCCATAGCAAATAAGATTCCATCCACATTAAGTCCTGGCGTAAGTTCAATTTTCTTTTTGCTCATAAAATAACTGGGGTAGCTGGCCCTTAATTCTGCCACTGTTCCACCTCTTTCGGCCATCAACATTAGAAACAAAGCCGTACCTACCAAGGCATCGCGGCCATAATGACTCTCGGGATAAATGATGCCTCCGTTTCCTTCACCACCAATAATGGCCTTATTTTCCTTCATTTTGGCCACTACGTTCACTTCACCTACGGCCGCCGCCACGTACGTGCCACCATGTTTTTCGGTAATATCGCGTAAGGCCCTTGAAGAAGATAGGTTAGAAACCGTATTTCCCTTTGTCTTACCTAGAACATAGTCTGCACAGGCTACCAGGGTATATTCTTCCCCGAACATTTCCCCATCATTGCTAATAAATGCCAAACGATCTACATCAGGATCTACCACGATGCCGAAATCGGCCTTTTCTTCAAGTACCAATTGGCAAATGTCTCCCAAATGTTCTTTTAATGGCTCAGGATTATGGGGGAAATGACCCGTAGGATCACAATATAATTTTATGACTTCAACCCCTAGTTCTTCTAACAGCTTAGGAATGGCAATCCCCCCTGTGGAATTCACACCATCAACCACCACTTTGAATTTAGCCCTTCGAATGGTATCTGAATCGATCAGGGAAAGGTTCAAAACCTCGTCAATATGAATGTCGATGTAGGCGTCATTTCGGGTAATACTTCCCAGATCATCCACTTCCGAAAACATAAAATCTTCTTTTTCGGCGATATCTAGGATCAATGCCCCTTCTTCCGCATTTAAGAATTCCCCTTTCTCATTCAACAATTTCAGCGCGTTCCATTGCTTTGGATTGTGGCTCGCAGTAAGAATAATGCCTCCGTCGGCATTTTCCAAGGGTACGGCAATTTCAACCGTTGGCGTAGTAGAAAGGTCAAGATCAATAACATCGATGCCAAGCCCCACCAAAGTTGAAACTACTAGATTTTGAATCATCTCTCCCGACAAGCGTGCATCGCGCCCTATCACAACGGTCAATTTCTCCTTTTTGGAATAGCCCTTCAACCAAACACCATAAGCTGCCGCAAATTTTACGGCATCTATCGGGGTTAGGTTGTCTCCCGGGGTTCCACCTATAGTTCCTCGTATTCCTGAAATCGATTTTATTAACGTCATGGGTCTTGAAAAGTTTTTGCAAATATAAACGTATCACTCTTAAACCTATTGCGCTTCTTTGTAAATTCGGCATGATGACCCATGCTCGCTTTTTATGAACTTCTTGGCCCATATTTATTTATCCTTCGAAGATGATGAAATTACTTTAGGAAACTTTATCGCCGATAGCATTCGAGGGAACAAATACAGACATTTACCACAGCGTATTCAGAAAGGGATCATTTTACATAGGGAAATAGATACCTATACCGATGCACACACCATACCAAAAATTAGCAGCAAAAGATTACATACGAACTACAGTCATTATAGCAGGGTGATCGTAGATATTTTCTATGATCACTTTTTAGCTAAGAACTGGCATCACTATTCATCTACTCCCCTAGCTATCTTCGTAGAACGATTTTACGATTTGTTAGAGGAAAATTACGAACTGCTACCTGATAATGTAAAACGCATGATGCCCCATATGATCGCCGATAATTGGATTTACAATTACTCGAAAATGGAAGGGATAAGCCGAGTCTTGAACGGAATGAACCGACGAACCGAGAATAAATCAAAAATGAACTTTGCCATTTTGGACCTAGAAGAACATTACCCGCATTTCGAAAAAGAGTTCACATCCTTTTTTGGGGAATTGATTATCTTTTCAAGGCAGAAATATAGTTCACTTTAAAGACCTGAATTGGCCTGCTTAAGGCGTATAAATAAAAGACGTTTACACCAGTTCAACCTCGGCACATAAACCTAAAATCTAATCAACATTTTAAAAATGAAACCAATTTCAAGTAAAACCCTCATCCTCCTGACCTTGACCTTTGTGTTGTTCATCAATTGTAAAAAACAATCGGCCACGCCTACCGGTCTGGTCGCAGAAAAGGCAATGGTAGTATCGGCGAGGGAAGAAGCCTCAAAAATAGGCATTGAAATCTTAAAAAAAGGAGGTAATGCCTTCGATGCCATGGTCGCCACCGAAATGGCCCTGGTAGTTGCCTACCCATTTGCCGGTAACATTGGTGGCGGCGGATTCATGGTATATCGCAAGGCCGATGGAGATGTTGGCGGATTAGATTACCGTGAAAAAGCGCCTATGTCGGCCTATAAAGATATGTACCTTGACTCTTTAGGCAACGTAATTCCGAACATGAGTACCAAGGGTGCGACCGCTGTTGGCGTGCCAGGTACGGTCGCCGGGATCATTGAGGTACACAAAAAATTCGGCACACTTCCATTGGAAGAAATACTTGAACCTGTGATCACTTTGGCGGAAAACGGTGTCATCGTAACCGAAAACCAAGAGAAACGCCTGGCGAACCATAGAGATGTTTTTATAGAAGTTAATGGTGACAGTACCTTTTTTGCTCGCGAGTTCAAAACAGGAGACCTTATCAAGTACCCCGCTCTGGCCAAAACACTGCGTAGCATTGCAAAAAACGGTCGCGATGGTTTTTATAAGGGGGAAGTAGCCCGAACATTGGCCAACTTTATCCAGAAAAAAGGGGGCTTCGTAACGGAAGAAGATTTGGAGATGTATGAAGCAAAATGGCGACAACCCGTTATTTTCAATTATAAGGATTTAAGGATTATCTCTATGAGCCCCCCAAGTAGCGGTGGGGTTACCATGAACCAGATTTTTAAAATGATCGAACCTTATGATATCGTTTCCTTTGGGCATAATTCTGACAAGAGCATTCAATTGTTTACAGAGGCATCGCGCCGCGCCTATGCAGACCGTAATTACTTTTTAGGAGACCCTGATTTTGTTCCTATTCCCTTAGATGTGATTTTAAGTTCAAAATACCTTGCCCAACGAATGGATGACTTTTCATTTGAAAAGGCAACGAAGTCATCGGAAATCGAAAGGGGCAGCCTTGAAATAGTTGAAAGCATGGAAACCACCCACTACTCTATTGTCGATGCCGAAGGAAACGCCGTTTCGGTCACTACTACCCTCAACGGGGCCTACGGTTCAAAACTCTACTGCGATGAACTAGGCTTCTTTTTGAATAACGAGATGGATGATTTCAGTGCCAAACCAGGCATACCCAATATGTTCGGACTGATTGGCGCAGAGGCGAATAGTATTGCGCCAGAAAAACGGATGCTGAGCAGTATGACACCAACTATTGTTGAAAAAGAAGGAAAATTATGGATGGTGGTCGGCACACCAGGAGGGTCTACCATTATTACGGCAGTGGCGCAAACCATATTGAACGGCTACGAGTTCAATATGAGCATGCAAGATGCGGTAAATGCACCAAGATTCCACCATCAATGGTTACCTGATATGGTAATCTTTGAGCCAGACGGATTTTCTGAAGAGTTAAAAAACTCGCTGAAATCAAAAGGATACATTATTAATGAAGAAAATACGCCAATTATTGGAAAAGTAGACGCTATAAGGGTGCTACCCGATGGAAAGTTGGAAGGTGGTGCGGACAAACGTGGCGATGATACTGCCGTTGGGTACTGAAGCCGTGTTGAAGGTCTAAGGTAAATTCTAGTCCTTAAAAAAAGGAGCTGAAACCTTTGCCTGTTGAACCTGTTAACGTACAATTATGAATTTGCCGTGTTCCGGCATTGTGAAGGTTATGAAAAAAATTCTGAAAATACTATTAAAAATAACCGCTGGCACGATATTGTTGATGCTGATCGCTTTTGCTGTTATTTATGCCGTCTACAACAAGCCCTTACCTAGTGGAAACGAGGGTCGGGCAGCCGACGAGTTAGCTGAAAAACTCTTGAAATCGATCAACTTTGAGGCGTATCAAAATACCCGATTTCTTGAATGGTCTTTTGCAAGTGGCTCCCATCACTACATATGGGATAAGGCAAATGGTAAAGTTCAGGTTGAATGGGCTACCTACAAGGTGAACCTAAATCTAGTGAATGGTGCGCAAAGTGAGGTATTTCAAAATAATGAAAGGGTAACGGGTAGTGACCGATTACAACGCATTAAGACCGCTACCGACTATTTCAACAATGATTCTTTTTGGTTGGTGGCACCTTTCAAGGTTTTCGATAAGGGCACGAAAAGAAGTTTGGTAACCAAGGATGACGGTTCGGAAGCACTTTTGGTGACATATACCGATGGAGGCACCACGCCAGGTGATTCTTATCTCTGGAACCTGGATACCAGCGGTTTTCCACTAAGTTATCAGATGTGGGTACAAATAATCCCTATCGGTGGCATCGAAGCAAGTTGGGATGGTTGGCAGGTTATGGAAAGTGGTGTGTTTTTGCCAACCACTCACAAATTAGGACCAATTACGTTAAATATGGGTGAAATTCGCGGTTATAACTAATTGCTGTGTTAGGGAATAAATAGCCATCTAGCGAAGTTTTCAGTACTAAACACAATTTATGGAATACGTTATAGAATCGCCAATTTACCCTAAAGGCAAAACCAGCCATTGATATTCTTGTTAACGCAAAATTTACTTTACTATGACCATAAGTCTTTTATACCATGAGCATTTGACCGAGGATATTCAAAAACAGATCGAGCATCTTTATTCACAATTGAACGCAACGGCAAAACAGCGGAATCTTCAAGAGATACTCGGCAGTTCAAACAACGTGTTCATGGCGGTATGCTACTCCGATGAGCAGCTGTGTGGAATGGCCTTAATGGCAACCTATAAAGTGATTTCCGGACATCGTGGGATGATAGAAGATGTTGTTGTTGACAATAGCCATCGCGGACAAGGTATCGGTAGAAAATTGATGCTAAAACTATTGGAGGTTTCCAAGCAACAAAACCTTGATGAAGTATTGTTGTTTTCAGGCCATCATCGCGAAGTGGCCATCAGCCTATATAAAAGCTTGGGGTTCAATCTTCGAAACAGCGGGGTATATGCTATGCGTTTAACTTAGTTTGCTTGTTGTTTGTTAAACTGGTTCTTCAGTTCCTCCATTGATTCTTGAAGTTGTTTTAAGAGTCCTGTTTCGGTAGTAGCGTCAACACCAAAAGTAATCTTACTGTTTACTTGCCAAAGTTCTTGGATCTGAAAAGGCTTTATTTCGTAGGGAGGATAGTTTTCGTTTAAGGAAATCAAAGTGACATTATTTGAATTGGGTCTTTTTTCTATTTTTTTGACCAAAACGGCATCCTGTAAAACTACCACATAAATTTTGTTGGCACTTACATCATCGATATGTTCCACTGCTTTTGCCAAGATCCACTCCCCAGGTTTTAAATTTGGCAACATGCTATCGCCCTCAACCTGAAAACCACGATAGGTCGCGTTTCTGAATTCGGGTAATGGAAGGTCGAACGCGGGCAATTGCTGGTACCAGCTCGAATCCTGTATATTCTGTGGGTAGCCTGCCGCGGCCTTTGCATTGACCAGCACAATATTTTCTTGATCCGCAGAATCAACAGTAACCACTTTTGGAATTACGCTAGTATTGCTAATTGCCAAAAATTTACTCTCGCTTTCCCCGAACAACCACAGGGGATTTATCTTAAACTGCTTGAATAGTTCTACGACCACTTTACCCGATAATTTGGTGCGGCCCCTTTCAATATCGGCGGTTGTATTAGAGACTCCAAGAATTTTGGCAAACTCGGCTTGGGTATGGCCTAATTCCCTTCTGATATCAATAAAACGTTTAAGTGTAAGTTCGTTTTCCATACCCAAATATACGTAATTTGGAATAAATCCAAAATATTATCTGGATTATTTCCATAATTAGGATTTATTCCATATTTTTGGAATAATTACATAAAACAGTAGTTATGGTGTTAAAAGAATTGAACCGAAAATTGAGTCAGATCGCAAGTCTTGGGGTTGCGGATTGTTACGTGGATGCGATACCAGTGGTGCGAAAAAGCACTTCCATAGTCGTTCCTCATACTAACAAGGGTCATCTAGAAACAATACAATTAAGTTTATTCAATTGATTATGGAATCTGCAAAAATTTTAATCTACGACGGAAGTTTCAACGGTTTTCTAACCGCAGTTTATAAGGCCTTTGAGAAAAGCTGGAATGTTGCCGACATCAAAAAGATGGGGGACTGGAACGATGACCTTTTTGTGAATACAGAGTCCATCAAGACCGATACCCATTTGGCCAAACAAGTATGGAACGGCATAGCAAAAAAGAACAATGTGGCCATCAAGCGCATTTATTTTTCATTTCTAAGCGAACATCAAGATATTGAGCTACTACTTTTCAAGTATATTTTGTTTATTATGGAAAGGTTGGCCCCAGATGCTTGGAACGAGCTTCCAGAAACCATCGACATGCTCAATTCTTTGGTGGGCAAGGTGGAGAAGGAGAAAAGAAGAATGGAAGTTTTTGCCCAGTTTCAGCTGGCCAAAGAAAATTCCGATTACGTTCATTTAAAACCGAAATACAACATTCTACCCTTACTTTCAAAACATCTTAGGCAAACTGAAAAAGGAAAACATTGGCAAGTCTTCGATGATAAAAGAAAATATGGTATTGGCTATTCATTTGGTCGGCTTGAAATCGTTTCGAACATTTCAAGTGTCGCATAAATGGCACTAAGCATGTAGTGGCTATGGATACTATTTTCCGATAGCCGAATTACGTTGTCTTTTCGCCAACAAAATGATCACTTTGGCTTTTAAATAGCACATTGAACGTAGTCAGACTGCCATAAATTCGGGTTATGTATTGCTGTAGATCAACTTTCTCTAGATCGTCAAGATTGGCACTAGCATTGATTTTCTGCTCCATCACACGAATTCGGTCTCGCACCATTACGATTTTATGAAAAAAAGTGTCTATGGGTATCTCCTTTTTAGAAAGATTGGTATCACCGGGCTCCAGAACGAGATTCCCTTTTTTCCATTTATCAGCTATGGGTGTAATCGAAGAGGTGTCGCTCCAACGTCTTAAAATCGAAACCAGTGATTGTTCCACTTCTGAAAAACTGATCGTATCCACTTCATCTTCCAAGGCCTCAATAATTTCAAAATCAGCATCTAACGCCATGGTTTCAAGTCCCGTATCCACAAAAACAACCCAATAGTGCTTTGAGGTAACATTTGTGACCACTCCCTTACCGAATTGAGCATGTTGTATTCGTGAGCCTATTCCTAAAAGTTGCATACGTTGGTATTTTTGATTGTTCGCACGCCAAATTTATATCGAAGCATTTAAATATCAAAAAGGAAATGAACCCAACTTCTCTTTTAGGCCCCAAAGTCGTACTTTTGCAACCTTGTCTTAAAAAATGATACACTACGAGGAAAATATAGAGGTACAGGGCGCTCGCGTTCACAATCTCAAGAATATCGACGTAACGATACCTAGGGAGAAGTTGGTGGTCATCACCGGTCTATCGGGTAGTGGAAAGTCATCACTCGCCTTCGATACCATTTATGCGGAGGGTCAGCGCAGGTATATAGAAACCTTTTCGGCTTACGCCCGCCAATTTTTGGGAGGATTGGAACGCCCTGATGTAGATAAGATTGACGGACTTTCGCCCGTTATTGCCATTGAGCAGAAAACAACTTCAAAATCTCCCAGATCAACGGTAGGCACCATTACCGAAATATATGATTTTCTAAGACTTTTGTTCGCCCGTGCCGGAGATGCCTATAGTTACAATACCGGTGAAAAGATGGTCAGTTACAGTGATGAAAAGATCAGGGAGCTCATCAAGACCGATTATCAGGGCAAAAAAATAAATGTGCTAGCGCCGGTGATTAGGTCTCGAAAAGGGCATTACCGTGAACTTTTCGAACAAATTGCCAAACAGGGTTTTGTGAAAGTCCGTATTGACGGAGAGGTAATGGATATCGTAAAGGGCATGAAGGTGGATCGCTACAAAGTTCATGACATTGAAATTGTTATCGACAGGCTTAAAGTGAGCGACTCCGAAGATCTTGACAAACGCCTATCGGAGACCATAAACACGGCCATGTACAGTGGCGAAAATGTGTTGATGATACTTGAGGAAGGTCAAAAGGTAGCTCGATACTTCAGTAGAGATTTAATGTGTCCGACAACCGGTATATCCTATCCCGTTCCTGAGCCGAACACGTTTTCGTTCAATTCACCAAAGGGGATGTGTCCAAATTGCAACGGACTTGGTCATGTTTATGAGGTCAATGCACTAAAGATATTTCCTGACAAAAAACTTTCGATTAAAGCTGGAGGCATTGCCCCACTCGGGGTATACAAAAAGTCATGGGCGTTCAAACAGATCGAGACGATCGCTCAACGCTATGAGTTCGAGCTCTCCGATCCTATCGCTAAAATTCCTGAAGCCGCCATTGAAGTCTTGTTGAACGGCAGTGTCGAGCATTTTGAAGTCGATTCAAAGACATTGGGCGTAAAACGGACCTATAAAATCGATTACGAAGGAATTTCTAATTTTATAAAGAACCAGTTCAATGAGGCGGCTTCCACATCGATAGTTCGGTGGGCAAAGGAATATATGGATAAAGTAGTCTGCCCTACATGCGAAGGTTCTCGCCTACGACAAGAATCGTTGAATTTTAAGATTGCCCTGAAGAACATTTCTGAACTCGCCAATCTTGACATCAGCGAGCTGGCATCTTTTTTTGAGAATTTGGAGAAAACCTTGGAAGGCAATCAACTGAAAATAGCAGAAGAGATCATCAAGGAAATAAAGGCACGGATCCAGTTTTTATTAGATGTTGGGCTAGATTATCTTTCATTGAACCGTAGTTCAAAATCACTATCAGGTGGCGAAGCGCAACGGATCAGACTTGCAACGCAGATCGGTTCGCAATTGGTAGGTGTGCTTTATATTCTAGATGAACCCAGCATTGGCCTGCACCAACGTGATAATGACAGACTGATTCGATCTTTAGAGTCGCTTCGTGACCTTGGCAATTCGGTAATCGTAGTAGAGCACGATCGTGATATGATAGAGCGTGCCGATTATGTAATCGATATCGGACCAAAAGCAGGACGGCATGGAGGTGAGATTATCTCCGAAGGAATTCCGGCAGAACTAAAAAAACACAACACGCTTACCGCAGACTATATTACCGGTAAAAGAAAAATAGAAGTGCCTAAAAACCGTAGAACTGGCAATGGTAAAAAAATCGTACTATCAGGGTGCACGGGTAACAACCTGAAAAATGTTACCATCGAGTTACCGCTTGGGCAAATGATAGGGGTAACGGGAGTTTCCGGTAGTGGTAAATCCACATTGATCAATGAAACCCTCTACCCTATTATGAACGCCCATTACTTCAACGGGGTGAAAATTCCGATGCCCTATAAAAAGATCACAGGTCTAGAACATATAGACAAGGTAATTGATATCAACCAGAGTCCGATTGGGCGAACACCCCGGTCCAACCCGGCGACCTATACCGGCGTCTTCAGCGAAATACGCGACTTGTTCACAAGAACGCCGGAAGCAGCCATACGTGGCTACAAACCGGGCCGTTTTAGTTTCAATGTGTCAGGTGGTCGCTGTGAGACTTGCCAAGGAGGAGGATTACGGGTCATAGAAATGAACTTTTTACCCGATGTATATGTAGAATGCGAAACCTGCAATGGAAAACGTTTTAATAGAGAGACCCTTGAAATAAGGTATAAGGGTAAATCGATCTCTGATGTTTTGGACATGACCATTGACGAATCGGTTGAGTTTTTTGAACTCATTCCGAAAATCCATCGTAAATTGAAGACCATTCAAGATGTCGGTTTGGGGTATATATCACTAGGCCAACAATCTACAACACTCTCCGGTGGCGAAGCACAACGAATAAAATTGGCCACAGAACTATCAAAAAGAGATACTGGCAATACTTTTTATATCTTGGACGAGCCCACTACCGGTCTCCATTTTGAAGATATTAGGGTTTTAATGGAAGTTTTGAACCGCTTGGTTGACAAAGGAAATACCATATTGGTGATAGAGCACAACATGGATGTCATCAAAATGGCCGATTATTTGATCGATATAGGTTATGAAGGCGGCCGAGGTGGTGGCATGGTAGTTGCAAAAGGCACGCCAGAGGAAGTAAGCAAGGACAATAAAAGCTACACGGCAAAGTTTTTGATGAAAGAATTGAACTCCATAAACTAACTTCGGAAGCTTTGTATGTTGTGTTAATTGTTTTTAAATTGAAAAATGGATATGCCTGTTAAGTCATACATTTGAATTCGATCAAATTTGGCTACCCTAGCTAAAGCATAAGATAACTATGAGAAAAGAACAACATCATAAAGGTTGGAACGAAATAAAGACCAACGATTCTTGGGCACTTTTTAAGATCATGGGCGAATTCGTTTACGGTTTTGAAAAAATGAGCGCAATCGGCCCATGTGTTTCTATTTTTGGTTCGGCAAGAACTAAGGTAAATGAGAAGTATTATGAACTGGCCGTTGAAATCTCCAGAAGTATTTCAGAGGCCGGGTACGGGGTAATTACGGGCGGTGGCCCGGGTATTATGGAAGCTGGTAATAAGGGAGCCCACTTGGCCGGCGGCACTTCCGTTGGTCTGAACATAGACCTTCCTTTTGAACAAAATGACAACCCGTACATTGACGGCGACAAGAGTCTTGACTTTGATTATTTCTTCGTTAGAAAGGTCATGTTCGTAAAATATTCACAAGGTTTTGTTGTATTGCCCGGGGGGTTTGGCACTTTAGACGAGCTTTTCGAAGCCATTACCCTTATACAGACCAATAAAATTGAAAAATTCCCCATTATCTTGGTAGGCACTGATTTTTGGAATGGCTTATTGGATTGGATCAAAAATTCAATGTTGGCTGCAGGCAATATTAGCCCGCAAGACCTAGACTTGATAAAATTGGTAGATACTAAAGAAGAAGTAGTGGCCATAATCGATACATTCTACAAAGGGAATTCCCTTAGTCCGAATTTCTAAATGAGTTTTATCGATGACATAAGGCGTTCCCCGGGTCTGTTGATTCTGCTTTATTTTTTTATAGGGCTCAGCTATATTTCGGCGCAACATAGCAATACCATTACCGCCTCGCTCGACGACGAATCAAAGGAAATTAGCATTCAACAAGAGTTTACCTATAAGAACACTTCGAAGGTCACCCTTGATACCTTATATTTCAATGATTGGGCAAATGCGTATTCCGATAAGACCACGGCCCTAGCTAAAAGCTTCGCAGAGCAATTCAAAAGAAGTCTGCACTTGGCAAAAGATAATGAAAGAGGTGCTACCAATATCAAAACTGTGGTTGATTCCGACTATCGTGGCTTAGAGTGGGAAAGAACTGCTGGAAAAGATCTCATCAAATTCAAGCTTAACAAACCTTTGGCCCCGAATGATTCGGCCAAAATATATATTACCTATGTTGTAAAGCTGCCCCCGAACAAATATACCCCCTTTGGGTACTCCTCAATAGGAGACTACTATTTGAAAGATTGGTATTTGACCCCCGCAGTTTTCGATGGTAAATGGCGTTTGTATTCCAATAAGAATCTCGAAGACCTATATACCGACATTACCACCACTACCGTTAATATCAGCTATCCAAAACGGCTATTTCTATCGTCAAACTTCCTTATTTCAGGCGATACAAGTTTTCCTAATGGGAGGCATGCCCAACTTACTGCGGCGTTGCAAAAAAATTGTGAGATCATACTCACACGTACAAAATTGTTCACAACGCATCAGACACCTTATGCAACGGTGGTAACCGACATAAACGTTGCTAAATATGATGAGGTTTACGAAAGTATTTCAATTATGAAGGTCTTGGAATTCATTCATGAGAATTTGGGCAAATATCCACATCCACGCTTATTGGTCAGCGAAATAGACTATAATAAGAACCCGTTATACGGTATTAACCAACTACCCTCATTTATAAGGCCCTATAAACCGCAGTTTCAGTTTGAAATGAAATTTCTGAAAACGGCACTCATTAAGATTCTACAAGAGACCCTTTATTTAGATCCGCGAAAAGAACAATGGCTTTCAGATGCCATTGCCAATTATTTGATGATTGCCTATGTAGAGCAAAATTACCCTGATCAAAAATTGCTTGGCGAGCTGTCGAAGATATGGGGCATCAGAAGCTTTAACTTGGCCAAAATGGAATTTAACGAACAATATCCATTTCTGCATATGTTAATGGCAAGGCAACATCTTGACCAGCCCCTATCTACCCCTAACGACTCGCTAATCGTTTTCAACCAGAAAATCGGCAACAGGTACAAGGCCGGCCTAGGCTTATCGTATTTGGCCAGTTACGTAGGAAAGGATAAAGTAGACAAAAGTATTCAGACCTTTTATGAATTCTATCAACTGAACAGGGTCAAGGTGCTTGATTTTGAATCTATCTTGAAAAGATCGGCAGACCAGGATATCGATTGGTTTTTCAAGAATTATGTGTATTCTGATAGGCGTATCGATTACAAAATAAAAAAAGTTGAAAAAACCCAAGACTCTCTCTACATAACCGTTAAGAACAAGGAGGGAACGGTTGTACCCATATCAATGTTCGGTTTGAAAAAAGATTCTGTTGTATCGAAATATTGGTTCGCGGAAATCGATTCGGTAAAGACCTTTACCATCCCTAGAAACGACGAAGATCGTTTGGTTCTTAATTACGACCAAAAAATTCCCGAATTCAATCAACGCGATAATTGGAAATCTTTGGGCGGTTTTCTAGCTAGTAACAAAAAACTGAAGTTTACCTTTTTTAAAGACTCGGAGAACCCTTATTACAATCAAGTGCTTTATGTACCTGTAATAAGTTTTAACATTTATGACGGGTGGTCGCCCGGATTACGTCTCTACAACAAGACCCTTTTGGAAAGGCCATTTGTGTACGATTTCGCCCCATCGTATTCAAGTCGTGAAAAACAGTTTGTTGGTTATGGCCGGTTGAGCTATCGCAAATACTTAAGCAAAAGTGGACTTTATCTGGCCAATTATTCCATTGGCGCATCCACTTCCCATTTTAACGTGAACTCGCGGGTTTCTACCATAACGCCACGGTTGAGTTTCGGATGGAGGCCTGACGATCTGATTTCGAATAAAAGACAGTTCCTTTCCTTTAGGTACCTGAACATTTTCAGGAAACTAGACCCCAGCTTGACCGATATTCGAAATGACCCGGCTAATCCTGACTATAGCGTTTTTAACGCCCGTTATGTTAATATCGATAATAATATAATCAACTTTAAATCGACGGCACTAGATTTTCAATATGCGGGTAATTTCTCGAAAATATCGGCAGAGTTTGAGTACCGATGGCTCTTTGAAGACAATAGACAATTGAACCTTAGGCTATACGCAGGAAAGTTCTTGAGCAACAATACCAACTCTGACTTCTTCAGTTTTGCACTTGATAGGCCAACGAACTATCTTTTTGACTACAGTTATCTAGGTCAATCAGAAAATTCAGGAATTTACAGCCAGCAGCTTATTGTCGCGGAGGGCGGTTTCAAATCAATTTTAGAGGAAAGATTCCGCTTTGCCAACGATTATATCGCCACTGCCAACGCAAGTGTCAACCTCTGGAGATGGGTCGAACTTTACGGTGACCTAGGTATTGTCAAGAATAAAGGATTTAATGAAAAATTTGTATACGATTCGGGTGTTCGGCTGAACCTCGTAACCGATTATTTCGAATTGTACTTTCCCCTATACTCCAACAATGGCTGGGAGGTTTCTCAGCCCGACTATAGTCAAAAAATTCGGTTCATCGTTACCGTAGATATTAAGACCTTGACCGGCTTATTCACCAGAAAGTGGTTTTAGTAGATCAAAATATTCCTAATATTTATTGATTATTTTGTTTAATGTTTAACAAAATGCATTTTTAGTATCCTTTTTTTAAGGAATAATCAACAACTATCCACTTTTAGAAGTTGCAAAAAACCACTCGGTTATGTATTTTTGTCTAAACTTCAAAATCTTAATGGACATATCGCCTAAAACAAGTAACGACATTTCTTTTGACGATTTTAGGGCGCAAATCCTAAAGGACTTTGAGATAGCGACCCTTAGCCGTACATGCAGCCTACTTGGCCGTAAGGAAGTGCTAACGGGGAAAGCAAAATTCGGAATCTTCGGTGACGGAAAAGAACTACCTCAATTAGCCATGGCGCGCTCTTTTAGGGATGGCGATTTTAGAAGTGGTTATTACCGGGATCAGACCTTTATGATGGCTTTAGGTCTCTTGACCCCGAAAGCCTTTTTTCATGCCCTCTACGCCACGACCGATATCGCAAAAGAGCCAATGAGTGCCGGCCGGCAAATGGGAGGGCACTTCCTCACCTATAGTCTCAATGAAGATGGTAGTTGGAAGAACCTCACCGAACAAAAGAACAGCAGCGCCGATATATCTTGTACCGCAGGTCAAATGCCCAGACTTCTCGGGCTAGCCCAAGCTTCAAAAATATATAGGACACTGAAGAATATAAATGCCTCCAAGTTCTCGAAGAACGGAAATGAAGTTGCCTGGGGCACCATAGGAAACGCCAGTACGAGCGAGGGACTATTTTTGGAAACCGTAAACGCAGGAGGTGTTTTACAAGTGCCTATGGTAATCAGTATTTGGGACGATGAGTACGGTATATCCGTCCCCGCCAAGTACCATACAACCAAGGAGGATATCTCAAAAATGCTTGCGGGGTTTCAAAGAGAAAAGAATCTTCCCGGCTATGAAATGATGAAGGTAAAAGGATGGGACTACACCGGTCTCATGCACGCCTATGAAAACGCGTCGGATATTGCCAGAGAAGAACATGTACCCGTCATCATACACATTACCGAACTAACCCAACCACAGGGCCACTCCTCTTCCGGGTCACATGAGCGTTATAAGAATGATGCAAGATTAGATTGGGAAAGAGATAATGACTGTAACAAAAAATTTAGGGAATGGATAATTGCCTCCGGAATCGCTTCGGATGAAGAGTTGTCAGCAATAGAAAAATCGATCAACAAGGAAGTTCGAACCTCAAAAAAAGAGGCCTGGGCTGAATATCTTCTTTCGCACCAAGAGATGAAACGGAGCTTGATATCCCTCGTAGACAATGCGGCACGCACGAGTCAAAACAAAGTTTTGATATCAAAAATCAAGAATGACCTCATTGCTGTTGACGAACCTCTAAAAAAAGATCTGGCAAGCGGTGCAAGAACTGCCCTGCGTTATCTCATTGGTGAAAATACCCCCGAAAAAAAAGCGCTGGTTCAATGGACCAATAACTTTTTGAAGACTATGCAACCGAAATATAGTCTTCATCTCTATAATGAAAATGACAATAGGGCCACCGCGATCAACGCCATATCGCCCCGATACGATGAACAGGCAGAAGCGGTTGACGGAAGGATTATTCTAAGGGATAACTTTGATACATTATTTGCCAAATACCCTGAACTTCTCGTTTTTGGTGAAGATAGTGGGGCCATAGGAGATGTTAACCAAGGCCTAGAGGGTTTACAGGAAAAATACGGAAAACTGCGTGTCGCCGATACAGGTATCCGCGAGGCCACCATCATAGGTCAAGGCGTTGGTATGGCCCTAAGAGGATTAAGACCAATTGCCGAAATACAATATTTAGATTATATTTTTTACGCGATGCCTACATTGACCGATGACCTGGCTACATTACGTTATCGCACCTTTGGCAAACAAAAAGCCCCTCTTATCATTAGAACAAGAGGCCATCGGTTAGAAGGTATCTGGCACTCGGGATCTCAAATGGGAGGCCTGATTCATTTGCTGCGCGGCATGTATATTTTGGCCCCTAGAAATATGACACAGGCGGCAGGTTTTTACAATACCCTTTTGAAAAGCGATGAACCGGCATTGGTCATAGAAAGCTTGAACGGTTATCGTTTAAAGGAACCTTTACCCAGTAACTTAGGTGAGTTTTGCACTGCTATAGGGGTTGTCGAAATTCTGCGGAAAGGTACTGACATTACTATAGTCTCCTACGGCTCTACCCTTCGTATTGTGGAGAAGGTGGCCAAGGATCTGGTAGAGGTCGGCATTGATGCCGAGGTAATCGATGCCCAGTCTTTACTGCCTTTTGACATAGGGCACGATGTTGTAGAAAGTATCAAGAAAACAAACAGATTGTTGGTGGTAGATGAAGATGTTCCCGGCGGTTGTTCGGCATATCTTATCCAAGAAATTGTAGAGAAACAAAATGCCTATAAGTATTTGGACAGTGCTCCACAGACCTTGACGGCAAAAGCACACCGACCTGCATACGGAACAGATGGCGATTATTTCTCCAAACCCAACGCCGAAGACATTTTTGAAAAGGTTTATGGTATTATGCATGAAGCTAATCCTGAAGAGTATCCTAAATTGCGTTAAGGCCCTTTCCTCCCAGAACGAACCTCAATGCTGTTTAATTTGGATTTAATTGTAGTTTTTATAGAACATTTACATTAGTTTAGATACCTTATAAACAGTAAATGGAAATCAAAAACGTACTCAAGGATTTCTATAATCTCGACAACTACGTCGTTACAAAATTAGAAGGCTACGACAGCATAAACTACAAAATCGATTGCGGTCATGTGGTGTATGTTCTGAAGCAATATGCACTGTCAGAAGAAACGACTGAACTCTTACTTGCAGAGAATATGATTCTGCAAAAATTAAGTATCCTTAAAGAATATAGTTTTCCTGCCACGATGCCTACAACCCAAAATAAAGAACTGGTTGTACATAAAAACGCCATTTATCGGTTATTATCTTTTGTAGAAGGCGATTTTTTAGGAAATATCGAACATAGTGCAGAACTGTTGTCTTCGTTAGGTACTTTTTTGGCTAAAATGGACAGAACCATTTTGAAGACCTATAATGCGGCAATAACAGGCAAAGTAACCCAATGGGACCTCAAGCATTTTAAATCGAATTACCGATTTCTTGAATATATAACCCATATTAAAGACCGAAGCCTGGTCGCTTATTTCTTTTTACAGTTTGATGCGCATGTTTACCCTATTCAGCATGAATTACGGCACGGCATCATTCACAACGACGGAAATGACTGGAACGTATTGACCCAAGGCGGTGCAGTTTCGGGCATTATCGATTTTGGTGATATGTGCCATTCTTGGCTCATCAATGAAGTCGCGGTGGCAATCACCTATGTAATGATGGGGAAGGCCCGGCCCTTGGAGATCGCATCACAAGTAATCAAAGGATATCATGAAGTTTATCCGTTGGAAGAAAAGGAATTGGACATTCTATACTATCTGGTAGCGGCCCGACTCTGCATCAGCGTTTGCAATTCGGCATATGCAAAGACTCTCAAGCCCGATTCGGAATACATCACAATAAGCGAAAGGCCCGCTTGGTCGCTATTGCGAAAATGGTTGGGCATTAATCCGATCATGGCGAAGGATCATTTCAGAAGTGCGGCAGATTTTCCACCCAGCCCTAAAAAGTCACTAACTGGCCAATTAAAGCGCAGAACGGATTATTTGAGCAAGGCGCTTTCGCTGAGTTACAAAGAGCCCATTGAAATGTATGGCTCCGCGTTTCAATATATGTATGATACCCATGGGAATACCTTTTTAGACGCTTACAACAATATCATGCTTGCCGGTCACTGCCATCCCAAAGTGGTAAAGGCCGGGCAGTGGGCAATGGGCAAACTGAATACCAATACCAGATATATTTATGAAGAACTCCTAAGTTACAGTGAAAAATTACTATCGAGGTTTCCTGCCCATCTAAACAAGGTATTTTTCGTGAACTCCGGTAGCGCTGCAAGCGACCTTGCCATTCGCATGGCGATGACCCATACCGGTAAAGAAAAGATAATGGTTCTTGAACACGGGTACCACGGCAATACCAGGATCGGTATAGATATCAGTCCGTATAAGTACAATCACGCTGGTGGCCACGGAAAACAAGATTACATTATTGAAACACCCTTGCCGAAAGCCTTTGGTTCTGGAATGCTCGATGATGGAACCGCAGGCAATCATTTTGCCGCTAAAACAATAGCCCAGATAGATGCTGATAAAAACGAAGTTGCCGCCTTTATTGCCGAACCCATTGTAGGTTGTGGTGGCCAGGTACCGCTGGCCAAGGGTTATCTAAAGGAGGTTTACGGCAAAATACGGGGCCAAGGTGGGGTTTGCATTAGCGATGAGGTGCAAGTTGGTTTTGGTAGGCTCGGAGATGTTTTCTGGGGATACGAAATGTATGATGTAGTGCCTGATATGGTCATCATCGGAAAGCCAATGGGCAATGGTCATCCTATGGGGGGCGTGGTTACCACAACTGAAATTGCAGCTAGTTTTGACAACGGCCTGGAATTCTTCAGCTCCTTTGGTGGTAATCCGGTTTCATGCGCAATCGGTCATGCAGTGCTCGATGTTATCGAGGAAGAAAATCTACAAAACCATGCCAAAGAAGTAGGTGACTTTTTAGTGGAAAAGCTCAAGGCTTTACAAAAAAAATATGTTCAAATAGCCGATGTTAGGGGAAGTGGTCTTTTTCTAGGTGTAGAGCTCGTTGATGAAAAAGGAATGCCGTACACTGAACTGGCCTCGTTCGTCAAGAACAGACTTCGTGATAAATTCATTTTGATAGGAACGGATGGACCCTTTGATAGTGTTCTGAAAATAAAACCACCACTAAGTTTCCAAAAGAGCGATGTGAACACCCTTGTCGATACAATGGAATTAATATTTTTGGAGTTTCTAAAAAATTGAATATATTTATTCTAAATAACCCCCCAAAAAATGAAAAATTCCCTTAGAATCGAGTTAGGCCTACTTATCCTGCGCATCTCTTCTTCTGTAATGCTGCTTACGCACGGCATTCCTAAATTTCAAAAGCTGATCGCCGGAGGTGAAATAGAGTTCGGTGACCCAATTGGCATAGGGGCGGCCCCTTCGTTATTTCTGGCGGTTATTGGTGAACTAGTCTGTCCTATCTTGATTATTATAGGTTATAAAACGCGGTTTGCGGCTATTCCTTCGGCTATTACAATGGGGGTTGCCGCTTTCATCGTACATGCAGCTGACCCATTCGGCACTAAGGAGAAGGCCTTGTTATTCTTGACCTGTTTTGTAGTCATCATATTCTTGGGTCCGGGGAAATTCAGTATCGATAGAAAGTAATCACATTACCTTCACCAATAATTCCTTTAACAAATCAGTTTGTGAAACATTGTTCGCACCTACCCCCTTGCCCTTTAAGTCGAGTTCGCGAAGGTTTGAAAGAATCTCACTAACCTTTTTCATAGGATAGTTTCTTGCGGCTACCTGATATTCAGTTACAAAAAACGGATTAATGCCCAGTAAACTTGCCACATTTTTAGCACTGTGGTCTTTCATACCATGATACATCAATAATTGGGTGAAAAATGTATTCAATAGGGTTATGGTAACCACAAAGGGATTGTCTTTCGGATTTTGTGAAAAATAGGTGAGAATGCGAGAGGCCTTCAATACGTTACGTTCCCCTAGCGCCTTTTTCAGTTCAAAATTATTATAGTCTTTGCTTATACCGATATTCTCTTCTATATCAAGGGGGGTGATTTCCTTATCCTTTGGAAGCACCAACTGCAACTTTTCAAGTTCATTGCTGATCTTGCTAAGATCTGTTCCTAAAAACTCGGTCAGCAGTATGGCTGCCTTGTGTGAGATCTGGTAGCCCGATCCTTGCAATTCGTTACGGATCCAATCTGATACTTTGTTCTCAAAAAGTTTTTTGCTTTCGAAAACTACCCCATTCTTAGCAATCGCTTTATATACTTTTTTACGCTTATCGAACTTGTTGTATTTGTAGCAAAGTACCAACACAGTTGTAGGTTGCGGGTTTTCGGCGTATGGGTAAAGATTGTCAATAGTTCGGGCAAGATGCTGTGCCTCTTTAACAATAATGACCTGTCTTTCGGCCATCATAGGGTAGCGTTTGGCATTTGAAACAATTTCCTCTACCGAAACATCCTTTCCATAAAGTACCATTTGGTTGAAACTGCGTTCTTCTTCGTTCAGTACATTCTTTTCGATAAATTCCGTTATCTTATCTATATAATAGGGCTCCTCCCCTGTTAGCAGATAGATGGGCTTAATATTCCCCTTTTTGATATCATTCACAAGCTGTTTTACTTCCTCCATCGAAAAAAATTCCTCAAATTTGTGCGATGCAACCGTTAAATTTCCCGGCCTATCCCTTTCGTTTCAAAAATAGCGAAAATAAAGTCCATATTTTTGATGTCATCCGCAAAAAATTCGTGGTTTTACAGCCCGAAGAATGGGTTAGACAACATGTTGTGAATTACTTGATAGAAACTAAAAAGTTTCCGAAAAGCCTTATAAACGTTGAAAAACAGTTAAGCATCAACGCGTTAAAAAAAAGATATGATATCGTTGTGTTCGATACCTTAGGCCACATTAATGTTCTTATAGAATGTAAGGCTCCTAAAATCAAAATCGACCAAACTACTTTTGACCAAATTGCACGGTACAATATGCAGCTTGAGGCGAACTACCTGATGGTTACGAACGGATTAGATCATTTCTATTGCAAAATGGATTTTGAAGCGGAAAAATATACGTTTCTAAAAGATATTCCTGATTTTAGCCGTTAATTTGCCACCATCTTGCGCATCGCCATTGTCATACTCAACTGGAACGGAAAGGGACTATTACAAAGTTACCTGCCATCGGTTATCGAATATTCTGCGGAAGCGAAAGTTTATTTGGCAGACAATGCTTCGTCCGATGGTTCGGTCGAGTTCGTGTTGGAAAATTATCCTGATGTTAGAATCATACAAAATAAGGAAAATGGCGGTTATGCCAAAGGTTACAATGATGCCTTGAAGCATATAGATGCCGATATATTCTGCCTTTTGAATTCTGATGTTCAAGTAACGCCCAATTGGCTTGAACCCATAAAAATGGCGTTTTCTGATTTACCGAACGCTTCGATTATTCAGCCAAAAATACTAGATCTGAAACAAAAAGACCATTTCGAATATGCCGGGGCGGCAGGCGGGTTCATTGATCAACTAGGCTATCCTTTCTGTCGAGGGCGTATTTTTCAAGCTCTTGAAAAAGACGTGGGCCAATACGATGATATTCGCGAGATCTTTTGGGCAACAGGGGCGTGCATGTTTATTAAAAGAGAGGTATTCAATGATTTAGGAGGTTTTGACGAGGATTATTTCGCACATCAAGAAGAAGTTGATCTCTGTTGGCGGGCAAAGAACAACCAACACCAAGTCTACTACGTGGGCACTTCCAAGGTTTATCATTTAGGTGGTTCAACCTTAAGCAACATGAACCCCAAGAAGACCTATTTGAACTTTAGAAATTCGTTGTTCTCCATCGTAAAAAACCTTCCAAGACATAAGGCATTACCCATAATTTTGCTGCGTTTGATCTTAGATGGGGTGGCGGCACTGCGCTTTATCTTCCAGTTTAAATTCTTGCACTGCCTGGCCATTTTAAGGGCGCATCTAAGTTTTTATGGGCAATTCAGAACCATGAACCGTAAAAGGGAAAAAGCCAATTTTGTACTAAACTATGCCACTACGAAGTCCATTGTATGGTCTCATTTCGTACATCATGTAAACAATTTTAAGGTATTAGTAAAAGATTAACTATTTTTGACAAATAACAATAACGCGTTTACATAGTTTTGCGTTAAGTTTCGAATTTTAAAACAAATAACACAGTTAATATTTATCTCATCATTATGAAAAAAGTCATTTTAATTTGCTTGGGAGCAACACTTTTGTTGTCTTCTTGCGTATCACAAAAAAAGTTCAAAGATCTAGAGACGAAGCATAAGGAAGCCCAAGATTTATTGAATTCAGCAACGGTTAAGTTGAACACATGTTTAGAGGAAAAAGCTTCGGCAACCTCAAGAATGCAAACCTTAGAAGACCAGAACGCCTTTCTAAAGGCCAATAACCAAGAATTGATAAACAACATGGGCAACCTTACCACCTTAACAACAAAGGGGGCCGAGAATTTAGAAAAATCATTGGAAAGTCTTCAGGAAAAGGATTTGACCATAAGAAAATTGAACGATGCCATTACACGCAGAGATTCTGTTAACCTTTCATTAGTACAAAGTTTAAAAGGAGTACTTGGAAATCTTGATGATGAAGATATTGAGATCAGTGTTGAAAAAGGTGTAGTTTTCGTTTCAATCTCTGACAAACTATTATTCAGTAGTGGTAGCTATAACATATCCAATAGGGCAAAAGATGTTTTGGGCAAAGTGGCCAAAGTAGTGAACAACAAACCAGATTTTGAATTCATGGTTGAAGGCCATACCGACGATGTTCCTTTCAGCGGTGGTGTTTTGGTCGACAACTGGGATTTGAGCGTAAAACGTGCAACTTCAGTAGTACGGGTTCTGCAAAAAGATTATGGTGTTGACCCTAAGAGAATGACCGCAGCTGGTAGAGCTGAGTATATCCCTCTTTCTGCAAGCGAGAAGTCTAAGAACAGAAGAACAAGAATTGTAGTTCTTCCAAAAATCGATCAGTTCTATAGCATGATCGAAGAGGGAATGAAAGATCCTTCGATTAATAATTAAGGGAAAATTCAGTTTTAAATATAAAATGCGCCTAATAGGCGCATTTTTTTATGCCTGAAAAGATTTTGAACCGCTGATTTCGTAGCACTACTCGCAAAAAACAGTTGCCGCATTAAATACAACAGAACTAAATTAGCCGACTTATAGGCTATAGAAAATCAATACTCCCCTTTCCTTCGCGAACAACGAAAGGTTCACCTTCTGAAAGGTCGATTATTGTTGAGGCCATGTTACCGCCGTAGCCCCCATCGACCACCACATCGACCAAATTTTGCCATTTCTCGAAAATCAATTCTGGGTCGGTAGTGTATTCCAAAAGTTCGTCTTCATCATAAATTGATGTCGAAACGATCGGATTACCCAATTCAACCACAAGGGCATTGGCAACTGCGTTGTCGGGCACGCGTATTCCGACAGTCTTCTTTTTTTTGAAGCTTTTGGGAAGATTATTATTTCCCGGCAGAATAAAGGTATACGGACCGGGAAGTGCCCGTTTTAAGATCTTAAAAGTGGCCGTGTCTATTTGACGAACGTAATCAGAAAGATTGCTTAAATCGGCGCAGATAAACGACCAGTTCGCTTTCTCCAGTTTAATACCCTTAATACGGGCAATTTTTTCCAGGGCCTTGGTATTCGTAATATCGCATCCAAGTCCGTACACGGTATCTGTAGGATATATGGCGAGGCCGCCCTTGCGTAAGATATCAACCACCCGTTTGATTTCTTTCGGGTTCGGATTCTGTTCATAAATTTTGATGAATTCAGCCACATTGTAAAGTTAGTCGTTACTAATGTAATAGCTTATGGCCCCGGCAAGAAAAATAATTGAATAATGCCTACCTTTATGGTATTAAAATCTCTTTATAACATATAACCCTATAGATGCGGCATGCATCTTTATCAAAAGATCAAAACAATTTTGATGTGAGTTCACATGTTTAAATTAAGTAGAGGTTTAAAGATATTTCCTTATATTGATTATCTTACTTGATATACCCGAATATAATCAACCTCCATAGTAGCAGGAAAAATAAAAGGATCAACCCCTTCTAGCCCACCCCAATTTCCTCCTACCGCAATATTCATTAAAATATAAAACGGATCGGAAAATGGCCAGCTATCTGCTGTAGAGGTAAGGGGGCGACGAAAAACAAATTGAATGTTGGCCATATCATCAAGATAAAACTTGATATACTTCTCAGTCCACAGCACCCCGAAGGCGTGAAACTCTTCTTCTATAGTTTCCAAATCTAACGCACCTGAAGTTATCTCGGTACCATTGACATGGTTATTTGCGGTGCTATGAATTGAAAAATGGACTTTATTAGGTTTAAAACTAACATATTCCATAATGTCGATTTCGCCGCATGCGGGCCAGCCCACCGTCTGTATGTTACTGCCAAGCATCCACAAAGCTGGCCAACTGCCATTGCCTTTATGTTCTGGCAGCTTCGCATTAATCTCGATGCGACCGAATTTGAACGATTGTTTACTGTTTAATCTAGCAGAGGTATATGCACCTTCAAGAGTATTGTCGGTATTCTTTTTGGCCGTGATTTTCAATGTTCCGTCGCTTACTTCAGTAGCGCCAAATGCCAGGTAGTTTTGAAGCTCATTGTTACCCCAACCACCTCCACCGGTTTCAAAAACCCAATTATCGGAAGAAAGTTGATCACCCTCGAATTCGTCACTCCAAACAAGTTCTGCGGCATCCCAATAATCAGCATCATCTCGATCAGCTTTTACAATGGTATTGACGATTTCTTCCCTAAAATTTTCTTTGGGCTTTGTATTCATTTGACCACACTTAACGGATAGCAATAAAAAAGGCAGGTTGCACGCCAAAGTAACGATATGTTTTACCATAAGTTTTTAGTTGTCAATTGAATGGCAAATTTTTTAAATGTAAATCATGATCTAATCTCATCCCTATTGGGTTGATATCTTTTCCGTTAAACTTACTTGTCTACGACCTCCAATTTCGCAAACCGCAGTAATAACTTCTTCACATCGCCATCCGTAAACTGTATTTCGGCTTTTTTGTCGTTTCCAACACCTTCTATCTTTAAAATTTTACCGCGACCAAACCGGGTATGGTTTACCAGCACTCCCTCAGAAAGCATTGGGTCGATGGTGTTGGTATTTCCGATGGGCGAAGCCAGCTCAGGTTTTAATTTTCGCAGTTTTCGCAACTGATTTTCGTTAGGTTTGCCAACAACGGGTGGGCTGCCGTTGATAGGTTTTGATTGACGCAACCTACTCTTATCGACTTCTCCAAAAATATCAGCATCCATTAGTGGTTTGTATCTATATGCCGCAGTATCGATCGGGGTCAAATTCTCTGTATATTTTTCGTCAATTTCCTCTAAAAATCGACTTGGTTCCGCATCGATCAGTTTCCCCCATCGATAGCGGTTCTGGGTATAGGTCAAATAGGCTTGTTTTTCAGCCCTGGTAAGGGCCACATAAAACAACCTTCTTTCTTCCTCCAATTCACTTCGGGTATTCATGCTCATCGCCGATGGAAAAAGATCCTCCTCCATTCCAACGATATAAACATATGGAAATTCCAAACCTTTGGCCAAATGAATGGTCATCAAGGCAACCCGGTCATCATCACCAGTATCTTTATCCAAATCGGTAGCCAAGGCAACATCTTCTAGAAACTCGGTAAGACTTCCGTTGGCCTCATCAAGCTCCTTTTGGCCTTCTACGAAATCTTGGATACCATTTAACAGTTCTTCGATGTTCTCCATACGGGCTATACCTTCTGGGGTACCGTCTTTCTTGAACTCTAACAGAATGCCTGTTTTTTTGGCAACATGTTCCGCCAGAACAAAGGCGTCGACACTTTGGTTCATCACCTGAAAACTCTTGATCATCATGGTAAAATCTTGGAGCCTACTTTTTGTTGCGGCATTGATTTTAAGGTCTATTTTATCAAGGTTTTCGATAACTTCGAACACCGAACGCCTGTAATGATTGGCAGCAACGACCAGCTTGTCAATAGTTGTCTGCCCTATACCACGGGCGGGAAAGTTGATAATTCGCATTAACGCCTCCTCATCTTTTGGGTTAATGACCAATCTCAAATAACATAGTACATCTTTGATTTCCTTTCTTTGGTAAAACGATAATCCCCCGTAAATCCGGTATGGAATATCTCTCTTTCGCAAGGCGTCCTCTATTGCTCGTGACTGAGAATTAGTTCGGTACAGCACGGCGAAATGGCCGTTGGGCAATTGATTTTGCATACGATTCTCCCAGATAGAGCCTGCAACATAGCGCCCTTCTTCAGCATCTGTGGGGCTCCGATGTATTTTTATGGCAGCACCCTCCTCGTTAGCGGTCCAAACTACTTTCTCTAGTTGATCCTTATTCTTGGCGATAATGGAGTTGGCCGCATTGACAATGTTACTTGTAGAACGGTAATTCTGCTCTAAACGGTACATACCTACATTATCGTAATCTTTTTGAAAATTCAGAATATTACTGATGTTAGCCCCCCGGAAAGAATAAATACTTTGAGCGTCATCGCCTACTACGCAAATATTCTGATACCTATCTGACAAGGCCTTGACAATAAGGTATTGGGAATGATTGGTATCTTGGTACTCATCTACCAAAATATATCGGAAACGATCCTGATACTTGGCCAACACTTCCGGAAAACGGTTTAAAAGCTCATTGGTACGCAGTAAAAGATCATCAAAATCCATGGCGCCCGCTCTAAAGCACCGATCTACATAATTTTGGTAAATATCACCTAATCGAGGTCGTTTTGCCATCGCATCGGCTTCCACTAATTCTGGATTGTTAAAATAAGCCTTTACCGTAATTAAACTGTTCTTGTACGAAGAAATGCGGTTTTGTACCTGTTTGAACTTGTAAATATCCTTATCCAGACCCATTTCCTTAATAATGGAGGCGATCAAACGTTGCGAATCTTGCGTGTCATAGATGGTAAAATTGCTCGGAAAACCTAATTTATCACCATCGTAACGCAACAATTTTGCAAAAACCGAATGGAAGGTACCCATCCACAAGTTTTTTGTTTCTGCCGTTCCCACGATTTCTGCAATACGCTTTTTCATTTCACGTGCCGCCTTATTCGTAAATGTCAACGCCAGTATATTGAAAGCATCCACACCTTGCGCCATCAAATGGGCTATACGAAATGTGAGTACGCGCGTCTTGCCCGAACCCGCGCCGGCAATCACCATCAGGGGACCGTCTTTATGAACAACAGGTGCCTTTTGGGCATCGTTCAACTTATTTATAAAATTCTGCAATCTTTCGTATTTATGTATTCCGTTATGGGAGGGTGAATTTAGCCATAATACATGTCATGATAAAAACATGGTTTCAATAATTATGAACAATACCCTTGGTTCTTCTTGAATTTGAATATATTTAGCGTTACAATTGCTTGAAATGAAAAAACGGTCAACCTTTTTGTCGGTGGTACTTTTAGCCAGTTGCATGGCGCTGTGTGCACAAACAAAATCTGAAGGGCCCATCATAAAAGGTTATGGGGAGGTTTTTCTAGTTGACAACCTTGACATCAAGGTTGATCCGGCGAAAGAATTCAAAGCCGTTTTCGATATCATGAACTCACCGGAATCACCTGAAAGCATAAACAAAGGTATCGAAACGGCGGCTAGGTTTCTGAATATGCACGCTCAAAGTGGTGTACCACTTGAAAATTTAAAGTTCGCCCTTGTGGTTCATAATGCAGCGTCAAAAGACATTATTACCAATGAGGCCTACCACAAGCGCTATGGCACTGATAATCCTAATAAAGAATTAATAAAAGCTTTAATAGCTGCGGGCGGACAAATTATTTTCTGCGGACAGTCATCCGCTTCACGAGGTTTTCCGAAGGAGGAACTGATTGATGGGGTACAGTTATCACTTTCTGCCATGACCGCATTGATTCAACTTCAAGATGACAACTACAGACTCATAAAGTTTTAAATCAAATACCTATGAATAAGTCAATAATTGCAGGATTCTTAATGGTCGGAGGCTTTGTTTCAGCCCAAGGACCAAATTTGGAAAAAGATTATATCGCGGTTGAAAATAAGGTAATCGAATGGCGAAGAGATATCCATCAAAATCCTGAACTTGGAAATCGTGAATTCAAAACGGCAGAAAAAATAGCTTCCCATCTAAAATCATTAGGCATTGAAGTGCAAACCGGCGTAGCGCATACGGGGGTTGTCGGTTTGTTAAAAGGAAATCTGCCGGGAAAAGTAATCGCCTTACGAGCAGATATCGATGCCTTACCGGTAACCGAGCGCAATGACCTGCCCTATAGGTCGAACGTACGGTCAGAATTCGACGGTCAACCGGTAGGGGTCATGCATGCCTGCGGTCATGACACCCATACCGCCATCTTGATGGGCGTTGCCGAGGTACTCTCTAAGAACAAGGATAAAATCAAAGGAACCGTGAAATTTATCTTCCAACCTGCGGAAGAAGGACCGCCGACTGGAGAAGAGGGTGGTGCCTTACTAATGGTCAAGGAAGGGGTAATGGAAAACCCGAAAGTAGACGCCATTTTTGGGTTACATATAAATTCACAAACACCTGTTGGGGTAATCCGTTATAAGTCAGGAGGTACCATGGCTGCCGCGCAGCGCTTCGTCATCAACGTCAAGGGCAAGCAGTCGCATGGCTCACAACCTTGGTCAGGGGTCGATCCGATTCTGATCAGTGCGAAAATTATCGATGGTCTTCAAACCATTATCAGTCGCGAGACCGATCTCACCAATGAGGCCGCAGTGATAACGGTCGGAAAAATTTCAAGTGGTGTTCGTTTTAACATTATACCTGAAAGTGCCGAAATGATTGGTACCATCCGTACATTGGATTACGATATGAAGGATAAATTGAACAAGCGAATGGTCGAAATGGTGGAAACGATTGCCAAGGCCTACGGGGGTGAAGCTACCTGTGAAATTACCAATTCAACGGACATCACCTATAATAACCCTGCTTTGGTGGACCAAATGTTGCCGACCATGAAAAGAGTTGCAGGAACTGAAAATATTCAACTACAAAAAGCCATAACAGGGGCTGAGGATTTTTCCTATTTTCAACGTGAAGTGCCCGGTTTTTTCTTTTTTCTAGGAGGAATGACCCCTGGTAACACAGCATCTTTTCCGCATCACACTCCCGACTTTATGATAGATGACAGCGGATTGATCTTAGGTGTTAAAACCTTGACCGAAATGAGTCTAGATTATTTGAACAGCGACTTAAAACCGGTACTGGATAAGCAAATAAAAGGTAAATAACGCTACTTGCCAATGTTGGATCAAAAGTTCAATTTTGAACTGATTCATATGATGTTGAAACAAACCTTTATTTTAACCAAAATCGAGTCTGAGCTTAAATTTGACATTTGCGATTGACCTTTATAGTATGGATTCATTTCTAATATCCCTTTTCAATGTTCCTTGGTGGGCGTGGATTTTAGCCTTTCTTACCCTTGTGGCTGTTCGTGATATTTTTATCCAAAAGGCACATACCATATCGCATAACTACCCTATTGTGGGTCATCTGCGTTATTGGTTAGAAAGTATCGGTCCTGAAATGCGACAGTACTTTGTTGCCAACAACAGAGAGGAACTTCCTTTCAACCGCATCGAAAGAGGTTGGATCTATGCCTCGGCAAAGAAAGAGAACAACTACGAAGGCTTCGGCACCGACCGTGATATTTATGCACATCAGCATATTTTCATAAAAAACCAGATGCTGGCCTACAAGGTACCGGAAGGACACCCGAATGCGAGTGACCCCTCGTTTTTGCCCTGCGCAAAAGTTATGGGGGCCTATAACAATCGAAGGAAACCGTATCGACCCGCATCGGTCATTAACGTGTCGGCCATGAGTTTTGGTTCGCTCTCGGCAGCAGCCGTTGAAGCAATGAACATTGGCGTTGCAAAGGCCGAGGCGTTTCACAACACCGGTGAAGGTGGCCTATCGCCCTATCATAAACAAGGCGGCGATGTTATTTTTCATTTTGGTACCGGATATTTTGGAGTTCGTTCTTACGATGGAAATCTTTCCTTGGAAAAAATGAAAAAATTGGTAGAGGAAAATCCGTGCATCAAAGCGATCGAAATTAAACTTTCGCAAGGTGCGAAACCCGGTAAAGGAGGTGTTCTACCTGGAGCCAAGATAACAAAGGAAATTGCCGAAATTCGTGGTGTTGAAGTCGGCAAAGACGTGCTCTCCCCTGCCACGCACAAAGCATTCAACTCCGTGCCAGAATTGATGGAATTGATAGAAAAAATCGCGGAAGAAACAGGCTTGCCCGTGGGCCTAAAGGGTGCGATCGGTAAATTAGACCAATGGGAAGAGTTAGCCGACATCATGGTTAAAACTGGCAAAGGTCCCGACTTTATTACTGTTGACGGCGGTGAAGGCGGTACGGGGGCTGCTCCCCCATCTTTTGCGGATCATGTTTCTTTGCCTTGGGTATACGGCTTTTCTGACCTCTATAAAGTCTTTCAAACACGTGCACTTAGCCACCGCATCGTATTTATCGGCAGTGGAAAACTTGGTTTTCCCTCGAAGGCGGCGATGGCCTTCGCAATGGGTGTTGATTGTATCAATGTTGCCCGCGAGGCAATGATGAGCATAGGCTGCATTCAATCGCAGGTATGTCATACGAATAGATGTCCGGCCGGTATTGCCACCCAAAGTAAATGGCGTCAAAGCGGTATTAATGTTCCGTTAAAGTCTGATCGGTTGGCACAATATTTCAAAACCTTCCGTAAAGAGCTGGTTGAAATTACCCATGCGGCAGGTTACGAACATCCGTGCCAGTTTACGATGCATGATATACAGGTCAATGTTGATGATATCGATTTAACCCGTAATCTTAGAACTACATACGGGTATAATAAAACAGTTGTACCCTTTGAAGGAACTCAAGCCCTTTACGACTGTGAATATTTAGGAGGAAAAGCTTCCCGTCAAAAAGTGCATTGATTGCTTTTTGAAACTATCTTTGCACCAAGATTTAAATTTAATGGTTAATTGAACTAAAAACATTTGGTATGGTAAGAAGATTACTTTTCCTGATTCTATTTACGGTCTCTACCGTTTTTACTTTTGCACAAAAAAGAACTGAAATGTTCGAGCAGATCGATGCTCTGAAAACCGAACTAGATTCCGTGAAAAACGAAGCCGCGGAGGCGCGAAGAAACGAGAAAGCCAGTCTTGCAAAAATGGAATCCTATGAAAAACAAGTTGCAGACCTTCAGGCAGCAAATAGCACCATGATGAAAAGCCTGACCAGTTTCGCCGAGGTATCGAACAAAAACTCGGATAACATCAACAAAGCGATGGCCAGCCTCAACGAAAAGGAAAGACAATTGAAAGTTATTAATGAAACCATCGCCAGCAACGATTCTACCGCTCTTGTTGTTTTGACCAATGCCAAACAAACCTTGGGCGAGAACGCCAATATTGGGGTTGCCAACGGTATGATCGTCATTTCAGCGAGTCTGACCTCATTGTTCGGAAGTGACTCTGGCACGACGATAACACCTGAAAGTGCTTCATGGATACAAAAAATCGCCAATATTATGACGGCGAACCCTGAAATGGCCCTTACCATTGAAGGACTAAGTATGACCGGTAATCTACAATTGCCCGCGCAGCAGGCCGCCGCAGTAAGCGCCGCGCTGCAAAAACTGGCAATAGCACCCGAGCGGTTGAGCACGCTGGGAAAGGATGGAAATTTGAAGGAAGGTGTGGTTTTGAAAATACATCCTAAATTCGATGCTTTTTATAGTCTGGTACGCGAAGAGATGAAAAGAGGCAATTAGTACTTGATTTCCTGATGTAAACAACATACTTTTTCAAAAATTATTTCGTTCTACCTCGTGTAATCAAAACCAAAAACCAAAAATGACGGGCGATCAAATTTTTCAATTGTTTGCATATCTATTACCCTCGGTGGTTACTGGGGCCATTGCATTTTACTTCTTTAGAATGCATACCAATAATGAAGAGGGAAGACGAAGATACTTGTTGCATAAAGACTCTCAAGCCAGTACCTTACCAATTCGATTGCAGGCTTATGAGCGTATGGCACTGTTCTTGGAGCGTATTTCAATTCCAAGTCTGGTTCTTCGTGTTCCGCCAAAATCAGGAGATAAAAACGACTATGAAACCCTGCTCATCAAAAATATAGAAAACGAATTCGAGCATAATCTTTCACAGCAGATTTATATTTCCGACGAGTGTTGGAATATAATAAAAGCAGCAAAGGGTGCCACTATTCAAATGATTCGTAAGGCTGCCCTTAGCGAAACGGTTTCTGCCGATAAACTACGTGAAGATGTATTGACCGAAACTATGGACAAGCAGAACCCTTCCGCTACCGCGCTTGCATATGTTAAAAAAGAGATCAGTAGTCTTTGGTAAAATTCGCGTTGTTCGTTTATCCCGAGAATATAGTCGAAGTACTTTAGCTAGCACCTTAAATTGCAACTAAGGGCCGAACCATAACTTGACGCTAGATGAAGAGCGGGCTACTCGTTTGCATTAGGTTCTATAGGGTTCGTCTCCTCATTCTTGTTCTTGGCATATAAATAGCCCTTCATCCACCATAAGGTCATTTTTTCTTTATTGAAAATGAGAGAGTTTGTAGTTAAAACAGTCGGCGTATAATATAGGTTTATTATTGCATTTTTCTGGGTCGCCATAAATTTACCGATCCTGATATTTTGGTACTCGATTCGATCCAAAATAAAACTCAACATAGTGGTGAGAAGTTCAAACGGGTTTCGTGATGGCATACGGTTCATATAGTCGATCTCTGTATGCAATACCACGACATCGACATCAGTGGCCCCACGCCTAATTGCCTCTTCTATGGGCACAGTGCTTCCTAAACCCCCGTCGGCATATTCGCATCCATTTTTACGAACCAAGCTCATAAAAGGGGTGTAATTGGCCGAGATCCAGATCCAGTCACAATATTCATCATAAGTGCAATCATTGATCGATTTGTATTCCACTTGGTTAAGTGAAAGGTTGGACACGGTGACTATTACATCGAGCGGGCCGTTTTTCAATTCCTCGAATTCGGCCACTGTCAAACTATTTCTAATCAGGACTCTAAGGTTTTCGCTTTCCCCAAAGGTTTTTTTTCCCCTAATAAAATTTTTGATGACGTTCCAGTGATTGATGGATATTTCATCAACCCCATATTTTTTCTTGATTATGAACGGACAATTGCTGAAAATGGCATCTTGGTCAACATTCGAATAAATTTCCTTGATCTTATCCAACTTACCCAACGCCAAATGCGATATCAGCAAACTACCTGTTGAGGTACCTACGAAAACATCGTATTTGTTACCTGACTCTTGAATAAGAAATTGAGCCACCCCACCCGCAAAGGCACCTTTACTACCACCGCCCGATATGACCAAAGCACGCATCTTAATTCAGTTTAGTCTTGATATAACGTTTTTCGCCTTCGTTTAGTTCTTCTGACATGGCGCTTATCCGCGATTTATAATCTGGGTCTTTCAGAAGTTGCTCGATTAAATTTCGTGCATATTTTTTGAATTGCCAACTGTGGTGTTCACAGGCGTTCAATAAATTTTTCAGTGCCGCATCGGTAAAGCCGATCTCATTGAGGTATTGAAAAGCGCCCATACGTATTTCCCAGCCATAAATAGGGGCCGTATAACTACTCAGTTCTTGAAAATAGGCTTGGGTGTTCTTGCTATCATAGTCGTTGGTTAAGATAGCCAAGGTAAGCCACAACAAACGCACATTTTTATTAGGTAGACCAGTACTGTACTTAGTTCTTTCAAGGTACTTTCCTTTTTCTTCGGGATAGTTCATCCATAATTTTAAAAGCGCATTTTCGACAGTAACATAACTTTTGTCGTCTAAAAGTGATTCAAAATCAGCCTTCAAGGCAGCAGGAATACTATCCATATAGATTGCCAATTGCTGACGAACGCCAATGGTGTCGGATGCAAAGGCCTTTACCAAAACTTCATGAGGTACTGTTCGATGAAACTGTTCGATGATGTATTTTTTAAGATGAACGGACTTCGTTGTATCCCAATACCGTTCGTAGTCAATATCATCGCTCTGGGCTTTCTCAAGGGCGGCTTCCATTTCAGAACGCAATTTTAAAGATGGAGACTCTTCAATGATGGCTATTTTAGCTTCCTCAAAAGGAAATGCCGTACTGATCAACCAATTTTCTTTAAACCGGGCAAGATCCTTGCCGTTTGCGATTTCCATTTCCTTGATAAAATCTTGAACGGTAGCATTTTTGAAACGAAAATTGTTCAAATATGATTTAATTCCTGCCCTAAAAGCCTTTTCCCCAACTTCCTTTTGAAGCATGAACAAGGCCCAGGCTCCCTTTTCGTAAAAGGTCAAACTACTGGCTTTGGGATCTAACAGACTTTCGCCCTTGCCCTTTTGTACCATCTTGTGCAATTCTTCAAGGGTGCTACAGAGGGTCCAATAATAATGGTCGTCTCCAAAGATTTCCTTTTCTGCCAATTGGGCGTAATAGGTTGCAAAACCCTCGTGCAACCAATGGCTATTGCCGTCTTTTTCAGTAACCAAATTTCCAAACCATTGATGTGCCAATTCATGGGCATTTACGTTGACATAGTTTTTATCAATAAATGCGATGGAGTCTATAACGTAGCCGTCGGAAAAAATGGTGCAGCCGGTATTCTCCATTCCGGCATACAGAAAATCTTTAACCGGAACCTGTTTGTAGTTCTGCCAAGGATATGGTACACCAATTACTTCTTCCAAAAAATCAACTATTTCTTTGGTGTAGCGATAGGTTGGTTCGACCCTTAGACTATCGCGCGCGTAATAATAGTTCTCCACCGTGAAGCCGCTTTTTGATTTTAACTCTTGTTTTTTATAGTTGCCAATGACAAAAGCCAATAGGTAGCTGCTCATCGGTTTTTGCATATCGAAAGACCACATTGCAGATGTAGTGTCTCGATATACCTTGTCAACCAATTTACCATTGGCAATGACCTCATAATGCGGGTCAAATGTAATATTCAGATCAAATTCAACCTTCTCCTCCATATCATCGAAACTAGGCACCCAATGACTAGTATATTTCCCTTGGCCCTGGGTCCAAATTTCTTCGTTTCCTTT